>NZ_CP026003.1:3976349-4351168 GCF_003086795.1 Stenotrophomonas sp. SAU14A_NAIMI4_5 | reverse complement strand
GATCGCTCATGTCCTACACCACCCGACAGTCGCCCAGGCAGTGCCTGGCCATGAAAGGCAACCCCTGCAACGCCGCAACGGGGGAGAAAGTGCAGCACGAACCAGAACTCGACCTGCCCTGGATCCAGCTGATGCGGCACTACCATTCGAAGTCGGCGGTGGCCGGCGGCGGCTTCGGGTCCAACTGGACCCACTCCCACAACATCCGCATCGCCAACGGCCTGGTCACTTCGTACGTTCCAGCGGTGGTTGGCCTCATCGATGAAGACGGCAGCCACGTCGCCTTCCAGCAGAAGACCAATTATTACCTGGCGACAGACGGAAGTGGTGATCGTGCGGACCGCACCAATGATGGCTGGATTGTCAGCAGGCGCGGTGAACTCCTGCGATTCAATCGAATGGGGCTGCTCCAGCGGCGTGAATTCGAAGACGGTACGACACTGGCCTATGCCTACGATGGTGCGGGCCGGCTGAAGGAGATCAGGCACTCCACGGGCCGCACGCTTGAGTTCGCATACGCAGATGCCACCGACGAGAAGATCGCGGCGATGACGATCAGTGGGGTGCCCTATGCGCAGTACACCTACGGTGCGCATGGGCAGCTTGTCAGCGTCACCCACGCTGATGGGCTGTCGCGGACCTATCACTATGAAGACGCCCGTTTCCCCTGGTACCTGACCGGCGTCACCCCGGAGGACGGTCGCCGCTTCAGCTGGTTCGGCTATGACGACAAGGGCAGGGTGACGTGCAGCCGGCATGATGCCGGTTGCAATTGAAGGATCGTTGCTGAAGCGCGCCACGGCGCGTTCATGAGGAGATACACGGATGTTGCGAACACACGAGCGGGTTGTCCGCGCGACTGCAGCGGTGGTGTGCTGCCTGTTCTGGCCGGTGGGCATGGTGATGGCCGCAGAGCCACCTGCTGCACCCAGTGCCGGTATTGATGGCGTGCGCCTGCAGTATGCGGCCGACGGCACGACCACCGTCACCGACGCGCTGGGGCACCAGACTTTCTACGCGCTCAGCCCGGGTGAGCAGCAGGACCCGGCGCGCAAAGTGACGGGCCGCAGCGACAACCGTGGCACCGAATCGTACGACTACACGCCGGTGGACTCTGATCCTGCACGGCGTGTCAGCACCTCGCAGGATCGCAGCGGCGTTCGCACCACCTATGCCTACAGCGAGATCAGCGATTCTCCATTGGGCGCGGTAAGCGTCACGGCCCGGACCGAAGCGGTTGGAACGCCGCAGCAGCGCGTCTCCGAAACACGGACCTCTATGGCGACCAATCGCCTGCTGCAGCAGACTATCGGTGCGCAGGAAACCACCCTCACGCGCAACACGCGCCATCAGCCAACGGTCATTACGGTTCGTGATACCGCTACGGATGAGACGCGCGTAACAACGCAGGTCTACTGCGATGCCATCAGTCCTGAGTGTCCGCAGATCGGTCTGCTGCTCCGTGTGGATGGGCCGCGCACGGATGTAGCCGATACGACGACGTTCGCGTACTACACGTCTGATGATGCGGGCTGCGCCACCGGCGGAAGCTGTGCCTATCGCAAAGGCGACCTTCGCAGTGTGACCAACGCGCTGGGTCATGTGGTGGAGACCTTGGCCTACGACCCATCCGGGCACCCGCTGTCCATCCGCGATGCCAACGGTGTGGTTACCGACTACACCTACCACGCCCGCGGCTGGCCGACCTCGGTCACCGTGCGCGGGGCCACCACGACGGAGGATCGTGTCACACAGATCAACTATTGGCCCACCGGCCAGGTGCAGCAGATCACCGAGCCCGATGGCAGCAGCGTGACCTATGTCTACGACGCTGCGCAGCGGCTGACCGACGTGGCTGACAGTGCCGGCAACACGATCCATTACACGCTGGACAATGCCGGCAACCGCCTTGACGAAAAAACCGTGGATGCAGGTGGCACGCTGCGGCGTACCTTGGCCCGTACCTACAACACCCTGGGCCAGCTGACCGCGTTGAAGGATGCCAGCGGCCATGCCACCGGTTTCACCTACGATGCCAACGGCAATCCGCAGTCGATCACTGATGCGCTGCAGCGTGTCACCAGCCAGCAGCATGATCCGCTGAACCGGCTGGCGCAGACCCTGCAGGACGTGGGCGGCGTGGAGGCGGAGATCCGCAGCCAGTACAATGCCTTGGACCAGGTGACCCAGGTGACTGACCCGAAGGGCCTGCATACCACCTACGCCTACAACGGCTTCGGCGACCTGACCACACAGGTCAGCCCGGACAGCGGCACTAACGGTTTCACCGTGGACAGTGCAGGTAACCGCAAGACCCGCACCGATGCGCGCGGTATTACCGCTACCTACAGCTATGACGCGCTCAATCGTCTGGTTGGCGTGGCCTACCCCGACCCCAACATGGATGTGGGCTATCACTACGACGTGGCCCCGGCGGTGTGTGCAAGCGACGAGCGCTTTGCGAAGGGCCGGTTGTCCGAAGTGCTGCATGACGGTGGGCGCACGGCCTACTGCCATGATCGCTTCGGCCAGATCACCCGCAAGGTGCAGACCGTGAACGGCGTCGCCAGCACCTTGCGCTACGCGTATACCAAGTCCGGTCGCCTCGCATCGCTGACCTATCCGGATGGCAGCGTGGCTGACTACGTGCGCGACACGCTGGGCCGCATCAGCCAGATCGGCGTGACCCGGCCGGGGCAGGCGCGGCAGGTGGTGGTCAGTGGAGTTACATACGCAGCCTTCGGCCCAGCCACCGGCTGGACCTACGGCAACGGCCGCCAGTTGCAGCGCCCCCTGGATCTGGACTATCGCCCGAAGGCCGTGCACGACCCGGCTGCCGGTGGCCTGTCCTTGGGCTTTGGCTACGACCCGGTGGGTTCGATCACCGAATTGAAGAATGGCGCCGGCACGGTCGTGCAGGCCAAGTACGCGTATGACGCACTGGGTCGCCTGACACAGACCCAGGACGGTGCAACGTCCACGCCGATCGAAACCTACGGCTATGACGCCACGGGCAATCGCACCTCGCTGACCACCGCGGCGGGTACCTCGACGTACAGCTACCCGGCTGACAGCCATCATCTGGTGGCGGTGGGTGGCGAACCGCGTGGCCACGATGCTGCAGGCAACACGACCAGCATTGGTGGCAAGGCCTTCACCTACAACGACGCCAATCGCATGAACGCGGTCAAGCTGGGCGGTTCGGTGGCCGAACGCTACGGCTACAACCATCGCGGCGAGCGCGTACTGCGAGCGCCCGAAGGCGGAAATGCCCAGATCACGGTCTACGACGAAGCCGGGCGGTGGATGGGCAACTACTCGGCGACGGGGCAAGCCCAGCAGCAGGCGATCTGGCTGGACGACTACCCGGTGGCGCTGATCAATGCGGCTGGTGCTGGCGTGCCGGAGGTGGCTTACATCCAGCCGGATCACCTGGGCTCGCCGCGCGTGGTGATCGACCCGGTGCGCGATGTTGCGATCTGGGAGTGGAACAGCAAGAGCGAGGTGTTTGGCGACCAGGCGCCGGCCAATGATCCCGACGGGGATGGTGTGGCGTTTGATCTCGCGATGCGTTTTCCGGGGCAGCAGGCGACGGATGCGAGTGGGATGTTCTACAACTACCAGCGGGAGTATGACCCGGTGGTGGGTAGGTACTCGCAGAGTGATCCGATTGGGCTGGAGGGAGGGATGTCGACATACTCTTATGCCGGTGGAAACCCCGCTGTGTATGCAGATCCGCTTGGACTTCAGAGGGCGTTAGCTCCCTTACGCTCTTACCCGGGTGGTACAGATGGCCCCAACCTCAGCGATCCTCAGAGCTATGATTTCGGCGGGCATGGAGAATCAACTGTCTCAGCTTTCCGAGATTCGTTTGTAGCAGTAAGGCAGTTGTCTTCCTTGGAAAACTGGATCAATCCCAGTGATGTGAACCAGGCTGTCGCAACCGCATTGCTCAGCAAAGCCCTCGCATCTCCGTCTGCAGGTGGCAGGTCAGTCCCGTGGCCAGATCGAAAGAGGGGAGGGTACTCCTGTATTTGCCGGGCTAGTAGAGATGGGCGTAGCGCGGACAATTGCTCAATCGACGATAAGGAATTTGCACTCGGTTACGGTTTTAGTAGTCGATTGCAGGACGCAAAAAGAATGGCTGAAAAAGACGCCAAAGATAAGCTTGGGGCCAAGTCCACACATCATATCCAGTGTAGGTGTACAAGCCCCACTGGTGACGCGATAATTCCTCATGGATAATTTGCCAACACAACTTTCAGATAGATTTTCAATTCTATTCGATGCTGGGGATCTGGTTGCCGCTTTTTCGCTGATACGCGATGCAGTGAAGGTTGGATCCGCGGAAGCTATTTTTCTTTCTTCAACCTTTAGTCGTCCTCGAGAGAGTATTGGCGAATTTGAAAAGCGAAGTCTGTCTGAAGTCGAGCTGTCGGCCGCAATGGGATACGCTCCAGCGCAGTACAGGCTCGGCTGCTATCTTCAGTTTGGAGATTTCGTGGATGTAGATTCCGTGGAGGCTGCACGCTATTTTGAGCTGGCGGCGAAGGCTGGATTTCCACCAGCGATGTACGAGTATGGGCTTGCGCTTCTTCATGGCGTTGGCCTGCAGCGCAATCATGATGAGGCGATTTCGTGGATAAGATCCTCGGCTGAAGGTGGAGATAATACTGCTGCCGAATTCTTAGAGAACTATCGGGATGTTTAGCGCGCTCATTGCTGTCGGCAGGCTTGCAAATCGCTTTGTAAGGTGCAGAGGCGGATGAGGCAGGGGGCTGGAAAATCGATCTACCGAACCAGTTGAATAGGGTGCTGGAGGAGCGGGAGTTGTCAGTGAACACCCCGGTCGATGCAGTCGTTAATGCGAAGTCGCTGTTGACATGCAGCGAGGTACGCGGTTCGTAGCGACAAGTTCTATCGCTGTGTTGCGAACCGTCAAGCGAAGTGACGTGCTGCGGATATGGCTCAGTGTGCGGTGATTGGTCGAGGTCTCTGGCTATGACGCCACCGGAAATCGCACCTCGCTGACCACCGCGGCGGGTACCTCGACGTACAGTTACCAGGCTGACAGCCATCATCTGGTGGCGGTGGGCGGCGAAGCGCGTGGCCACGATGCTGCAGGCAACACGACCAGCATTGGTGGCAAGGCCTTCACCTACAACGACGCCAATCGCATGAACGCGGTCAAGCTGGGGGGCGTGGTGGCCGAGCGCTACGGCTACAACCATCGCGGCGAGCGCGTACTGCGAGCGCCCGAAGGCGGAAATGCCCAGATCACGGTCTACGACGAAGCCGGGCGGTGGATGGGCAACTACTCGGCGACGGGGCAAGCCCAGCAGCAGGCGATCTGGCTGGACGACTACCCGGTGGCGCTGATCAATGCGGCTGGTGCTGGCGTGCCGGAGGTGGCTTACATCCAGCCGGATCACCTGGGCTCGCCGCGCGTGGTGATCGACCCGGTGCGGGATGTTGCAATCTGGGAGTGGAGCAACAAGAGCGAGGTGTTTGGCGATCAGGCGCCGGGCAATGATCCCGATGGGGATGGTGTGGCGTTCGAGCTGGCGTTGCGTTTCCCGGGGCAGCAGGCGACGGATGCGAGTGGGTTGTTCTACAACTACCAGCGGGAGTATGACCCGGTGGTGGGTAGGTACTCGCAGAGTGATCCGATTGGGCTAAAAGGTGGGCTGAATACGTTTGCTTACGTCGATGGAGACCCCTTGCTAGGGGTGGACATCCATGGGCTGGCAAACTCGGGGAAAACCGAGAAAATAGTTGGCGGCCGTCCTACTACAGTTCGCGTAGACAATCCGCACGTGGACGGACAACAACGACATGCACACGTTTGCGCAAAGGGCTGCAAAGAAGTCATCGTGAACCAAGATGGAAGTGGAAGTCATGGTACTGATCCGGGGGGCTTTCCGATAGAGTGAAGCAGTTCCTCCGTGGAAAGGGCTTCTCTCTCTCTGCGTGTGCTGGGGCTATCGGCGTGGCAAAGGAGATCGCGCGCGAGGGTTGCGAGCGCGGCGATCCAGTGAAATGCGATATTTTAAGGCGCTAGGTGGAGAAGTCGTAGTGGAAATCACTGAAGGGGCGTGAGATCAATGAAGGTGTACGGAAAAAAGTTGTTATCTGACAACCCGGCGCTGTTAGAGGAGGTCGTTTTCCAGATCGGGGCCGCTGAGGCACGTAACTTAGCCTCGTTCCTGATCGAGTGCGCTCAGGAAATGGAAAGTGACGATCTGTGGGAACATCGTCATCTTTCCGATTGGGAGAAGAGAAATGAGGAGCTTACGAATTGTGATTTGATTGTTTTCAGGCTGTGAATTAGTCGGGAATTTTCGCTCACAGGTGCGTCTGTAAGTTGCCTATCGTAGAGCTACTCGTCTAGCGTGATGGGCTCGATCACTGAGTCGAGCTACGGTGCTGGCCATCTTTTTCTGTGACAGGCTGAGCGGTTTGGTGCGGGTATGTGACAGCGTAGGATGTGCGCTGATCGAAACGGATTCCGCCCGCAGGCTGTCGCGATCTGGGAGTGGAGCAACAAGAGCGAAGTGTTTGGCGATCTGGCGTCGGCTAGTGATCCCGATGGGGATTGTGTAGCGTTCGAATTGGTGCTGCGTCATGCCGGTTAACCAGCGGCGGGGCGGTATTCGCAGGGTGACATCTGAGGTGCATGCGGGCCTGCAGGGAGTTGCTCACAGATGTGCGGGAGCTATCGCCCCGGTGGAGATTTCCCTTACTGATGACTAGCATGCTGTCGATGAACAATTCCAAGCTTCTCCTGACTGTTATGTTGGCAATTACAACTTCTGGTTGCATGGAGGTTGCAAGCACAGAGTACGCGAACCGCGATCAAGCCATTTCCAAGAACGCACTCGGTGAGTCGAAGTGGATACCTGCGTGGTTGCCTGAAGATGCAGTTGATATACGCGAGACACACGACATGGACACCAACGAGTCATGGTTGGTCTTCCATCCGGCAAACGGAGTTTTTACTTTTCCCAAAGACTGTAGGCTTGCAGGCAAGCCCGAGATGTCGGAGGCGCAAACCATGCGCCGGTTCCCTCAATTTGCCCGCAGTGCGTGGTCGCGCGCGTCGGGCTACACCGGCGAGTTCCGCCTGTGTCCGGAGGGTGGTGCTGATCGCTGGGTCATTCACGATGAGGATCTAGGTCTTGTCTACAGCAGCGTAAAATTCTGAGTGGGCTGCACGGGCAATTTGCAGAAAAGGTCTTGAACATTGATGGGTGCACTTCATGTCGGGGCACGCGTGAACGTTTATCCGATCGGCATCGCCAGTGGCGAGAGCGTCGTCTGGTTTGCATGGGTCTCGGACGACCGTGATCATCTGATGGCAGTCAATGGGGTCGCAGTTCATGCCTCCAGCCGGGATGCGCTTGATCTGGCGGTCGTGACTGCTGGAGGTGCTCTGGACTGGGAAGGCGAGTCAGTATTTGATGTTGATTCGTTGATGTCTTCAGCTTGCTCGGGTGTCGGGGTTGAGCCTGAGACGGTCATCAATTTCTGGAATTTCATGACGGATCTCTTCAGAGTTGTTGAGACCTCTCCGATGGGGATGTTTCACTCCGAGTTGATTGATACGTATGACGTGTTCTTCTCGCAATGTGGAGTTGCCGGAGCAATCGGGCTGGAGTCAGCTTCCATCTCAAGGCGGGATCTCGATGCATTGCTGATCGTCCTGCGTGATGGACTGCAGATGGTGATCAACCGTTAGTTGGGCACTTGTTCGTTCGTATTGGAGTTTCCGTGGCGCGCTTTCTGACCTTCACCTGCCCGCTCTGTGGTGCGTCCGGCCAGCGCTTTCCCCTGCGTTCGGCAGACAAGCGCCAGGCGCAGACGCCGTGCACCGGGTGTGGCGTCGTCCTGCGGTCTGACCCACCGTTGGGCATCCACTCGCTCTATCTGGTGTGCACGCACATCCTGCTGATGCTGGCGGCGTTGCCCTTGATCTGGGCGATTGCCACGGGTGAATGGGTCTGGGCGGGAATGATCTGGCTGGTGCTGTATGTGCTGGATTGGTTCCTCGGCGCAGTCAGGCACGCACGAAGCCCGATCGTGCGTGCCGTGCGGGATCCCAACTACAGCTACGCGCGCAGGCCGAGCAGGTAGAGGCCAACCTTGGTTAGCCCCCTCGAAAACCGCCCACCAAGGTGGGCATCTACCAGAGCGGTTGCCCGTCCCGGCCCATGACCTCCAGCCGATTGTCGCCATCGCCCTGAGCGCGTAAGTTGCGATCACCCCTTTCCCGGAGTGATCCCATGAAGCCGATCGCGCTCGCCGTTGCCCTGGCCCTGACCGCCGCCCCGCTGCTGTCCGCCCCGCCGGCCTTGGCCGCGCCGGCTGCCAAGGCCGCCACGCCGGCCAGCCCGGCCTGGGTCGCCCGCAGCAATGCGCTGGCGCAGATCCTGCTGGATGCGCAGGGGCCGTTCCAGCCGGAAGAGACCGGCTTCTTCGGCGTGCCCGGCTACGACGACAAGGTGGCCGACCTCGGCCCCGACAACGGCAAGCGCTACCGCGCGGCCATGGCCAAGGCCCGCGACGAGTTGAAGGCGAAGCTGGCCACCGAGAAGGATGCCAACGTCCGCCAGGACCTGGCTATCATGATCCACGCCGCTGACCAGAACATCGAAGGCAGCACGCTCAACGAGAAGTACCTGCTGCCGTGGAGCGATGCGCCGCAGACGGTGTTCAGCGGCCTCAACCTGCTGCTGTCCGACCAGGTGCCGGCCGAGCGCCGGGCCAAGGCGCTCGACCGCCTCAAGGCGTATGCCGGCCTGCAGCCGGGCGGCACGGCATTCACCACGCTGGCCCGCCAGCGCTACGAAGAACGCCTGAAGGACAACACGCTGCTGCAGCCGACGAAGATCGAAGTGCAGCAGTCGCTGGACAACGTCGAGACCTACATCACCGGCATCGAGTCGCTGCTGAAGAAGTACCAGATTGCCGGCGCCGATGTGGCGATGACGGCCCTCGCCGGGCAGATGAAGGACTACGCCGCCTGGACCCGCAAGGAAGTGCTGCCGAAGGCGCGCACCGACGCACGCCTGCCGGCCCCGCTGTATGCGTTCCAGCTCAAGCAGGTCGGCATCGACATCGACCCGAAGCTGCTGATGCAGCGCGCCCAGCTGGAATTCATGGAAACCCGCTCGGCGATGCAGCAGCTGGCACCGCTGGTGGCGAAGGAGAAGGGCCTGAAGGTCGCCGACCCGAGCGACCCGGTGGCGGTGATCCGCGCGCTGAAGGCCGACAAGATCGCCGACGACCAGCTGGAAGGTCACTACCGCAAGGTGATCAACGCGATCGATCCGCTGATCCGCGAACACGGCATCGTCGACGTGCCCAAGCGGGCCATGCAGATGCGCCTGGGTTCGGCGGCGGAAAGCGCGGCCAGCCCGGCCCCGCACTTCCTGCCGGCGCCGCTGGTCAACAACACCGGGCAGCAGGGCACCTTCGTGCTGCCGCTGGGCAATCCGGCCGCGGGCCCGGGCGCGCAGTACGACGATTTCAACTTCGGTGCGGCGGCGTGGACGCTGAGCGCGCATGAAGGCCGCCCCGGCCACGAGCTGCAGTTCACCGCGATGGTCGAGCGTGGCGTGTCGCTGGCGCGCACGATGTTCGCGTTCAATTCGGTGAACGTGGAAGGCTGGGCGCTGTACGCCGAGGCCGAGATGGTGCCGTACGAGCCGCTGGACGGGCAGATGATCGCGCTGCAGTTCCGCCTGCTGCGCGCGGCCCGCGCCATGCTCGACCCGATGCTCAACCTGGGCCTGACCGATCGCGCCAACGGCGAGCGCGTGCTGATGGAGCAGGTCGGCCTGTCCAAGGCGATGGCCACCCAGGAACTGGACCGCTACACCGTGCGCATGCCGGGCCAGGCGGGCAGCTACTTCTACGGTTACACCCGCATCCTGGAACTGCGCATGCAGACTGAGCTGGCGCTGGGCGCGAAGTTCGACCGCATGGCGTTCAACAACTTCCTGCTCGACCAGGGCCTGCTGCCGCCGGACCAGCTGGCCGAAGCGGTGCAGCAGCAGTTCGTGCCGAAGTACCGGTAGCGCCGGGCCATGCCCGGCGAGCGCAGCGGGAAAAAGCCGCCGGGCATGGCCCGGCGCTACCGATGCAGGGGTCGGATCCCTTTCCGCAGGGAAAGGGCTCTGACCCCGGGGATTACCGGAAAGGCCCATCCACGCATGGCGTGGATCTACTGATCAGCGCTGCGGGGTAATCGTCTGCGTCGGCAACCGTGCCGGGGCCTCCGGGTTCGGCACCCAGATCGCGACACCGGCCGCGCGCTTCTGCGTGGTCGGAATACCGATGCCGACGCCGCCGCCCACGTGCGAGCCGTAGCTGCCG
Source organism: Stenotrophomonas sp. SAU14A_NAIMI4_5 (assembly GCF_003086795.1). NCBI lineage: Bacteria > Pseudomonadati > Pseudomonadota > Gammaproteobacteria > Lysobacterales > Lysobacteraceae > Stenotrophomonas > Stenotrophomonas sp. SAU14A_NAIMI4_5. Next base: position 4,340,791 of record NZ_CP026003.1, on the reverse strand, counting down.
GCGCCCACCGACATGCCCACCGGGGAGCCGCTGCTGCCCACGCCCATCAGGATCACGCCGTTGGCGCCCAGCGCTGCGGCTTCGCGCTTGAGTCGCGCCACGGCCGCATCGGTCTGGCCCTGGGTACCAAACCCCACCGCCGAGGACGATTCCAGCTGGGCGATTTCCAGCGAACCGGCCGGCGGGGTGGAATAGATCTGCACCTGCGCCGGGTCGATCGGCGCACGCGCGCGGCCCAGCATCACCTTGGAGGTGCTGGCGCAACCGGCAGCGGCCAGCAGCATGGCGGTCAAAGCGAGCCAACGGATGTTCATGGCGTTTACCCCTGTAGGACAGTTCGGATCATCGGCCGGGGACTCTGAATCGGCGCCAACACCTTCGCCCGGCGCATGGCCGCATGCTGGCACGGGGCGGGTGAGCGTGTCGCCAACGGCGGTAGGCGACAGCCACGGGACAGGCTAATGTTGGGGAAGGAACCGATCTGAGGGGAGCTGGGCATGGGTGTGATCAGTCTGTTGTGGGGCATCGTGGCGCTGCTGTGGATGATCCTGGCCCTGATCCCGCTGCTGGGCTGGGGCAACTGGTTCCTGATCCCGTTCGCGGCGGTGGGCGCGGTCATCGCCGCGCTGGGCATCCTCTTCACCCACCCCAGCAAGCGCGGCCGCGCCAAGACCGGGCTGGTCCTGAACGGCATCGTGGTGCTGGTCGGCATCGTCCGTCTGAGCCTGGGCGGCGGGGTGATCTGAGCGGCCTGCTCAGAGCGACCTGCTCCGAGTCGCGCCCATGGGTGCGACCGGGCGTCGCAGCCCCACGGCCCGGCGCCGGGCAGGGGAGTACAATGCCGGGCTGCGCGAGCCCCCCGCGTGCCTGTGAAACCGCGCCCGGCGCGGCTGACCCCATGATCATTCGTTCCCGTCCCCACGGCTGGCAACTGCTGTACATCCTGCGCGGTTCCATCGTGCCGGCCGTCGCGCCCAAGGTGCTGGCCATCCTGGTGCTGTCCATCGCCGTGGCGGCGGTGGTGGAACTGGCCCCGCCAATCGGCATCGAGCGTGTCTCGGTCACCCCGTTCACCCTGCTCGGCCTGGTCCTGTCGATCTTCCTCAGCTTCCGCAACAGCGCCTGCTACGACCGCTGGTGGGAAGGCCGCAAGCTGTGGGGCCAGCTGATCTACGAATCGCGTTCGCTGGCGCGCCAGGTGCACCTGCTGCTGGCCGACGACAGCGGCCGCCGCCGCCGCATCGCCTACCTCACCACCGCCTTCGCCCATGCCCTGGCCGCACGCCTGCGCGGGCGCATCGTCGCCCTGGTGGCGCTGCCGTGGCTGGACAAGCCGCAGCGCGAGCAGCTGGCCGAGCGCGAGAACGTGCCCGACGCGCTGCTGTCGATGATCGCCGCCGAGCTGGCCCAGGCGCTGCGCAGCGGCGAGCTGGAGCCGATCCTCTACACCCAGCTGGAAGACCGCCTGCACGCGATGTCCTCCATCCAGGCCGGCTGCGAGCGCATCCTCAGCACGCCGCTGCCGTTCGCCTACACCCTGCTGCTGCACCGCTGCGCGTGGATGTTCTGCGTGCTGCTGCCGTTCGGCCTGGCCAGCTCGCTGGGCTGGGGCACGCCGGTGCTGTCGGCGGTGCTGGCCTACGCCTTCTTCGGCCTGGACCAGCTGGGCGAGGAGATGGAAGAGCCCTTCGGCCTGGAGCCGAACGACCTGCCGCTGGACGCCATGGTGCGCACGATCGAGATCGACCAGCTCGACGCGCTCGGCGAACGCCCCCTGCCCGAACCCCTGCTGCCGCAGGGCTACCTGTTGCAATAGCCACTCCTCGGAGCCTGCCATGCCTCATCCCCATTACCGCCCGCGGCGCATGCGCCATGACGAGTTCTCGCGCCGCCTGATGCGCGAAAACACGCTGACCACCGACGACCTGATCTACCCGGTGTTCGTGCACGAGCTGGCCGGCCGCACCGCCGTTCCGTCGATGCCCGGCGTGGAGCGGCTGTCGATCGAGGAGCTGCTGAAGGTGGCCGAAGAGGCGCTGGAACTGGGCATCCCGGTGATCGACCTGTTCCCGGTGATCGACAGCTCGCAGAAGTCGCTGGATGCGTCGGCGGCGTGGGCCGAGGACGGCCTGGCCCAGCGCGCGATCCGTGCGCTGAAGACGCGCTTCCCGGAACTGGGGGTGATGACCGACGTGGCCTTGGACCCGTACACCACGCACGGCCAGGACGGGATCATCGACGACAAGGGCTATGTGCTCAACGACATCACCGTTGAAGCGCTGGTCAAGCAGTCGCTGTCGCATGCCGAAGCCGGCGCCGACATCATTTCGCCCTCGGACATGATGGACGGCCGCATCGGCGCGATCCGTCGTGCGCTGGATGCCGACCACCACCTCAACGTGCGCATCATGGCCTACTCGGCCAAGTACGCCTCGGCGTTCTACGGCCCGTTCCGTGATGCCGTGGGCAGCGCCGGCAGCCTCGGCAAGGCCGACAAGAAGACCTACCAGATGGACCCGGCCAACGGCGACGAGGCCCTGCGCGAGATCGCGCTGGACCTGGAAGAGGGCGCGGACATGGTGATGGTCAAGCCGGGCATGCCTTACCTGGACCTGGTGCGCCGGGTGAAGGAGAAGTTCGGCGTGCCGACCTTCGCCTACCAGGTCAGCGGCGAGTACGCGATGATGAAGGCCGCCTTCGCCAATGGCTGGCTGGACGAACGCGCCTGCGTGCTGGAATCGCTGCTGGGCTTCAAGCGCGCCGGCGCCGATGGCGTACTGACCTATTTCGCGCCGCAGGTGGCGCGTTGGCTGCGCGAGCGCTGACAATAGCGCTCACGACGGACGGAGGAACACGCGATGGGACCGGAAATGGGATGGATGCAATGGCTGATCTGGGGCACCGGCACGCTGGTGTTCGGCGCCATCATCGTCGGCGTGTTCGTGGCGGCTTGGCGTGCCAGCCGGCGCCCGCCGGAGCAGCTGTCCGCCGCCGCCCACGTGGCCCGTGAGCAGGCCCTGCCGGAAAGCGTGCAGGCCGAACTGGCCGCGCTGAACCGCCGCAAGGACAACGGCCAGCTGAGCGAGATCGATTACGAAAAGCAGCGCGCCCAGGTGTTGGCGCGCTGAGCGTCAATGCCCGGGGTCGGATCCCTTTCCGCAGGAAAGGGCTCTGACCCCATCACGGGTGCCATCCACGCACGGCGTGGATCTACCGCACGCACCCGGCCACGGCCGCCACCTTCGGCACCGCCAGCCGGTACACATCCACGCCACCGGCACGCGGTGCCCTGGCCGCACTGCTGGCCATCATCATCTCGCCCGGCTTCGCGTTGTCGACCACCGGCGCGCCGGTCCAGCCGCCGGTCTGGTTGAACGACAGGCCCAGCGGCTGCAGCGCGGCACCGGTCCAGGCGCAGGCGCTGGTGATCACCTGCGCGGCCTCGCTGTTGCCACGGCTGAACACCACCGCGCCGTCATTGCCCAGCCAGTCGCCGTCGGTCTCGTCAGCGGCCGTGTTGAGGGCGACCAACGCCACGGAGGCGCCGCGCACGCCCTGCGCATCCAGCGGCGCCACGAACAGATCCCAGCCCGCGCCACGGCCCTGGTCGCGCGCGAACAGCAGCCGGCGGCCATCGGCGCTGAGGGCCGCGCCACGCTCGGCGCGGCTGCCATCCTTGCCGGCCAGCGGCTGCGCGCGCCCCACGCTGCCATCGGCGGCCACCGCTGCGCGGTACAGCGCCCATTTCCCCGCGCGGCCGGCGGCGAACAGCAGCCAGTGGCCATCGCGGCTGAAATAAGGGTCCAGTACCTCGCCGGCCACGTCCACCGGCAGGGCCTGGGCCTGCTGCCAGCGGCCGTCCACCACCCGTGCCTGCCACAGCCCCCAGCCTGCCTCGCCGCGGCGGGCGAAGACGATGCGCTGGCCGTCGGCACTGATCGTCGCCCGGCCCTCGTCGGCGCGGGTGGAGACCACGCCCATGCCCTCGATGCCGTACTCGTTCAACGCCATCGCCACGGGGGCAGAGAGTAGACTGGCGGCAAGCACCAGCAGGGTCGGGGTGATGCGCATCATCCGGGTCCTTGCACGAAAGTGCACCAGTCTAGCCAGCTTGAGGATTCCATGACCGATCGTTACGCCGTCTTCGGACACCCCGTTGCCCACTCGAAGTCGCCGCTGATCCACGCGACGTTCGGTCGCCAGGAAGGCATCAGCATCGACTACCGCGCGATCGACCTGGCCCCGGACGCCTTCCTGGCCGGGCTGGACGCCTTCGCCGCCGAAGGCGGTGTCGGCGCCAACGTCACCTCGCCGCACAAGGAAGCCGCGTTCTCGGCGTGCACCACGCTGACCGCACGCGCGCGTCGCGCCGGCTCGGTCAACACCCTGCTGCGCAAGGGCGACCGTTGGCACGGCGACACCACCGATGGCATCGGCCTGGTGCGTGACCTGACCGACCGCCACGGCCTGGACCTGCGCGGCCGCCGTGTGCTGCTGATCGGCGCCGGTGGTTCGGCACGCAGCGTCGCCCCGGCGCTGCTCGATGCCGGCATCACCGAGCTGGTGGTGGTCAACCGCACGCCGGAACGCGCCGACGAACTGATCGACGCCATGGGCGAGCCGGGCCGCGCGCTCAGCCGCTACTGGGAAGACCTGCGCGACCTGGGCGATTTCGAACTGATCCTCAACGCCACGTCGGCCGGCCGCGACCGCGACGTGGAGTTCAAGCTGCCGCTGTCGCTGGTCAATTCGATGACCACCGCGGTGGACCTGAACTATGGCGAGGCGGCCATCGCCTTCCTGGCCTGGGCGCGCGCGGCGAACTGCCGCAATACCGTCGATGGCCTGGGCATGCTGGTCGAGCAGGCTGCCGAGAGCTTCCTGCAGTGGCACGGCGTGCGCCCGCAGACCGACGAGGTCTACCAGCAGCTGCGTGCCGGTGCCGGCGCGTTTGCCGGCCAGGACTGAGCCATGGACAGCTCCTCGCTGCTGCTGAGCGTGCTGAGCATGATCGGCGTGCGCCTGCCGGTGCTGATCGCGCTGTGCGTCGGCCTGGTCTGGGTGGTAGGCGCGCCGCGCGACGCGGCCCGCAGCGGTGCGCTGGCGGGCCTGGTGCTGCTGCTGGTGGCGAACCTCGGTGGCGTGGTTGCCAACGTGGTGCCGCTGTGGATGGTCAGCAGCGGCGATTTCACCGCCATCTCGGCGATGAGCGCGGTGCTGGGCGGCGTGCAGTTCGTGCTGTCGCTGCTGAGCGCCTTCGGCATCGTGCTGGTGATCTGGGCGCTGGTGCGCGTGCTGCGCCAGCGGCCGCCGCTGCCGCCTGCGGCAGGCCGGTAGCGCCGGGCCATGCCCGGCGGGCGCAGCGGTCCTGACAGAGCCGCCGGGCATGGCCCGGGGCTACCGTAGATGGGCTGGCAACGCCGCATCTGCCCCGGCCCTTTGCGGCCATGCAGTCCATGACCGCCAACCCCCGACGCCGCTGACCCTGTTCAGCGCCCGCGCCTCGGTCCCGGTGGCCGGCCATGCGACAATGGCCGGCCTGATCCAGCCACGGTAGTTCCCGGCGTGACCGAAACCGTCGCCGCCCCGCGCAAGCTCGATGACGCCTTGAAGGACGCGATCCGCAAGGCGTACACGACGCTGCAGGCCAACACCCCCGGCTTCTCCACCCGCCGCTCGCAGAGCCAGATGATCGGCGTGGTGTCGCGTGCGCTGTCCACCAGTGGCGGCGTCGGCGTGGTCGAGGCACCGACCGGCGTCGGCAAGAGTCTGGGCTACCTCACCGCGGGCGTGCCGATCGCCCTGGCCAGCAAGAAGAAGCTGGTCATCAGCACCGGCACCGTGGCCCTGCAGTCGCAGCTGGTCGAGCGCGATATTCCCAATTTCCTCAAGGCCACCGGCCTGGAAGCGACCGTGGCCCTGGCCAAGGGCCGCACCCGCTACCTGTGCACGCGCAATGCCGCTGAAGCGCAGGGCGAGGGCGCGCAGGGCGGCATGTTCGAGGACGAAGCGCCGCTGTACGACCGGCCGCTGGCGCCCATCGAGATGGATATCGCCAAGCGCCTGTCCGATGCATTCACCAGCGGCACGTGGGACGGTGACATCGACAACGCGCCGGAAACCATCAGCCCCGGCCTGCGCAGCCGCATCACCACGCCCGCCTCGGCCTGTGCTGGGCGCCGCTGCGCGTACTCGGCGCAGTGCGCGGTGCTGCGCTCACGCAACACCGTGCGCGATGCGCAGATCGTGGTGACCAACCACGCGCTGCTGCTGTCGGCGCTGTCCATTGGTGACAGCGACAACGGCCAGCCGATGATCGCCGCGCCGTCGGACATGCTGCTGGTGCTGGACGAAGGCCACCACATCGGCAACGTGGCCATCGACCAGGGCGCGGCCAGCCTGGCCCTGGACGAGATGGCCAAGCGCACCGGCCGCCTGCAGATCCTGATTGCCGGTGCCTACCGCGCGGTCGACAAGGACCGCCTGGGCAACCTGCTGCCGAACGAGGCCATCGACGTGGCCAGCAACGTGGCCAAGCAGCTGCGCGCCTTCCGCGATCACGTGGAAGCGGTGTGGATGCCGGCCCCGGCCGACGAAGACCCGATGTGGCGCGCCGCCAACGGGCGCCTGCCCGAGGCCTGGCGCGAGCCGATCGAAGCGCTGGCCGACGATACCCGCAGCCTCTACAACTGGGCCCACGCCGCCACGGCACAGGTGGCCAAGGGCAAGCCGGACGATGCCGCGCGCGAGCGCCTGCAGCGCAACCTCGGCATGGCGCTGGAAATGATCGAGCAGCAGTACAACCTGTGGCAGGCCTGGCGCCGCGAGGACAAGGACGGCGCGCCGCCCACCGCGCGCTGGGTCACCGCCACCCGCGAGGGCGACCTGGTGCTGCACGGCTCGCCGGTGTCGGCTGCGCACGTGCTGCGCAAGCTGCTATGGGATGAGGTGGATTCGGTGGTGATGACCTCGGCCACGCTGACCGGCGGCGGTGATTTCCAGTCGCTGGCCATCGATAACGGCATCCCGCCGGAAGCGGAAATGGTCTCGCTGGCATCGCCGTTCGACCTGCCCAACCAAGCCGAATTGATCATTCCGAAGTTCCCGGTCACGCCCGATGACCGCGAAGGCCATCCGCGCGAAGTGGCGCGCTACCTCGACCAGGAACTGGACTGGGCCAAGGGCTCGATGGTGCTGTTCACCTCGCGCTGGAAGATGGAGAAGGTGGCCGGCCTGATGTCCACCGCGCGCCGCAAGCAGGTGCTGGTGCAGGGCGACATGTCCAAGACCCGGCTGATCGACGAACACCTGCGCCGCGTTGCCGCCGGCGAAGGCTCGGTGCTGTTCGGCCTGAATTCCTTCGGCGAAGGTCTGGACCTGCCCGGCGAAGCCTGCACCACGGTGGTCATCACCCAGGTGCCGTTCGCGGTGCCGACCGACCCGCAGACCGCCACGCTGAGCGAATGGGTGGAAGCGCGCGGCATGAACGCCTTCAACCTGATCGCCATCCCGCACGCGCTGCGCACGCTCACCCAGTTCGCCGGCCGACTGATCCGCACGTCCACCGACACCGGCCGCGTGGTCATCCTCGATTCGCGGCTGCTGACCCGCCGCTACGGCAAGCGCATCATCGACGCGCTGCCGCCGTTCAAGCGCGTGATCGGCTGAGCCGCGCCGGTGGGGTCAGAGCCCTTCCTGCGGAAGGGATCCGACCCCATGCCGCGACCCCGGGGTCGGATCCCTTCCGCAGGAAGGGCTCTGACCCCAGCACGCATGGCACCGTAACCAACCAGCACGGGTAGTGCCGGCCGCTGGCCGGCAACCTCGAAGATAGGACTACCATGGCGCGACTGCACGCGCGGAGGGAAGCCACATGCACGACTGGACCATCATCGCGACCCACAGTGACTGGATCGCCGCGACGTTTGAACTCGTCCTGCGCGATTCAACTCAAACCGAGCGCCGCCTGCAGTTCGATGCGGTGGAGCACGTGATGCTGGACAGGAGCGAACCCTGGGGACCGAGTGCATCGGTCAACGACGTGACGGCCAGCGAAGATCGCGCCGAAGGTGTCATCCGCGTGATGTTTGAGCTGCAGTCCGGCGGTGCGATCCACATTTCAGCAGGGGCGTGCCGCCTGGATGGCGAGCCGTTCGTGATCTGACTGCTGTGCCGGGGTCGGAGCCCTTTCTGCGAAAGGGATCCGACCCCACGGCAATTCAATCGCCGAGCAGAGCGGTGTTGCGGACGGCGCCCTTGTCGGCGCTGGTCGCCAGCAGGGCGTAGGCCTTCAGTGCGCTGGTGACCTTGCGCGGGCGGGCTTCACGCGGCTTCCAGCCGCGCGCATCGGCGTCGGCGCGGCGCTGGGCGAGGGTGGCGTCGTCCAGCAGCAGGTCGATGCGGCGGGCGGGGATGTCGATGCGGATGCGGTCACCGTCTTCCACCAGGCCGATGGTGCCGCCGCTGGCGGCTTCCGGCGAGACGTGGCCGATCGACAGGCCCGAGGTGCCGCCGGAGAAACGGCCGTCGGTCAGCAGCGCGCACTGCTTGCCCAGCCCCTTCGACTTCAGGTAGCTGGTGGGGTAGAGCATTTCCTGCATGCCCGGGCCACCCTTCGGGCCTTCGTAGCGGATGACGACCACGTCGCCGGGCTGCACTTTGTCGGCGAGGATGCCGGCCACGGCCGCGTCCTGGCTCTCGAACACGCGCGCGCTCCCTTCGAATACGTGGATGGATTCGTCCACGCCGGCGGTCTTCACCACGCAGCCATCGACGGCCAGGTTGCCGCGCAGCACGGCCAGGCCGCCTTCGGCCGAATAAGCGTGCTCGACGCTGCGGATGCAGCCTTCGGCGCGGTCCACGTCCAGTGTGGGCCAGCGCGTGGCCTGGCTGAAAGCCACCTGGGTGGGAATGCCGGCCGGGCCGGCACGGAAGAAGTCGTGCACGCTGGATTCGTCGCTGACCGCAACGTCCCAGCGCTCGATGGCATCGGCCAGGGTGCGGCTGTGCACGGTCGGCACGCGGGTATCCAGCAGGCCGCCACGCGCCAGTTCGCCGAGGATGCCGTACACGCCGCCCGCGCGGTGCACGTCTTCCATGTGGTACTTGGGCGTGTTCGGCGCCACCTTGCACAGCTGCGGAACGCGCCGCGACAGCGCATCGATGTGGGTCAGGTCGAAGTCCACTTCGGCTTCCTGCGCGGCGGCCAGCAGGTGCAGGATGGTGTTGGTGGAACCGCCCATGGCGATGTCCAGGGTCATCGCGTTGGCGAACGCGGCCTGGGTGGCGATGCCACGCGGCAGCGCACTTTCTTCTTCGCCGCCGTACCAGCGATGGCACAGTTCGACGATCAGGCGGCCGGCGCGCAGGAACAGCTGCTCGCGGTCGGCGTGGGTGGCCAGGGTCGAGCCGTTGCCGGGCAGCGACAGGCCCAGCGCTTCGGTCAGGCAGTTCATCGAGTTGGCGGTGAACATGCCCGAGCAGGAACCGCAGGTGGGGCAGGCGCTGCGCTCGAATTCGGCGACCTTCTCGTCGCTGGCGCTTTCGTCGGCGGCGATGACCATCGCATCGACCAGGTCCAGCTTGTGCTCGGACAGCTTGGTCTTGCCGGCCTCCATCGGGCCGCCGGAGACGAACACCACCGGGATGTTGAGGCGCAGTGCGGCCATCAGCATGCCGGGGGTGATCTTGTCGCAGTTGGAAATGCACACCAGCGCGTCGGCGCAGTGCGCGTTGACCATGTACTCGACCGAGTCGGCGATGATCTCGCGGCTGGGCAGCGAGTACAGCATGCCGTCGTGGCCCATGGCGATGCCGTCGTCGACAGCGATCGTGTTGAATTCCTTGGCGACGCCGCCGACCTTCTCGATCTCGCGCGCGACCAGTTGGCCGAGGTCCTTCAGGTGCACGTGGCCGGGCACGAACTGGGTGAAGGAGTTGGCGATGGCGATGATCGGCTTGTGGAAGTCGCCATCCTTCATGCCGGTGGCGCGCCACAGGGCGCGGGCGCCGGCCATGTTGCGGCCGGCGGTGGAGGTGCGGGAGCGGTATTCAGGCATGGCTGGCGGAACGGGCGGGCCGTACAACGTGGGGGTCGCCCGATCATGGACAATTTTTTCGGTTGCTGCTGCAACCACCTTCGCCGCCTGCAGCGGCTTGGTGGTCCACGCATTTCTCCTTATCCCCGCGCCTTCGGCGCGCCCCCTTGAACAACAAGGGGGCTCCTCGCCGGAGGCTTGGCTGCCCCCGCCGGGCATGGCCGGGCGCCGCAGGGGTGTGCCAACCAAGGTTGGCACCTACCAGGGCGGTGCCCCACGAAAATGAAATTCCGTTCATCTTTCCCACTTTGCCGATTCCGGTTGTTGGTGCGGATTTGGCATCATTGGGGGAATTGATCCGATTCCGAGGCATGACGCCATGAAGCGTTCCCGCACCACCGCGCTGCTGCTGATGAGCGCTGCACCCCTGCTGTTCACCGCCTGCCAGAAGGAAGAGCAGGTGCAGGTGCAGGAAGGCCTGTACACCTCCGTGCAGGCCTGCACCGAGGCGACGGGCGATCCGTCCTCGTGCCGCAACGCCTTTGCCGAGGCGCAGCAGAAGGCCGCCGATGCGGCGCCGAAGTACGCCAGCAAGGAAGCCTGCGAACAGGACTACAAGCCCGAGCAGTGCGTGCAGCAGCACACCTCGGCCGGCACCTCGTTCATCGGCCCGATGATGATGGGCTTCTTCATGTCGCAGATGCTGAGCAACCGCGGCGGCTTGGCCCCGCAGGCGCCGGCTTCGGCCCCGGCCTACCAGGACAAGAACGCTGGCTGGGCGCGCCCGGCCCCGGGCGGCACCGGTGGCATGAACACCGCCAGCGGCATCGGCGCCGGCAAGGCCGGCCTGGCCCCGGTCAGCAGCGAGCCGAACCGTGCCGTCACCGCCAGCCGCAGCGGCTTCGGCAGCACCAGCGCCCGCCGCAGCGGCGGCAGCTTCGGCGGCTGATCGACCCATGCAGCGAATTCGCATTGCCGAGCGCGCCCACTGGCGGGCGCGCGCGGAGGAAGCCGGTTTCCGCTTCCACACCATCGACGGCCAGCCGTACTGGGATGAAAGCGCGTACTACGCGTTCACCCTGCGCCAGATCGAAGTCGACATCGAAGACCCCAGCGCCGAGCTGCACCAGATGGCGCTGGACCTGGTTGGCGATGTCATCGCCAGCGAGCGCCTGATGGACCAGCTGGCGATCCCCGCGCATTACCGCGACTGGATCGCCGAGAGCTGGCGCCAGCGCCAGCCGCACCTGTACGGGCGCCTGGACCTGGCCTACGACGGCACCGGTCCGGCCAAGCTGTACGAACTGAACTACGACACGCCGACCTCGCTGTTCGAGGCCAGCTTCTTCCAGTGGCAGTGGCTGGAGGACCAGCGCAACGCCGGCCGCCTGCCGCAGCACGCCGACCAGTTCAACGGCATGCACGAGGCCCTGGTCGAGCGCTTCGGCGAGCTCGCCGCGCGCCTGCCGCCGCCGCTGTATTTCAGCGCGGTAGGCAGTTCGGACGAGGACCGTGGCACGGTCGACTACCTGCGTGACTGCGCGGCCCAGGCGGGCCTGCAGGGCGAGGCCATCGCCATCGAGGATATCGGCCTGTCCGAGGACGGTCGCTTCACCGCGCTGGACGACACGGTGATCGGCACGCTGTTCAAGCTGTACCCGCTGGAAGACCTGATGGCCGAGGAATTCGGCCGCGCGCTGCCCGGTTCGGGCATCCAGCTGCTGGAGCCGGCGTGGAAGGCGGTGCTGAGCAACAAGGGCATCCTGCCGCTGCTGTGGCAGCGCAACGTCAGCCACCCGAACCTGCTGGAAGCGCACTTCGATGATGGCAGCGCGCTGGCCTCGGGTTGGGTGCGCAAGCCGCTGTTCTCGCGCGAAGGTGCCAACATCGAGATGCACCTGGCCGATGGCAGCACCCAGCGCAGCGACGGCCCGTACGAAGGCCCGGCGATCATCCAGCGTGCGCACCCGCTCACCCGCTTCGAAGGCGGTTACCCGCTGGTCGGCAGCTGGGTGATCGGTGACCATGCCTGCGGCATCGGCATCCGCGAGGACGACAGCGCGATCACCCGCGACAGTGCGCGCTTCGTGCCGCATGCGATCGTGGACGAGGCGCCGACGCGGATCTACGTCTGATGGCGGTGCGGCGGCCCTTGGGCCGGCGCGGGCGGACGACGCCGGTGCCGGGGCGGCACTTCGATGATGGCCGCACGCTGCACGCCTTCGCCGGGCGCGTGGCGGTGCGCTGCCATCGCTGTGACACGCCGGGCTGGGTGGTCGCCAGCTGGCAGCCTCACCGCTGGACGGCGCGCTTCCGTTGCACCGGCTGCAGCGTGGCGCTGGACAGCGGCGCCTGGGTGGGCGCGGTGCGCATTGATGGCCGCCGCCCGTGCGGTTACTGCGGTCACCAGTGGGTGTGCGTGCACCAGCATCGACCGTCGGCCTCCACGGCCGTGCCCGAGGTGCTGCCGGCCAAGTGCGTGCAGTGCGGGCGCACCAGCGAGGTGAAGGTCAGCGTCTGCCCGTTGCGCGATGCCGAGCCGGCAGATCCGCATTTCGGCCTGCCGCTGCGGTTGGTGGAGCCCACCCGTGCGGGCCTGCTGTGGGCCTACAACGCCGAGCACCTGCAGGTGCTGCATGACTACGCGACGTCGGCACTGCGCGAGCACGGTGGCGTGCACAACGCCTCGATGTTCTCGCGCCTGCCGCAGTGGATGAAGCTGGCCCGCAACCGGGTGCTGCTGCAGCGTGCGGTGGAACGGTTGCAGCGGCGATTGCTGGCGGCCGCGTAACCGGCGGCGTGGGTTTTGTGCCAACCAAGGTTGGCACCTACCAGAGCGTTCGCGAACCAGGGCGGTGTGCTGGTAGCGCCGGGCCATGCCCGGCGAGCGCAGCGGTGGTTCCCCATCCGCCGGGCATGGCCCGGCGCTACCCGTTACAGCAGCCCTTCGCGCTTCACGGCCAGATACCGTTCCACCAGCGCGGCAGGCAGGGCGTCGGCGGTCACGTCCAGCACCATCACCTTCTCGCTGCGCAGCGCTTCATACGCTTTCGCGCGCTGCTGCAGGGGAAGTGCCGGCCGCTGGCCGGCAGCTGTTTGCCTTGGGTTTCGTGCCAACCAAGGTTGGCACCTATCAGAGCAGTCGCGGACCAGAGCGGTTCGACGGTAGCGCCGGGCCATGCCCGGCGAGCGCAGCGGTGGTTCCCCATCCGCCGGGCATGGCCCGGCGCTACCGGTTACAGCAGCCCTTCGCGCTTCACGGCCAGATACCGTTCCACCAGCGCGGCAGGCAGGGCGTCGGCGGTCACGTCCAGCACCATCACTTTCTCGCTGCGCAGTGCTTCGTGCGCTTTCGCGCGCTGCTGCAGGGGTAGTGCCGGCCGCTGGCCGGCAGCTGTTTGCCTTGGGTTTCGTGCCAACCAAGGTTGGCACCTACCAGAGCGTTCGCGAACCAGGGCGGTGTGCCGGTAGCGCCGGGCCATGCCCGGCGAGCGCAGCGGTGGTTCCCCATCCGCCGGGCATGGCCCGGCGCTACCCGTTACAGCAGCCCTTCGCGCTTCACGGCCAGATACCGTTCCACCAGCGCGGCAGGCAGGGCGTCGGCGGTCACGTCCAGCACCATCACCTTCTCGCTGCGCAGCGCTTCATGCGCCTTCGCGCGCTGCTGCAGGTACAGCGCGGCGGCACCTGCCTGGGCGGCGTCTTCCAGCGTGTGCACCTCGCCCTCCAGCGCGGTATCCAGTTCGCGTTCGCGCAGGCTGGCCACGCACACCAGATGGCGGCGCTGCAGCAGGCGCACGGCGGCCAGCAGGTCTTCGATGTCTTCGTCGCGCACGTTGCTGACCAGCATCACCAGCGCACGCCGGCGCTGCCGCAGCGAGACTTCGGTGGCGGCGGCCAGATAGTCGGTGGCCACGGCCTGCGGCTGCAGGTCGTAACTGGCGCGCAGCAGGTGTTCCACCGTGCCCATGCCGCGCTGCGGCGCCACCCAGCGGCGTTCGCCACCCACCGCGAACAGGCCGGCGGCATCGCCCTGGCGCAACGCCAGGTAAGCCACCACCAGCGATGCGTTCAAGGCATGGTCGAAGTGCGAGAGGCCGCCTTCGCTGGCCAGCATGCGCCGGCCGCTGTCGAGCATCAGCAGCAGCTGCTGGTTCTTCTCGTCCTGGTATTCGCGTGAGATCAGCTTGCGCGCGCGGGCGGTGGCCTTCCAGTCCAGCTGGCGCAGGCTGTCACCGACGCGGTACTCGCGCATCTGGTGGAAATCGGTGCCTTCACCACGGCGGCGCTTCACGTGTGCGCCCACCAGGCGCGAGGCCTGGTCGGCACTGAACAACGCGAAGCGGGTGAGCGGCACGAAGTTGGGATAGACCCGCACGTCCAGCACCGGCGGCAGCGTGCGCTGCTGCCACCACAGCCGCCACGGCGAGCGGATGCGTACGTCCACGCCGTCGAACTGGAAGCGCCCGCGCTGCTGCGGCTGCACCTGGTAGTGCAGGATGCTGGCGTGGCCGGCGCGCAGCTGCAGGCGCTGCGGCAATCCTTCCAGCGGCCAGCCGCCGGGCACGCGATCGAACACCTGCACCTGCATCGGCTGCTCGGCGAACAGGCGCAGGCCGATCTCGCGGCGCACGCCCAGTGCCAGCGCCTCGGGCACCTGGCGCTGTACCTGCGGCGATGCACGTCGCCACTGCCGCCACAGATCGGCCAGTGCCAGCGCAGCCACCAGCGCACCGGCCACGGCCCAGCTCCAGTGCGGCAGCAGGCCGGCCAGCACCACGCCGCCCAGCGCGGCCCAGGCAGCCAGCAGGACCAGCAGCAGCGGCGCAGGCCTCATCGGCGCGGCGCTTCCACCTTGGCCAGCAGGGCACCGAGCACGTCGTCCGGGCCCTGGCCTTCGATCTGCAGTTCCGGTGCCAGCGCGATGCGGTGGCGCAGTGCCGGCCGTGCGATGTCACGCACGTCGTCGGGGGTGACGAAATCGCGGCCGGCCAGCACCGCCTGCGCACGCGCGGCACGCACCAGCGCGATGCTGCCGCGCGGGCCGGCGCCGACGGCGATGCCCGGCCAGGAACGGGTGGCGGCCACGATGCGCACCGCGTAGTCGATCACCTCGTCATCGACGGTGATGGCGGCGGTGGCCTGCTGCAGCGCCAGCAGTTCGCCGGCGCCGAGTACGCGCGGCACCTGGCTGAGGTCGAAATCGCTGGCGGCGCGGCCACGGGTGATGGCCGTGACCATGTGCTTCTCGTCTTCCAGCTGCGGGTAGTCGATCAGCACCTTCAGCAGGAAGCGGTCCAGCTGCGCTTCCGGCAGCGGGTAGGTGCCTTCCTGTTCCAGCGGGTTCTGCGTGGCCAGGGCCATGAACGGCGGCGCCAGGGTGAAGGCCTTGCCTTCGATGGTCACCTGGCCTTCCTGCATCACTTCCAGCAGGGCCGACTGGGTCTTGGCCGGGGCGCGGTTGATCTCGTCGGCCAGCAGCAGGTTGGTGAACACCGGGCCGCGGCGGATCTTGAAGCTCTCGCTCTTCGGGTCGTACACCGCATGGCCGCTGACGTCGCTGGGCATCAGGTCGGGGGTGAACTGCACGCGCCCGTAGTCCAGCTCCATGGCCTGTGCCAGCGCACGCACCAGCAGGGTCTTGCCCAGCCCGGGCACGCCTTCGATGAGCACGTGGCCGCCGGCCAGCAGCGCCACCATGATCTGGTCGAGCACGTCGGCCTGGCCGATGAAGGCGCGGCCGACGGCATCGCGGATGGCATCGACGCGTTCGATCAGGCGGGCGGCAGCGGCCGCCGGAAGCTCAGGGGCATCGGTCATAGCAGGGATCTCATCTGGAGCAGCAAGCGGATGCGCTCGCGCAGGGCGGAGGAATCGTGCGGCGAAGGAGCGGTGAGGGCGGTGGCCACGCGGCTGGCGGGCCACTGCAGCACCTCGGCGATGGCCTGGTCGCGGGCAGCGCCATCCAGCGCGGCCGCCACCGGGGCGCGCAGGCGCAGGCGATGCAGGAACAGCGCCTGCACTGCGTTGTACAGCTGCGCGCCCTGGCCGAAGCGCAGCAGCAGCTCGCCACTGGCACGCACGTGTTCCAGCAGCGAGCGGCGCTCGACCACCGGCGAAGGCAGCACGCTGCCCAGCCGCTGCGCGCGCGTCCACAGCCAGCCCAGGATGCCCAGCAGCAGCGGAATCCACACCGGCCAGCCCTGCAGCACGATGCGCGCCAGCAGCGTCGGCGGGCGGCTGCCGTATACCAGCCACACCGTGCCGCGCCCGTAGTTGGGGTCCAGCAGGTGGCGGGTCAGGTCGCGGTGGGAGAGATCGTGCAGGCCACCGCGCTGCGGTGTGTTTTTGGCCGTCGCGCCCTTGCGCGGCAGCGGAGCGGCGCCATTGCCGCGCATGAAATCCATGTCGGCCAGCACATCGATGCGGCCCTTGCCGTGGCGCAGGCGGGCGAAGGCCAGCCCTTCCTCGTTGCCCCAGCGGCGCTCGGCATCGGCACTGGCCCGGAAGCCGAGGCTGAAGCGGCGGCCGTTGCAGAACTCGACGTGGTTGGGATCATCCACTACATGGAACGGCTGGCAGTCCTTGCCATGGAACAGGCTTTCCACGCCGATGCGGTCCAGCAGCGGACCCTGCGTGGTGCTGGTCTTGTCCTCGCCCGGCGGCTGCGTGCGCAGCAGCAGGTGGCCGCCACGGGCAACCCAGTCCAGCAGTGCCTGCGCGGTGCCCGGCGGCATCTCGCGGGTGTCCTGCAGCAGGACCACGGTATCGGTGTCGGCCAGGGGCATCTTCGCCAGCTGCAGGCGTTCGCGCGACTGCACTTCAATGCCGTCCGCGCGCAGCGCCTGCCCCAGCACGTACAGCGGGTTGTAGCTGGCTTCGCCACGCGGCGGCAGCACCACGGTCTCGGTGACCTTCTCGTGCGTGCGCAGGAACAGGATGGTCAACGGCACGCCCAGCAGCACCAGCAGGCCGAGCAGCAGGGCCCAGAACGCGCGCGGGCTCATGCCTTCCACCCGAACTGCTGGCGCAGGGTCGCGGCCAGGCCATCGAACTCATCGCGCGTGGGCAGGCGGCCGCCGTACGCGGCGTACTGCCACATGCGCACGATGCGCGCGAACAGATCGCGGTCCGCCTGCTGAGGCATGCGCCGCGAAGCACGCAGGCACTGCGCTTCGGTGGCGCCGGGCGGCAACGCGTTGCCGGTGCGCTCGACCAGGGTGCGCACGCTGGCGCGGTAAAGCAGGGCCAAGGCCTGGCGCGGGCGTCCCTGGTCCCACAGCAGGCCGGCCTGGGTGGCCACGTCCGGCGGCAGCACCACCGGCAGTTCCACGGCCTCTTCCTGCACGCGCGGTGCGTCCTTCGGCGTGCGCCGGCCGGCGCCACGCAGCCACGGCCACCACAGGCGCGCGGTCAGCAGCAGCACCAGCACCACGGCGCCGAGCAGCGCCCACAGGCCCCACTCGGCCACCCGTGCCAGCAGCTTCAGGCCGCGGTTGCGTTCGCCATGCTTCTGGCCGGCCTTGTCGTCCCTGGTGTCTTTCTTCTCGGCCTTCTTCTCCGCCGTGGCGTCGTCGATCGGCTTCCACTCGGTGACCTGGCGGACCGGCCGCTGCAGCGGATCCTCGTAGGCACGGTTCACCGCCTGGCGGAAACCGGCCGTGTCCACCGGCTGCTCGCCGAAGATGCCGGCGGCGGCATTGGCCGGATCATTGGCGGCGTTGGCTTCTTCGCCGTCATCCTCGCCTTCGTCTTCATCCGCGTCGGTCTGTCCGGCCGCCCGGGCTTCGTCGGCGACCTGGTGGGCAGTGTCCGCATCGGCGTCCTGCGCGTGGGCGGGGGCCAGCGGCAGCGCCAGGCACAGCAGCAGGGCCAGCGTCGATGCCGCCGGCAGCAGCCGTTCGCGCAGGCGGCGCAGGGCGATCTCCACGTCCCACGCTTCCATCTGCGTGCGCCGGTTGAGGTACAGGCCGAAGCCCGCACCGACATAGAACGGGCCGATCAGGGCGGCGGCCAGCCAGCTCAGCAGGTTCAGCAGCAGGTCCGCCCACGGCGGGGTCTCGACGCTGATCATCGCCCAGGCCGCGCGCCACGAGTCGGGCAGCAGTTCCAGCGGAATGAACATGAAGACCGCTGCGATCGCGCCCAGCACCAGCACCAGCTCGAAGCCGAGGCAGATCAGCGCCAGCAGGATTGCCGGCCCAGCGGCGCCGGCGGCCACCGCGCGCCGGCGTGGGCCGCGCTGTGCGGGCGCGTTGCCTTCCAGCAGGTTGACCGGCAGGCACAGGCTGCGCAGCAGGCTGAAACGGCGCCAGCCGAGGTAGCCCCAGAAACCGGTGCCGCCCCAGTGCCGTTGCGCGGCCAGTGCCGCACGCGCGCCGACCGTCTCGCCGAAGATGCCGCGTGAGAGCACGTACAGCGGCGCGCGTTCGAACAGCGGCTTGCACCACCACATCGCCAGCGATGCCCAGGCGAAGCCGTCCAGCCACCAGGCCAGCGCATTGAACAGCACGAACAACGGCGCACTGGCCAGCAGCCAGCTGCCCCACACCGCGCGCGCATGGCGGCGGGCGAGGGCGGTGCCCAGTTCCATCGCTTCCCAGCCGCTGCGCGCACGCAGGGCCACGTCGAGGTGGTCAATCCGCACGTTCACCCCCGCGACCGCCGCGCCACAGCCACAGCAGCACGCCGACCCACAACACACCGGCCACGCTGTACTTGGCCCAGGCCGGGATCTGCGCGATCGACGACCAGAACGCTTCCACGAAGGCCGCCAGCAGCAGCATGAAGGCCACGCCCAGGCACAGGCGGGCGCCGATGCGGCCGCCTTCCACCAGCGCGTCGATGCGGCGGCGGCGGCCGGGCGCCAGCAGTTTCATGCCCAGCTGCAGGCCGGCACCGCCGGCGATCACGATGCCGGTCAGTTCGAAGGCGGCATGGCCGACGACGAAACGCCAGAACGGATCGCCATGGCCGATCTGCTGCAGGTGGCCCGCCACCGCGCCCATGATGACGCCGTTGAACAGCAGCACCAGCAGCGTGCCCAGCCCGGCCAGCAGGCCGCTGGCGAAGGTGCGCAGGGCGATGCTGATGTTGTTCATGATGTAGTAGCCGAACATCATCCAGTCGGTGCCGCTGTCACGCCCCAGCCGGTCCGCGGCCGGGTCGTACATGCGTTCCATCTCGGCGATCTGGCTGTTGTCCATCAGCAGATGCACGCTGTCCGGGTACAGCTGCACCACGGCGAAGCAGGCCAGCGCCGGCACCGCGAACATCGCCAGTGCCACCCACATGCTGCGCGCCTGGCTGCGCACCAGCATCGGGAAGTCGGCCACCAGGAATTCCAGCGCCCGCCGCCAGCGCACCGGCGGCGTGCGGTACAGCACACTGTGGCCCTGCTGCATCAGCTGCTGCAGGCGCTGCACCAGCTGCGGGCTGTAGCCGCGTTCGCGGGCCAGCGCCAGCTGCTGGCACAGGCGGCGGTAGCGCTGGGCGAAGGCGACGTCACCCGGATCAGCGGCTTCGGGCCTGCGCCGCCTGCGACGCGAAGCGCCCGCACGCTGCTGCAGCCAGAGCTCCAGCTGCTGCCATTCGTGCTGGTGGCGGGCGACGAACTGTTCCTGCTTCATCGGCGGCCCAGCAGCCAGTTGGCCATCGCATACAGGCGCAGCACGCCCACCTGGCCGGATGCACCGGTCAGCGGCTCGGCGATACCTGCCAGTTCCTGCTGGCGGCCCGGCGACAGGCGCGGCGCGCGTTCGGCAAAGGCGAGGACGGCGGCCTGTTCCTGCGGGCGCAGCGGCTGCGACGGCACCAGCACGCTGTCGATGGTGGCCGGTGGCGACAGGTAATGCATCGGCTCGTGCACCACCACGGTGCCGGCCACCAGGTCGCCGAGGCGGCGCCCGTACGGATCGAACAGGCTGCTGAGCAGGCCCAGGGCATAACCGAACGGCAGCATGTCCACGGTACGCAGCAGGTTGCGGGTGATCGAGGCCATCCAGCCCACCGGTGCGCCATCGCGCGACAGCACGCGCAGGCCGAGTGCACGCTTGCCCAGGGTGCGGCCCCACAGCGCCTCGCAGACGATGGGGTAGGCCCACATCAGCAGGAACATCGCGGCCATGTAGATGCCGCGGCCAAACTCATCGAGCAGGGCCAGCGGAATGGACAGCAGCACCAGCGCGCCGAAGCGGATGCCCAGGTCGACCAGCCAGGCCAGCGCACGCGGCATCGGCCCGGCGGTGGGCAACTGCAGCGGCACGCCTTCCGGCGTTACCACCTCGCGGTAGGTATCGAGCATGGGCGCGGTCATCAGTGCGATGGCCGCGGATGTGGGCGCTGGAGTCCTCTCCGGCGTGCTGCCACAGGCATGGGGGTCTCGACGGTTCCTGGTCGGGCCCCGACTTTAGCAGAGCCCAGTGGCCGACGAAGCGGCTCAGCCCAGGTATTCGTCCTTCAGCCGCACGTAGTGGTCGGCCGAATAGTGCAGCGACTCGATCTCCTTGTCGCTGAGCGTGCGTGCCGGACGCGCCGGGTTGCCCACCCACAACTCGCCCTCGCCGACCACCTTGCCCGGGCCGACCACGGCGCCGGCGCCGACGAAGGCATGGCGCTCGACGCGCGCGCCGTCGAGGATGCAGGCACCCATGCCGATCAGGCTGTAATCGCCGATGGTGCAGGCGTGGATGATGCAGCCGTGGCCGACGGTCACGCCTTCGCCGATCAGGGTCGGGTAGCCGGCCTTGTTGTACGGGCTGTGGTGGCTGACGTGGATGATGGTGCCGTCCTGCACGTTGGTGCGCGCGCCGATGCGGACATGGTTGACGTCGCCGCGGATGACCGTGCCCGGCCAGATGGAGACATCGTCGGCCAGCTCCACGTCACCGATGAGGGTGCAGGCCGGGTCGACGTATACGCGCTGGCCGAGGACGGGCATCTTGTCGCGGAAGGGGCGCAGGGGGTTCATCGCTGTCTCCAGGTGGGGCAAACACGACGATGATACGCGGCAGAGGTATCGGTAGCGCCGGGCCATGCCCGGCGGCTGTTCGCGTGCCGCTACGCTCGCCGGGCATGGCCCGGCGCTACCGATGATGCGCGTTACGCCACGCGGCCGCGGCGGGCGCGTTCCAGGTGCACCAGCAGCAGCGAGATCGCGGCCGGGGTCATGCCGGGAATGCGCTGTGCCTGGCCGATGGTCTGCGGGCGCACGCGTTCCAGCTTCTGCAGCACTTCGGCCGACAACCCACGCACGCCGGCGTAGTCGAAGCCTTCGGCGATCGGCGTCGCTTCGTGGCGCTGCTGGCGTTCGATCTCGTCGCGCTGGCGGTCCAGGTAGCCGGCGTACTTCACGCCGATCTCGACCTGCTCGGCCACCTTGCCATCGGCCACGGCCGGGCCCAGCGACGGCACCTGCATCAGCTGCGCGTAGTCCAGTTCCGGGCGCTTGATCAGGTCCAGCACGTTGGTTTCGCGGCTGACCGCCACGCCCAGCGTTTCCTGTACCTCGCGGCCCAGCGCATTGGCCGGGGTCGCCCACAGCGCACCCAAGCGCGCGCGCTCGGCGGCCACTGCGGCCTGCTTGGTCTCGAAGGCGCTCCAGCGGCGGTCATCGACCAGGCCCATTTCGCGGCCGGCCGGAGTCAGGCGCTGGTCGGCGTTGTCCTCGCGCAGCTGCAGGCGGTATTCGGCGCGGCTGGTGAACATGCGGTACGGCTCGTTGGTGCCGTGGGTGATCAGGTCATCCACCAGCACGCCCAGGTACGCTTCGTCGCGGCGCGGGCACCAGCCGTCCAGCCCGCGCACCTGGCGCGCGGCGTTGAGGCCGGCCAGCAGGCCCTGTGCGGCGGCTTCTTCATAACCGGTGGTGCCGTTGATCTGGCCGGCGAAGAACAGGCCGTTGACCAGCTTGGTTTCCAGCGAAGCCTTCAGCCCGCGCGGATCGAAGAAGTCGTATTCGATGGCGTAGCCGGGGCGGGTGATGTGCGCGTTCTGGAAGCCGCGGATGCTGCGCACCATCTCCAGCTGCACGTCGAACGGCAGCGAGGTGGAGATGCCGTTGGGGTAGATCTCGACGATGCCCAGGCCCTCAGGCTCGACGAAGATCTGGTGGCTGGCCTTCTCGGCGAAGCGCACCACCTTGTCCTCGATGGACGGGCAGTAGCGCGGGCCGATGCCCTCGATCTGCCCGCTGTACAGCGGCGAACGGTGCAGGGCGTCGCGGATGATCTGGTGGGTCTGTTCGGTGGTGTGGGTGATCCAGCAGCTGACCTGCTGCGGATGCTCGTCCACCGAGCCGAGGAAGGACATCACCGGGCGCGGCGTGTCGCCGGGCTGCTCGTCCATCACGCTGTAATCCAGCGAGCGGCCATCGATGCGCGGCGGCGTGCCGGTCTTCAGGCGGTCCACCTGGAACGGACGCTCGCGCAGGCGCGCGGCCAGCGTGGTCGCCGGCGGGTCGCCCATGCGGCCGGCGGCGTACTGGGTCGGGCCGACGTGGATCTTGCCGGCGAGGAAGGTGCCGGCGGTCAGCACCACGGCCTCGGCGTCGAAGCGCAGGCCGGTCTGGGTGATGACCCCGCGCACGGCGTCGCCTTCGATGACCAGGTCATCGACGGCGGCCTGGAACACGGTCAGGTTGGCCTGGCCTTCGACGATGGCACGGATCGCCATGCGGTACAGGTTGCGGTCGGCCTGGCAGCGGGTCGCGCGCACGGCCGGGCCCTTGGAGGCGTTGAGCGTGCGCCACTGGATGCCGGCGCGGTCGGCGGCATGCGCCATCGCACCGCCGAGGGCATCGATTTCCTTGACCAGGTGGCCCTTGCCGATGCCGCCGATGGCCGGGTTGCAGCTCATCGCGCCCACGGTTTCGATGTTGTGGGTCAGCAGCAGGGTGCGCACGCCGGTACGGGCCGCGGCCAGCGCGGCCTCGGTGCCGGCGTGGCCACCGCCGATGACGATGACGTCGTAACGATGGAAGGACTGGGTCATGGGGGCAGGTCAACAAGGGACGGGCGCGGCCGGGGCGGCGCCGGGGTGGCGATTTTAGCGCCATTCGGAGGGGGGCGACGGGCCCGGATCGGGGCCGGGATGAAATCCGCCCTAAAGTTGGCAGGATTTTTGCAGATAACCCAATAGCACCCATCGTGGCTGGCGCCGTAGGCGCCGTTGACCGGAATTGGAACAGGGGCCGGTACAGGCGCACGGTGGGGAAGCGGGGGGCCGGCAGTCGGGGGACTGTCCGGCCCTGTTTTTTTGGGTGGCCTGCCGGGAGAGGTCCCATCCACGCATGGCGTGGATCTACCAGGGCGGGGGATTTGCCGGGAGGGGCCCTATCCACGCATGGCGTGGATCCAGACAAGCCAAAAACAAACGGCCCCGCATCGCGGGGCCGTCTGCTTTCAGAGGTGCCGACATCCGACAGGGCCGGAACAGGGGGGATCCAGATGTTCCTGTCGGATATCGACGTAGAGCTGTTTGGGACGGGCCCTTAACGTTTTTGTCACTTTGTGACGCGGGCCGTCACCACCCGCGTAGAGTGCGGCCTGAACCGCGTGAAATGCAAGATGGTTCAGAGCCCAACTGTGCGCTGCGTCGCACGTTTCATGTTTCGCCGCAGGCAACGGTTCATCGTTCCAGGTTTCGCCACGGAGAACCGTTCGACTTCGGCGAACGCGGTGCCGGTGCCGGACGTGCCTGCGGCGGCGCGGACGGACGAGCCTGGGGCGCAGACGGACGTGCCTGCGGCGGACCCGACGGGCGGCCGGCCTGCGGCGGGCGACGCATCGAGTCCATGTTCCGCCACGGCGACCCACCGTTGTTCTGGCGCGGCGGCGGCGGCGGACGGTTCTCACCCCCGTTGCCCGGACGCGGCGGCGGCGGCGGGCGGTGGTTGTGCGGCGGCCGGTAGACCGGGCGCGAGTAATACGGGTTGCCGTAATAGCCGTAGCCACCGCCATAGCCGCCATACCCACCGTAGTAGGGGTAGCCATAGGTGGACGGGTAGCCATACGGATAGCGGTACTCCGTCGACGGGGCACCGTGGTAGTAACTGCCACCGCTGCCACCGCCGACATAGTCGTAGGTGGAACAGCCGGTGAGGGCCAGCAACAGGCCACCGGCAAGCAACAGGCGCGTTTTCATGTGGGTCCCCCCAAGGACGGGTGTAGGGCCAGCTTCAGGCGTGGGCATTGAATCGCCCCTTAATTGTGCCGGCCCAGGATGAATGGCGATGAAGGCCTGCATGCTGGCATGGCCGGGTGCGTGGCCACCAGCGTCGGGGCATACGTTAATCTTGCGTCATGAGCGATTCACTGTTGCCCCGCGCCGAAGATGTCCTGGCCGCCGCCGCGCGGATCGCGCCGCATGCCCATGTCACGCCGGTCCTGCGCTCGCACGCGCTGGATGCGCTGGCCGGGGCGCAGCTGGCCTTCAAGGCCGAGCATCTGCAGCGCGGCGGGGCGTTCAAGTTCCGTGGTGCCTGCAATGCGGTGTGGTCGCTGGACGCCGGGCACGCCGCGGCCGGTGTGGTCACCCATTCCTCGGGCAACCACGGTGCGGCGCTGGCCCTGGCCGCCCGCACCCGCGGCATACCCTGTCATGTGGTGGTGCCCGAAGGGGCGGTGGCCGCCAAGCTGGCCAACATCGCACGCCATGGCGCCACCCTCTGGCGTTGCCCGCCCACCATCGCCGACCGCGAGGCCACCTGCGCGCAGGTGCAGGCCGATACCGGCGCGACCCTGGTGCATCCCTATGCCGACCCGGCGGTGATGGCCGGGCAGGGCACGGCGGCGCTGGAACTGCTGCACAGCGATGGCCCGTTCGATGTACTGGTGGTGCCGGTGGGCGGTGGTGGCCTGGCCAGCGGCACTGCGCTGGCCCTGCAGCACGCCAGCCCGCAGACCCGCCTGGTGCTGGCCGAACCGGCCGGTGCCGACGACACCGCGCGCTCGCTGGCTGCCGGCGAGCGCGTGACCGCCTTCACCCCGGACACCTTCTGCGATGGCCTGCGCACGCTGGTCGGCGCGCCGAATTTCCAGCTGCTGCAGGCGGCGGGCGCCGAGGTGATCGTGGTGGACGATGACGCCACCCGTGCGGCGATGCGCCTGCTGTGGGAGGTGCTGAAGCAGGTGGTGGAACCGTCCTCGGCCATCGTGCTGGCGGCGGTGCTGGCCCAGCCGGCGCGGTTTGCCGGCCAGCGCGTGGGCCTGGTGCTGTCCGGCGGCAACGTCGATCTGCCAGCGCTGCGCTGGGAGGTGGCGTGAGCCGCGGCCGTCATCGACCCCGCACCGGCCTGCTGGGTTGGCTGTGGCGCCTGTTCGTGCTGGTGCTGGTGTGGCTGCTGGGCGTGACCGCCTGGATCGTCTGGGTGGGTGAGCGCGACCAGGCCGCCAAGGCCGACGCGATCATCGTGCTGGGCGCGGCGGCCTACGATGCCAAGCCGTCGCCGGTGTTCGAAGAACGCATCCGCCATGGCCTGGATCTGTACCAGGCCGGCTACGCGCCGCTGCTGATCTTCACCGGTGGCTACGGTGGTGCGGGCGCGCGTTTTTCCGAATCGCAGGTGGCACGGCGCTATGCGCTGAAGCACGGCGTGCCGGATGACGCGATCCTGATCGAGACCGCCTCACGCAACACCGTACAGAACCTGGTGGAAGCCAAGCGACTGATGGAGCAGCGCAAGCTGCACACGGTCATCATCGTCAGCGACCCGCTGCACATGGCGCGCGCGCTGCGCCTGAGCCAGGCGCTGGGCATCGAGGCGCTGGCCTCGTCCACGCCAAGCACGCGCTTCCGCAGCTTCCACACCAGCTGGCGTTTCCTGGTGCAGGAAATCTATTTCTTCCACCGCGACCTGGTGCGTCCGCCGCTGAGTTCGCCGGCGAATACCTGATCGCCAAGCCGCTGCGCTCGCCGGGCATGGCCCGGCGCTACCCATATCGTGCGTCCGGCGCGGCCCCTATCGCGCGTCTGGTAGCGCCGGGCCATGCCCGGCGGCTTTCGATCAGGGCTGCTTGCGGCGGATCGGGATGGCCGACACCGGCACCGAGGCGATGTCATGCCCGCCTTCGCGGATTGGGGCGCCCGGGTCCGGCGCCCAGGCGTGGGCGTAGATCACTTCCCAGCTGCTGGGCAGCTTGCCGTCGGCACGGCGCATCGGTTCGTACGCTGCAGCAGCGGCGGCAAAACGACCGCGGCCGGTCAGCGTGTGACGGCGGTCTACCCGTGCATTGGTCGCACCCATCGCGCGCAGCTCGCGCATCAGCGCGGGCAGGTCGTCGTAGGTCAGGGTGAACAGGTCGCGGTCCAGCACCGGATCGCGGAAGCCGGCCATCATCAACGCATCGCCGAACTGGGCGATCTGCGCGAAGCGGCTGACATGCGGGCGGTCATCGGCGGCGGCGAACGCTTCGTTGAGCTCGACAAGCGTTTCAGGGCCGAAGGTGGAGCACAGCAGCAGGCCACCGGGCTTGAGCACGCGACGGAAACCGGCGAACACCGCTGGCAGGTCGTCCAGCCACTGCAGGCACAGGTTGCTGAAGATCACATCGACGCTGTTGTCAGGCAGCGGCAGCGCGGCGGCATCACCGCACAGGCGCTGGAACGGCTTCCACCAGCCGGCCTGGCGCTTGGCCTGGTCCAGCATCGGCAGGGCCACGTCCATCGCGATCACCTGCGCCTTCGGCCAGCGCTTCTTCATCAGCGCGCTGGCGTGGCCGGTGCCCGCACCGATGTCCAGCACCACCTCGGGCTTGCGCGCTTCCAGGTAGTCCAGCGATTCGATCAGCCGCGACTGCACCTCGCGCTGCAGGGCAGCGGCGGCGTCATAGCTGTTGGCGGCGCGGGCGAACGCGCGGCGGACGTGGCGGGCATCGAAGTGGGACGGCATTGCGGAAGTCTCTTAGAACGTACCGGGGTAGGCGCCGCCGTCGATCAGCAGGTTCTGCCCGGTGAGGTAACCGGCCTGTGCACTGCACAGGAAGGCGCAGGCGGCGCCGAATTCGTCCGGCGTGCCGAAGCGGCCGGCGGGGATCTGCTGGCGGCGGCGGTCGGCCACCGCCTGCACGTCGCCGTCCTGGCCCGCAGCGTGGGCGAAGTTGGCGCGCAGGCGGTCGGTGTCGAACTGGCCGGGCAGCAGGTTGTTGATCGTGACGTTGTGGCCGACCGTGCGCCGTGCCAGCCCGGCGACGAAGCCGGTGAGACCGCTGCGCGCGCCGTTGGACAGTGCCAGCGTGTCGATCGGTGCCTTCACCGAGGACGAGGTGATGTTGACGATGCGGCCGAAGCCGCGCGCGATCATCGCGTCCACCGTGGCGCGGATCAGCGCGATCGGGGCCAGCATGTTGGCATCCAGCGCGGCGATCCAGTCGTCGCGCTCGAACGTGCGGAAGTCGCCCGGCGGCGGGCCACCGGCGTTGGTCACCAGGATGTCGACCTGCGGGCAGGCGGCCAGCGCCTGCGTGCGCCCGGCCTCGGTGGTGACGTCGGCGGCGACGGTGCGCACCTCGGCGGCACCGGGCAGGGCGCGCAGTTCTTCAGCGGCAGCCTGCAGGGCAGTTTCGCCACGGGCCACGATCACCACGTTCACGCCTTCGGCCACGAGGGCGCGCGCGCAGCCCAGGCCGAGGCCCTTGCTTGCGCCGCAGACCAGTGCCCAGCGGCCGGAAATACCGAGATCCATGCGTCAACCCTGCCGAATGCGGAAAGTGCTCATTGTCCGCCATCGGCCGGTGACAGGCCGGCAACAAAGTGTTGCAGGGCAGCGGCCACCTCGTCGGCGTGGCCGAGGAAGGGCGCATGGCCGCCGTGGGCGACGGTCAGCGCCTGCGCGCCCGGGGCCAGCGCGGCGGCGGCCTGCATCGCGGCCGGCGATACCAGACGGTCGCGCTGGCCGGCGATCCACAGGCTGGGCCTGCCCAGCGTGGGCAGGGCGCCACGCAGGTCGGTACCTTCCAGCAGGCGCAGGCCTTCCAGCAGGGCGCGCTCGCTGGGGGCACCGCGCTCGACCAGGCGCTGGCGCAGGGTGCGCAGCTCCTCGCGGGCATGTGCCGAACCCATCACGTCCAACGCCAGGAAGCGCTCCAGGGTGCCGCCGAAGTCCGTGGCCAGGTCACGCCCGAACTGCTCGAACACCACTGGTTCCACCGCGTGCGGCCAATCCTCGCCGCGCACGAAACGCGGCGTGGCGGCGATCATCGCCAGCCCGCGCACCTTCGGCAGGGTGGCCGCCGCATGCAGGGCGAACAGCCCGCCCAGCGACCAGCCGCACCACACCGCCGGCGGCGTGGCCGCGGCAATGGCGTTGACCACGTGCGGCAGGCGCAGCGGCGTGGCGTCGTCGCGGCTGTGGCCATGGCCAGGCAGGTCGACCAGGTGCAGGGTGAAACGGTCGGCCAGGCGCTGCACCAGCGGCGCGAACACGCCGCCCTGCAGGGCCCAGCCGTGGATCAGAACCAGGTCCGGCCCGTGGCCGGTGACGTCGATATGCATGGGGTACGACGCGTGCGGGTCAGGCCAGCGCGGGCAAGGCAGGCGGCAGCGCTTCGCTCGGCCCGGCAGCGACGCGGCCGCGCGCCTGGGCGATGGCTTCGACCAGCTCGCGCACCTGTTCCGGCGTATGCAGTGCCGACAGGGTGACGCGCAGCCGCGCCTTGCCTTCGGGCACCGTCGGCGGACGGATCGCGCCGACCAGCCAGCCGGCCTGCTCCAGCGCCTGCGACATCGCCACGGCGGTGTGGTCATCGCCACACAGCAGCGGCTGGATCGGGGTTTCCGAGGCCATCAGGTCCAGGCCATGGCGGCGCGCTTCACCGCGGAACAGGGCGATCAGGTCGGCCAGCTTGGCCCGGCGCCAATGGTCGCGGCGGGCCAGGCGCACCGCTTCCAGGGCCGAGGCGGCCAGGGCCGGCGGCAGGGCGGTGGTGTAGATGTAGGGGCGTGCGGTTTCGGAAAGGTGCTCGACCAGATCTTCGCGGCCCAGCACCAGCGCGCCGGCACTGCCCAGCGCCTTGCCCAGGGTGACCAGCTGCAGCGGCACGTCGTCCACGCCCAGGCCGGCGGTGGCGACGGCACCACGGCCATCGCCGAGCACGCCTACGCCATGCGCGTCGTCCACGTAGAACAGGGCCTGCTGCAGGCGCGCGACCAGCGACAGCGCACGCAGCGGTGCAACATCGCCGTCCATGCTGAAGACACCATCGGTGGCCAGCATCGCCGCACCTTCGGGCGCGTGCTTGAGCTGGCGCATGGCGCCTTCCGGATCCAGGTGCGGGTAGCGGCGCAGGCGCGCACCGGCCAGCCGCGTGGCATCGAGCAGGCTGGCGTGGTTGAGCTTGTCCTGCACGCAGACGTCGTTCTCTTCGCTCAGCAGCGCCTGCTGCACCGCCAGGTTGGCGGCGAAGCCACTGCCGAACAGCAGGGCGCGCGGATAGCCGAGCCAGTCGGCCACTTCGCGTTCCAGCGCGTCGTGCAGCGCGTGGTGGCCGCAGACCAGGTGCGAGGCACCGGCGCCTGTGCCATCGCGTGCGGCCGCATCCTGCAGCGCGTTGACCACGCTGAACTGCTGGGCCAGGCCCAGGTAGTCATTGCTGCAGAACCCGGTCAACCAGCGCCCGTCAATTTCCAGGCGCACGCCATCACGACGGGTGACCGTGCGCCGCGGGCGGCGACGGCCTTGTGCATCGCGCAACGCGCGCTGGGCTTGGAGGCGGGCGGTCAGGTCGGGGCGGGCCATGCTGGCTTCAGGCGACGACGGGGCGGCTAGGGTAGCGCGTTGCCGCCACGCCTGCTCGACGCCCCGATCACGCGGCATGTCACGCGGCGTGGGCGCAGCCACAGTCGGGGCCATCGGCGCTGATATCGGCGTTCACGGTACCGCCGTGGTCGTGGCCATCGGCGTCCACCTGCACGGGCATCGGCTGCAGGCCCAGGCGCGCGAACAGGGCCAGGTCGCGCTCGCTTTCCGGGTTGCCGGTGGTCAGCAGCTTCTCGCCGTAGAAAATCGAGTTGGCACCGGCCAGGAAGCACAGCGCCTGCAACTCATCGCTCATGGCTTCGCGACCGGCCGACAGCCGCACCATCGAATGCGGCATCGCGATGCGTGCCACCGCGATCATCCGCACGAACTCGAACGGGTCCAGTTCCGCGCTGCCATGCAGCGGCGTACCGGCCACCTGCACCAGCTTGTTGATCGGCACCGAATCGGGATGGGCCGGCAGCGTGGCCAGCGCCAGCAGCAGGCCGATGCGCTGCGCACGCGTCTCACCCATGCCGACGATGCCACCGCAGCAGGTCTTCAGTCCAGCATCGCGCACGTGGCCCAGCGTGTCCAGGCGGTCCTGGTACTGGCGCGTGTGGATGATCGAATCGTAGCAGTCCGGCGCGGTATCGAGATTGTGGTTGTAGTAGTCCAGGCCGGCATCCTTCAACGCGCGCGCCTGGTCACCACTGAGCATGCCGAGGGTGGCGCAGGTTTCCAGGCCGAGCGCCTTCACGCCGGCGATCATCGCAGCCACCTTCGGAATGTCGCGGTCCTTCGGCGAGCGCCACGCTGCGCCCATGCAGAAGCGCGACGCACCGGCGGCCCTGGCCTGGCGTGCCTTGGCCAGCACGGCATCGGTATCCATCAGTTTCTGCGCGCTCACGCCGGTGCTGTAGCGCTGCGCCTGCGGGCAATACGCGCAGTCTTCCGGGCAGCCACCGGTCTTCACCGACAGCAGCGTGGACACCTGCACCTGGGCCGGATCGAAGTGCGCGCGAAGCACGCTGGCGGCGCGGAACAGCAGTTCGGGCAGGGGCAGGTCGAACAGCGCCTGCAGTTCATCGTGCTGCCAGTCGTGGCGGATGGCGGGAGCCATGGCGGGACCTTGGAAGGGCGTGGAGCGAGGGCGGCAGTGTGGGTGGGTTGACAGAGGCTGTCAACTTCAATTTTTCTATTTAGGTTTACAGGTTATCGGCCCTGACCGCACCGCTACACTGGGCCGCCCAGCAAAGGAACTGCCATGGATCTGCCGCGCTTCACCTACCACCCCGATCCGATCGCCACCGGCAGCGTGGTGGCTGCCGACACGCCGTGCGTGTGCTGCGGGCAGTCGCGTGGCTACGTCTACACCGGGCCGGTCTATGCCGAAGAAGAGTACGGGCACGAAATCTGCCCGTGGTGCATCGCCGATGGCTCCGCGCACGAGCGACTGGGCGTCATCTTCAGTGATGAGGAAGGCGTCGGTGGTGGCGGCGAGTGGGATGAAGTCGATGAGGAGATCATCGACGTGATCGCGCAGCGCACGCCCGGCTTCAACGGCTGGCAGCAGGAACAGTGGTGGACCCACTGCGGGGATGCGGCGCAGTTCATCGGCCGCGCCGGTCGCGCCGAACTGGAAGCACACGGTGAAGCCGCCGTGGCGGCGATCCAGGACAGCACCGGGCTGGACGACGGGCCGCAGTGGCAGCATTTCCTGGCTGCGTTGGACAAGGACGGATCACCGACGGCCTACCTGTTCCGTTGCAGGCACTGTGGCGAAGTGGGTGGCTACCAGGACTGCGACTGACAGGAGCGGAATCACGTGCAGGAACGATATCCCGTTCACCGGTGGCTGCTGGCGGCCGTGACCGCCGGCCTGCTGGCGTGCATGCAGCAGGCGGGTGCGCAGGAGGCACGTGGTGCTTCCATTCCCTATGCAACACCCGATGAAGCATTGAAGGCCCTGCGCGCGCTGCCGCACGTACGCGAGCGCGAGGAGAACGACTGGGTGGTGCTGCAGGACTTCCAGGAGCAGGTGTTCTGGTCGGTCACCACGCCCGCTAATGGCTGGCATCCGTCGATCGTGCGCCGCGAGCTGGTCTCGCACGATGGCGACGTCAGTGTGGCTATGCAGGTGCGCTGCGGTGCCTCCAAGGCGGCCTGCGATGCGCTGGTGGAAACCTTCAAGGCCAGCAACGAGCGCCTGCGCATGCGTGCGAAGGCGATGGCACAACAGTCGTCTTCGGGCAAGGACTGACGGCATGACGGGTCCGTGGCGGCCGCTTACGCGGGCGGAGATGGAAGCGCTGGTCGCGAAGCAGCTCGGCGACTGCACGCCCGACCAGCAGGCTGCCTTCGCCACACTACGCGTGCTGTTCCATACGGTGCCGCTGCATCGCCTGGGTGGGGTCGAACCGGTCTGGGTGGTCGCCCATCTCGCTGACGGGTGGCTCTACTACGAGGATGTGGAAGAGGGATTCGAAGTGAGTGTCCCCGGAGAAGACGGTGCGCTGCCGGAGCGAGCCTGCAACCAGTACGAGCTGACGCACATCCTGTATCAGCAAGCGCATGCCGGCCTGGGCCGGCAGCGCTGATTCAAACCCGATCGCAGTGGCTGGCCGGCATTACACCTGGGCCATGCCGCCATCGACGAAGAACTCGATGCCGTTGACGAAGCTGGACGCATCCGAGGCCAGGAAAGCCACGGCGTTGGCCACTTCCTGCGGTTCGCCGAGGCGGGCCAGCGGTACCTGTGCGGCGAGGTGATCGAACAGACCCTGGCGTGCTTCGTCGGGCACCAGGTCGCCCAGGCCGGGGGTGCGGATCGGGCCGGGGCTGACCACGTTCACCCGGATGCGGCGCTCCTCCAGGTCCAGCGCCCACGAGCGGGCGAAGTTGCGCACGGCAGCCTTGCTGGCGCTGTACACGCTGAAGTTGGCCGTGCCCTGGATCGAGACCGTCGAGCCAGTGAGGATTACCGAAGCGCCATCGACCAGCAACGGCAGCGCCTTCTGCACGGTGAACAGCACGCCGCGCACGTTGGTGGCGAAGATGCGGTCGAAGTGCTCTTCGGTGATGGCACCCAGCGGCAGCATGTCGCCGCCACCGGCGTTGGCGAACAGGATGTCCAGGCGGCCGGCCTGGCGGGCGATCTGGGCGTAGACCGCATCGAGGTCGCTGGGCTGCGCGGCATCGGCGCGGATGCCGGTGGCCTGCGCGCCGATGGCAGCGACGGCAGCATCCAGTTCCGGCTGGCGGCGGCCGGTGATGAAGACCTTGGCGCCGAGGCTGGCCAGGTGCTGGGCGGTGGCCAGGCCGATGCCGGTGGTGCCGCCGGTGACGAGGGCGATCTTGCCGTTGAAATCAGTGCTCATGGTGTTCTCCTGTAAGGGCTGCCGGGGGAGGGGTGGCAGCGGGTGGGAGAATGATGGGCGGCGGCGCGGCTGCGATAAATCCTGCGCAATGACAATGACTGTGCATGTGTGTGCATAATCGGCGGCATGAACCAGCTCACTGCCATCCGTGCCTTTGCCCGCGTCGTCGAGGCCGGCAGCTTCACCCGCGCCGCTGATTCGCTGGACATACCCACCACCTCGCTGAGCAAGCTGGTACGCGAACTGGAAACCCACCTCGGCGTGCGCCTGCTGCAGCGGACCACGCGGCGCGTGGCGGTCACCGCCGAAGGCCAGGCGTATTACGAGAAGGCCGGGCGCCTGCTGCGCGACCTCGAGGATGTCGATGCCTCGTTCAGCGCCGCACGCGGTGCACCGCGCGGGCTGCTGCGCGTGGACATCGGTGGCTCCACCGCACGCGACGTGCTCATTCCGGTGCTGCCCGATTTCATGGCGCGCTACCCGGACATCCGCATCGAACTGGGCGTGTCCGACCGCTCGGTGAACCTGATCAGCGAGAACGTGGACTGCGTGATCCGCGGCGGCGCGCTGGATGATTCCACGCTGGTGGCCCGTCACCTGGGCGACGCGCACCTGATCACCTGCGCCAGCCCGCGTTACCTGAAGGCACACGGCATTCCTGCGTACCCGGAGGAGCTGCGTAACGGCCATCGGCTGGTCAGCTACCTGCTGCCGTCCAATGGACGCGCGGTACCGTTCCGCTTCCGTGGCGAGGACGGTGCGTTCGAGATCAAGGCCGAGCACCGCATCGGCATCAACGAAAGCAACGCCCATCTGGCCGCCGCCGTTGCAGGCATGGGCCTGGTGCAGACCTTCAGCTACGCGGCAGGCGATGCGTTGCGCAGCAAGGCGCTGGTGGAAGTGCTGCAGCCATGGCGACCGGCGCCGTACCCGTTCCACGTGGTGTACCCGAACAACCGGCATGTGACGCCGCGGCTGCGGGTGTTCATTGATTGGCTGGGGCAGGTGCTGCCGCCGTCGCTGGCGGGCGAAACGTAGCGGAGCGCTTGACCGGCCTTTGGCTGACGCAGGCGTGGGGGCTTCACCGATGGTTTCCGCATGCTGGTACGGCAACCCTGCGGCATGCGCCTTCCCCACGCTCTCGCAGACCATCTGCATTCCGCACTGCGCCTGCTGCTGCCGCTGCGCTGCCTGGTCTGCGACGATCCCGGCCACGATGGCCTGGATCTGTGCGCCGCCTGCCTGGCCGAGATGCCCTGGTCTGGCCGCGCCTGCCTGCGCTGCGCACTGCCGTTGCCGGACAGCGCGCTGCCGGTCTGCGGCACCTGCCGCGAGGAACCGCCGCCACAGGCTGCCACCCATGCCAGCCTGCTGTACCTGCCGCCGGTGGACCAGCTGCTGGTGCGCTACAAATTCCATCGGGACCTCGCGGCGGGTCGCCTGCTTGCCCAGCTGATGCAGCGCAGGCCGCCACCGTGGGCCTGCCCGCTACTGGTGCCGGTGCCGTTGCATCCGCGTCGGCTGCGCCAACGCGGCTATGACCAGGCCGGGGAGCTGTGCCGGCTGCTGCGGCAGCCGGTGTGGCGCGGCCTGTACCGGCGCCGGCATACAGCACCGCAGTCGGAGCGCAGCGCCGAGCAGCGTCGCGAGAACCTGTTCGACGCCTTCGATGTGCGGGGTGCGGTGCCACCGCACCTGACCGTGGTGGACGATGTGATGACCACCGGCAGCACGGTGCTGGAAGTGGCGGAGACGCTGCGGCTGGTGGGGGCGGCGGAGGTGCGCGTATGGGTCTGCGCGCGGGTGCCGTGAGTGCCCGTGCCTGTGATGCACATCGGTAGAGTCGACTGTTAGTCGACTAGCACTATCCGGATCGAAAGACAGTCGACCAACGGTCGACTCTACCCCGTCGATTCAACCAATCGACGCCACGCAGCGGAGGCCGACAGGTCTGCGCGCGGGTGCCGTGATGGTGTCATCAACGAGGCGGGCGCTAGGATGGGGCACGGAACCTGATCGAAGGAGTGGTCATGCTGTCTCCCGAATCCTCACCGTCGCCGTTGTTGTCGGCCATCGGCCGCAGCTGGTGGATCCTGCTGTTGTATGGCGTGGTCGCGCTGGGCTTCGGCATCACCGCGATCGGCTGGCCGATGGCCGCAGCCACCGCGCTGGCCTGGGCATTGGGCCTGATGGCCATCGTTGAAGGGGTCATCAGCCTGCTCGCGCTGATCAGCGGTGGCAGTGGCGCGCCGCGCGGCTGGCTGCTGCTGTACGCGGTGGCGTCGCTGGGCTTCGGCACGCTGGCGGTGATCAACCCGTTGGCCACCGCCAGCGTGCTGGTGCTGCTGCTGGCCGCCTGGCTGCTGGTGGCGGGCATCTACCGCATCGTGTTCGCCGTCCGCGTGCGCAGGCACATCCAGGGCGAATGGGTGCTGATCCTCAGCGGCGTGCTGGCCATCGTGCTGGGCCTGCTGTTTGCGGCCAACCCGCTGGCCGGGGTGGCTGTCACCACGTTGTGGATCGGCATCGGCAGCCTGTTGTATGGCCTGCTGCAGATCGTGGTGGCACTGAAACTGAGGAAGCTGAAGTGAGGGGCGCGCGCGCACTGTTGCTGGGCGCGGCGCTGGCCCTGACCGGATGCATGCCGGCGGCAACGCCTGAGGCAATGACGGGCGCGGCGCATGCACCGCGTCCGGGCGTAGACGTACGCCTGAGCGCGGTTGATGCAACCGGCAAGGGCACGCCCGCGCAGTGGCAGGGTGAGACCCTTGCCCTGCGCGAACCGCCAATTGCCAGCAGTGGTGATATCTCCGATGTGCGCTATGTGCTGGACCAGGCCAATCAGCCCGGCCTGCAGATCCGCTACCGGCCGGAAGCGCGCCAGCGCATACACGATGGCACGGAGGCGCTGGTGGGCCAGCGTGCGGCGATCAGCGTGGACGGCCGCGTGCTGATGGTGGCGACGGTACAGGGACCGTTCGGCGAATCGATGATGCTCAGTGGGCTGTCCAGCGTGGCCGAAGCGCAGGCGCTGGAGAAGCACATCACCGGCCGTTGATGCCCTCGCGATGTGCACGGAGGCCGACCAAGGTCGACCGCTACCGGGCGAACCGCGCCTCGATCTCCTCCAGCGACTTGCCCTTGGTTTCCGGCAGCCACAGCGCGGCCACCAGGAAGAACACGAACGTGCAGCCAGCCCAGAACAGGAACATGCTGGCATAGCCGTAGTGGCCGACGGTGGGCAGGAACAGCGCGGCGATGGTGGTGGACACGAACTGGTTGATCAGCAGCGCGATGCTCATGCCGTTGGAGCGGATGCGGTTGGGCATCAGCTCCGACAGCGCCAGCCACACGCAGACACCGGGGCCGACCGCGAAGAACGCCACGAACACCAGGATGCACGCGGCCACCGCCCAGCCATGGGCGGGCGGCGGTACCGGGCCGATGCGCGCCTGTTCGATGCGCAGCGGTGCCTGTGCGGCGCTGGCCGGGTCGGCGAAGGGGTTCAGGTGCAGGTGGCGGAAGAAGGCGCCGATGACGCTGTCCGGCTGCACGGTGCCGGCGCGTTCGATGCGCAGTTCGCGGTCGCCCAGGTTGTCGCTGCGCAGGGCGCGCACGTTGGTGAAATCACCATAGGCATAGGACACGGTCAGCTGCAGCGGCCGGCCCTCGCTGTCGGTGCTCCCCGCCAGGCGCTGCCACTGCGCGTCGTCCAGCACCAGCTGCAGGCCATCACCACTCACCGCGGCCTGCAGCTGCGGCTGCACGTCGGCGCGGCCGCGCTCGGCCTGGAAGAACAGCGTGGCAGCGGCCAGCAGGGCCACGCAGATGCCGCCGCTGCCCAGCATCAGCAGGAACTTGCGGCCCTTGCGGTCGACCAGCAGCAAGGCGACCACGGTCATCACCGCGTTGAGCAGCTTGATCGCCACGTCGGCGCCGTTGGCCACCGAGCCGGACAGGCCGGCCTGGTTGAGGATGTTGACCGCGTAGGCCAGCACCGAGTTGATGCCGGTGGCCTGGGTGCAGGCCAGCACCACGCAGGCCAGCAGGAACGGCACCACGTAGCGGCGACTAAGCAGCGGATCGCGGCGCCCGTCGCTGCTGCTCGATTCCGGTGCCTGGATCTGCGCCAGCGTGGCCTCCACGTCAGCATCGGGCAGCACGCGCTGCAGGCTGCGGCGTGCATCCTCCACGCGACCCCGGCGGACCAGCCAGCGCGGTGAT
This sequence comes from Stenotrophomonas sp. SAU14A_NAIMI4_5, assembly GCF_003086795.1. Classification (NCBI taxonomy): domain Bacteria; kingdom Pseudomonadati; phylum Pseudomonadota; class Gammaproteobacteria; order Lysobacterales; family Lysobacteraceae; genus Stenotrophomonas; species Stenotrophomonas sp. SAU14A_NAIMI4_5. The sequence goes on along the minus strand of NZ_CP026003.1, from coordinate 4,303,418 downwards.
TCGGACAGCCAGAAAATACCGGCGCAGAACAGCAGGCCCGGTGCCAGGCAGCTCCAGAAGATGGTGCGCCAGGCGTGGTCCTTCAGCACGAACAGCTCCTGTGCCTGCTGCGCCCGCGGCAGCGAGCGCACGGCCTCGGCGGCGGCGTCCACGGCGTGCGCCTGGTACAGGCCGATGAGTGCGGCCAGCACCAGGCCGATGGTCAGCAGCAGCTGGAACATGGCGGCGCCACGCCCGCGCCGCTCGGGGCTGAGCACTTCGGCCAGGTACAGCGGCACCACCACGCCGATCAGCCCGCCACTGACGCCCTGCAGCAGGCGGCCGAGCAGCAGCGGCGTGTAGCCCGAGGCCAGCGCCATGATCGGGATGGACGCGGTGAACAGCAGGCCGGCCAGCAGCATCGCGCCGCGGCGGCCGATCAGATCGGCCACCATACCGGCGAACAGCGAGGACAGCACGCTGCCCAGCAGCACCGCGGCGACGACGAAACCGAGCTGCTGGCTGCTGAGCTGCCAGGCGTGGCTGGCAGTCGCTTCGAGGTAGGGCAGGGCACCGGCGATGATGCCGATGTCGATGCCGTACAGCAGGCCGCCAAGGCCGCCGATGAACAGCAGGTAGCGTACGGGCCAGCGCGGGGCGGTGCGTGCAGTCATCGACAGGTTTCCTGTGCGGCGTTTCGGTGCGGATTGCTTTCTGTAGAGTCGAGCATGGCTCGACTCTACAAATCGATTACCCGCCCGCCGACGACCACCTGCTGCAGTCGCAGTCCGGCGTCCAGCACCACCAGATCGGCACGGGCGTCGGGCGCGATGCGGCCGCGATCGTCCAGGCCCAGGTAGGCGGCAGGGAAGGTAGAGACACGCTGCGAGGCATCGGCCAGGTCCAGGCCCACCTGCACCAGATTGCGCAGTGCCTGATCCATGGTCAGCGCACTGCCGGCCAGCGAACCGGTGGCCAGGCGCACGCAGCCGCCGCACTTGTGCACGCGCTGTTCGCCCAGCGCGTATTCCCCATCGGGCATGCCAGTGGCGGCCGTGGCGTCGGTCACCGCGTACAGGCGCGGGATCGCGCGCGCGGCCAGCCGGATCACGCCGGGGTGGATGTGCTGCAGGTCGGGAATGATCTCGGCGTACTGCGCATGCGCCAGCGCGGCGGCGGCAATGCCGGGGCGGTAGTGGTCGACGCCGGTCATGCCGTTGAACAGATGGGTGAAGCCGGACGCACCGGCCTGCAGCGCGGCCACGCCTTCTTCGTAGGTGCCGGCACTGTGGCCCAGCTGCACGCGGATGCCCATCGCTGACAGCGCGGGAATCAGTGCGGTGTGCTCGCCGATTTCCGGCGCCAGGGTCATCACCCGGATCGGTGCCAGCGCATGCAGCTGCTGCACCAGCGCCAGCGTCGCTTCGATCGTGCGGTTGGGCTGTGCGCCCAGCCGCTGCGGGCTGATGAAGGGGCCTTCCAGGTGCACGCCGGCAATGCTGGCCGCCTCGGCATCGGGGGATGCCATCGTCGCGGCCACGCCCTGCAGGGCATGCTCGATCTCGTCCAGGCCGGCGGTCATGGTGGTCGCCAGCAGGGTGGTGGTGCCGAAGCGCAGGTGGGTGCGGGCGATGGTGCGGGCCACGTCGCCGCCCTGCATCAGGTCCACGCCGGCCGCGCCGTGCACGTGCAGGTCGATGAAGCCGGGCAGGATCACCGGCAGCTGCAGGTCATCGGCGCCACTGTGGTCATCGACCTGCAGCTGGCGGATGTGCGAATCGAACTGGACATGGCCACGGCGCCAGCCCAGCGGGGTGAGGATGCGGCCGTGCAGGCGGCTGATGTCGGTCATGGCGGTGTCTCGGCGATGATCACTTCGATGCCCAGCCGCTGCAGCCCCTCGCGGGTGGCATCGTCGATGCCGGCGTCGGTGATGATGGCGTGGATCTGGTCCAGCAGCGCGATGCGGTGCAGGCTGACGCGGCCGAACTTGGAGGCGTCGGTGAGCACCACGATGCGGCGCGCGCGCTCGACCATGCGGTGGTTGAGGCGGGCTTCGGCTTCATCGTGGGTGGTCAGGCCGAACTGCAGGTCGAGGCCGTCCACGCCCAGGAACAGGGTGTCGAAGCTGTAGGAATTGAGGCTGGCTTCGGCCTGGCTGCCTTGCAGCGAGAGCGACTGCTGGCGCAGCAGGCCGCCGGTCAGCAGCACGGTGATGCCCGGCGCGTTGGCCAGTTCCCAGGCGATGTTCAGGCCGTTGGTCATCACCGTCACGTCGCGGTGGCCGCGCAGGTGGCGGGCCAGGGTCATCGTGGTCGAGCCGGAGTCGATGATGATGTTGTCGCCGGCCTGCACCAGCCGCGCCGCAGCGGTGCCGATGGACTCCTTCAGCGGCAGGTTCAGCGCATCCTTTTCGTGGATGTCCTGTTCCTGCGGCGGCGTGCGCACCAGGGTGGCGCCGCCGTGGGTACGGGTGGCCAGGCCCTGCGACTCGAAATGGGTGAGATCGGCACGGATGGTCACCGCCGACACGCCGAAGCGCTCGACCAGATCGGCCACCTGCACCGAGCCGTGCTCGATCAGCAGCTGCAGGATCTGTTGCCGGCGGGAGCGGGTGTTGCGCATGGCCATCTCTCGGTTTCGTCAAGAAAGGTAGAGATTAGCCGTTCGCAAGAACGGAGGCAGCCGAACTTGCGTTCTGCTTGCGGCTGCCGGCCTGGTTGGCGCTGCAGGCGCGGGCGTATTCGCCCAGGCACTGGCCGATGCGGTGCTGCACCAGCGCGCTGGGGGTATTGGCCAGGGCGCCTTCGCGCACGGCGCGGTACTGCTCGGGCAGATGCTGGCTGAGCAGCACCAGCGGCGGCGCCTGCCGTTCCAGGTTGGCGAACAAGGTCTGCACCGCCTGCAGCAATGCCGGCTCGCCCCAGTAGTAGCGGCAGCGGTCACTGAAGGAGAAGCGGCGCAGCAGGCGCAGCTCGGCCTCGTCGCCCTGGTAATACGGCTGCCAGTACTTCGGCTGCGCCTGCATCACTTCGTCCAGCACCTGCGGCAGGCGCGAGCACTGCGCGTCCGGCAGCAGTTCGGCCTCGATGGCGGCCAGCGCGAACAGCGCTTCGCGGTAGGCGAAGGTCGCCGCCGGGCCGACCTTGAGAATGGCGAAGTGGTCGCGCACCAGTGCGTGCAGGCCGCTCTCGCGCTGGTAATCGGTGGAATGCGCTTCGAACACGATGCGCGGCTGCTGTTCGAGGAAATCCGCGAGCGCACTGGCGGCCGCCGGGTCGTACTCGTGCACGCTGCTGTGGTCGAAGTCCACGCCCGGCTGCACCACCATCGCGATCACGCGCTGCCAGGCATCGCGCAGCTGCGGCGTGTCGAAGGCCTGCTGGTGGATGGCCAGGGTCTGCGCGGCAGCGGCCGGCGTGGTCACCTGCAGGCCACCGGCTAGCGAGGCCTCGCCACCGGGCACCGGCACTTCGGTGCCGATGACGTAGACCGGCGGCGGCAGGCCGTGTTCGGCAGCGGTGCGCTCGGCGATCTCGGCCAGTTCGGACGAACGCGCGGCGACGATGGCATCGGGCAGCGGCACCGGGTCATCGGCGCAGGACATGCTGCAGTCCAGGTGGATCTTGTGGAAGCCGGCGGCCACGTAGGCCTCGATCAGCACGCGCGCGTGGGTCATCGCTTCGGCGGCCGGGCGCTTCTGCCAGGCATTCGGGCCCAGGTGGTCGCCACCGAGGATCAGACGTTCGCGCGGGAACCCCTCTTCATCGGCCAGCGCGCCGACGTAGTCGCGGTACTGCGGCGGCGTCATGCCGGTGTAGCCACCGAACTGGTCGACCTGGTTGGAGGTCGCCTCGATCAACAGCACGGTGCCGTGCGCCAGCGCCACGTGCATGGCTGCGCGCAGCACCTGTTCGTTGCTGCAGCAGACGCTGTACAGGCCGACGTTGGCACCGGCGCGGTGGGAAGCAAGCAGTGTCTGCAGCGGGGACATGGTCAGGCTCCGGTCGATCAGGAAAACGAGGGTTGGCAGGCGAGCAGGGCGGCACCGCGTGCACCGCCGGCATCGCCGAAGCGCGGCGGCACGATGGGCGGCACCTGCGCGCCGTTGAACAGATGTGCGGCAACGGCGGCGGGCAGCAGCTGGTACAGCGGCGCGTACTGCGAAAGGCCGCCACCGAGCACGATGACGTGCGGGTCCAGCGCCAGCACCAGTGCGGCCAGGCTGTGGCCGAGCAGGTCGCGGTGGATGTCCAGCGCCTGGCGGGCACGCACATCGCCGGCCTCGGCCAGGGTGATCACTGCGCTGGCATCGCGCGCGTTGCCGCCGAGATGGCGCTCGATCATCGCCACGCCGCTGCCCGACACGTAGCGCTCCACGCAGCCCTGCAGCCCGCAGCCGCAGTCCAGCAGCGGCAGGCCGTGGCGCTGCAGCAGGTGGCCGGGCACGCTCCAGTGGCCCCACTCGCCGGCCAGGCCGTTGAAGCCGGTCAGCAGGCGGCCCTGCAGGCAGAAGCCACCACCGGCACCGGTGCCGAGGATGGCGCCGAACATGCTGGGGTAGCCGTCGGCGGCACCACCGTGCGCCTCGGACAACGCGAAGCACTGCAGGTCGTTGCCGAAGTGCAGCGGACGCGCCAGCCGTGCCTGCAGGTCCTGCGCCACGCACTGGCCGGTCAACGCCGGCACGTTCGCGCTGAGCTGGCGGCCGCTGCGGCGGTCGCGCACGCCGGGCAGGGCGATGCCGATGGCGGCGTCACTGCGCCCCAGCGCGGCATCGGCCTCGGCTACCAGCGCGACCACAGCCTGCAGGAAGCCGGCGTAGTCGCCCTGCGGCGTGGCCACGCGGCGGCGCCAGGTAACATGCATCGCCGCATCGCACGCCACCAGCTCGATCTTGGTGCCGCCGATGTCGATGCCGTAGCAGGCGTGGGCGATCAGCTCAGCCATGGTGGATGGTGACGCCCTGGACGACGCGGTTGACGGTGCCGTCCGGGAACGGATTGTCCGGGGTCAGGCCCAGCGCGGCCGAGCGCTGCAGCGCGAACAGCTGGGCAAAGCCCAGCCACACCGGCGCCAGCCATGGGTCGTCCAGTGCCGGCACGGTGAGCGTGTACTCGTCGTCCGCGCCGATATCCGCATGCGGACCGATCGCAAGCACCTGCCCGGCCACGCCGTCGCGGCGCAGTTCTTCCAGCAGGTCCTGTTCGTAGCGGCGTGCCAGCGGCTGCACGCTGCGCAGCACCACCACCAGCGTGTCGCCGTCCAGCGTGGACTTGGGGCCGTGGCGGAAGCCGAGCGGGGTGTTGGCCAATGCCAGCACGCGGCCGGCGGTCAGCTCCAGCACCTTCAGCGCGCACTCGCGGGCCAGCGCTTCCAGCGGACCGCTGGCCAGGTAGATCACTCGGTTGAACGGACGCTGCGCGAGTGACGCCACCGGTGCATCCCACTGCGCCAGGCCTTCGCGGCCGAGCGTGGCGATCTGCTTCAGGCGCGCGACGCGTGCCTCCCACGGCGAGCGGTCGAACACGGTCAGCGCGGCCAGCAGCATGCAGGTCAGGCTGCTGGTCATGGCGAATGCACGATCGCAGCTGGCCGAAGGCATCAGCAGGGTGCAGGTATCGCTGCGGCCGGCGCCGCGGCGGGCCAGTTCGCCATCGGCGTTGCAGGTGATGTCGAGGAAGCGGGCATCGGCCACGTCACTGCGCACGCGGTCGACCGCGGCCACGCTTTCCGGGCTGGAACCGCTGCGGCCGAACGACACCAGCAGGGTGGGGCGGTCGCGCTGCAGGTACAGCACCGGGTGGGTCAGCAGGCTGGTGGTATGCACCACGCGCACCTCGGCCGGCCACTGCGCGTTGATCGCATCGGCCACCATCTCGGCGATGAAGCCGGAGCTGCCGGCGCCAGTGAACAGCACGCGCTGGTTGGGATCGTTGAGGCTGTCGCCGAGGAAGGCCTGCAGGCGGTCGCGGGCACGCGACAGGTCCTGCGCAAGGGCTTCCCACAGCGCCGGCTGCTGGGCGATTTCGGTAGCGGTATCGGCTCCGCCGCGGCGCTGCCAGGCGGACACATCGGAAAGCAGGGTGACGTCCATTCGGAGGTTCCAGTTGGGCCAGCGCACCATCAGCGTTTTCTTTCGAAATGTCAAACATCGAAAGCAAAAAGAAAGAAATAGGCTGACCTGACTTACCCGTGATGGCGTCGATCGCGAAACGCAAGAATCGGCCGGATGCCGTATCGCACAATGCTTAACAGGGGGTTGCAAGCGCTTACACAAAGTATTGCGGCGCAACAACTTTCGTTTCTATCAAATATATCTTCCTTTTTCCTTTCAGTTTATTGACATCTTTCGAATCACTGCCCTAGAGTCGGCCGCAACTGCTTTCGAAACGCCCGGTAAACGGGTTGGGAGTTCGTGTGGAGAACCGCATTCGTCGCTCGCCGCTGTTGCTGGCCCTGCTGCCGGCATTGATGCTGGCAGCGACATCGGCCCAGGCCGAGCCGGTCGGCAACCTGCGTTCGGTCAGCGCCAGTGACAGCCGTGACGGCGTGCACGGCTGGGATCTGCAGACCGACAGCGGCGCGCGCATCCGCATCGAACTGCCGGCCGCGGACATCATCCGCGTGCAGGCCGGCCGCAAGGGCACGTTGACCGGGGCTGGCGACAAGGCCGCGCCGATCATGCTGCCGCAGCCCAAGGCGAACGTGCAGGCGCAGCTGGAAGAAGACGCACAGGAGATCCGCGTGCGCACCGACGCACTGGTGCTGCACGTGCAGCGGCAACCGCTGCGCCTGCGCCTGGAACGCCTCGACAACGGCCAGCCGACCGCGCTGTGGCAGGAACTGCAGCCGCTGGACCTGGACGCCACGCAGAGCGTGCAGGTGCTTTCATCGCAGGCCGACGAAGGCTATTTCGGTGGTGGCCAGCAGAACGGCCGTTTCCAGTTCAAGGGTCGCGAACTGGAAGTGTCCTACTCCGGCGGATGGGAAGAAGGTGATCGCCCGAGCCCGGCGCCGATGCTGCTCAGCAGCCGTGGCTGGGGCATGCTGCGCAACACCTGGAGCGATGGCAGCTACGACCTGCGCCAGGCCGACCAGGCCACCCTGCTGCACCGCGAAGACCGCTTCGATGCCTACTACTTCGTCGGCGCCGACCTGCCGAAGCTGATCGAACGCTACACCCAGCTCACCGGCCGCCCGAACATGGTCGCGCGCTGGGCGCTCTCCTACGGCGATGCCGACTGCTACAACGACGCCGACAACAGCAAAAAGCCCGGCACCGTGCCCGAAGGCTGGAGCGACGGCCCGACCGGCACCACGCCGGATGTGATCGACAGCGTGGCCAAGCAGTACCGCGAACATGACATGCCCGGTGGCTGGATCCTGCCCAACGATGGCTACGGCTGCGGCTACCAGAAGCTGCCGGAGACTGTGCAGGGGCTGGCGAAACATGGCTTCCGCACCGGCCTGTGGACCGAGAACGGCGTCGACAAGATCGCCTGGGAAGTGGGCAAGGCCGGCACCCGCGTGCAGAAGCTGGACGTGGCCTGGACCGGCAAGGGCTACCAGTTCGCGATGGATGCCAACCGCCAGGCCTTCAACGGCATCCTCGACAATTCCGACTCGCGCCCGTTCCTGTGGACGGTGATGGGCTGGGCCGGCATCCAGCGCTACGCCGTGGCGTGGACCGGCGACCAGAGCAGCAGCTGGGACTACATCCGCTGGCACGTGCCGACCCTGGTGGGTTCGGGCCTGTCCGGCATGGCCTACGCCAGCGGCGACGTCGATGCGATCTTCGGCGGCAGCGCTGAAACCTTCACCCGCGACCTGCAGTGGAAGGCGTTCACTCCGGTGCTGATGGGCATGAGCGGCTGGTCGTCGAACGCACGCAAGCATCCGTGGTGGTTCGACGAGCCCTACCGCAGCATCAACCGCGATTACCTGAAGTTGAAGATGCGCCTGACCCCGTACATGTACGGGCTGGTGCACGAGGCCGCGCAGACCGGCGCGCCGCCGGTGCGTGGCCTGATGTGGGACAACCCGCGCGATCCGCATGCGCATGATGAAAGCTACAAGTACCAGTTCCTGCTCGGCCGCGACCTGCTGGTGGCGCCGGTGTACCGCAGCCAGGCAGCCAGCCGTGGCTGGCGCCGCGACATCCATCTGCCCGCCGGTGGCTGGGTCGATTACTGGGATGGCCGCCGCGTGCAGGCCGGCGCCGAGGGCCGCCAGCTCGACCGCCAGGTGGATCTGGCTACGCTGCCGGTGTTCGTGCGCGCCGGTGCCATTCTGCCGATGTACCCGACGATGCTGTTCGATGGTGAAAAGCCACTCGATGAAGTGACGTTCGACCTGTACCCGCAGGGCGATGCGCAGTACACGTTGTACGAAGACGACGGCAACACGCGCCGCTACCAGAAGGGTGAATCGAGCACGCAGGTGGTGCGCGTGCAGGCGCCGGCGCAGGGCAGTGGCCCGGTGCAGGTGCAGATCGACGCGGTGCAGGGCAGCTACAACGGCCAGCTGGCACAGCGACGCTACGGCCTGCGCGTGCTCAGCCGGCACGCGCCGCGCGCGGTGCAGGCCGCTGGCCGGGCGCTGCCGGCGCTGGCCGATGCGGCCGCCTTCAACAACGCCAGCGAAGGCTGGTACTTCGATGCCAAGGATCGCCGCGGCACGCTGCACGTACGCACGGCCACGCAGGACATCCGCCAGCCGCTGCAGCTGCAGCTGGACTTCGCAGTCGCCGCTTCCGCCGCCGACGATGTCTTCCCGGCCGCACCGGTGCTGGGCCGCGAACTGCCGGCCGACAGCCTGCTGGTGGTCAACCGCCCGGCCGAAGAACCGGGCCACGCGCTGGAAAATGCCTTCGACGATGACCCCAACACCTGGTTCCGCAGCGTGCGCAACCAGGCCGTGCGTACCGGTGCGCATGAGTGGGTGGTCGGCTTCGGCGAGCGGAAGATGATCGACGGCATCGAGATCGCGCCGCGCAACGACAAGAACTGGAAGCACGGCCAGGTGCGCGACTACGAGGTCTACCTGGGCGACAGCAATGGCGAGTGGGGCGAACCCATCGCGCGTGGCCGCCTGCAGTTGAAGGAAGGCGTGCAGCGCATCGACTTCCCCGCGCATGCCGGCCGCCTGCTGCGCTTCCGCGTGCTGAGCGTGCAGAACCCCGAGGGCGACGGCGCCAGCAGCACCGATCCGATGGTCACCGCCGCACAGGGCAGCGCCCGCGCATTCGATGCACTGCAGCCGCGCGATGTCGGCCCGATCGCGCTGTCCACCTTCCACATCCTCGAACACCAGGAACCGGAGCGACCAGCCCGGCAGCAGTATCTCTCCGAGCTGCCGGTGCCGGCCGCGCTGGCCAGCCAGGTCCGCGCCGACCAGTCCTTCCGTGGCGACGCCGGCCTGCGCATGAACGGCCTGCAGTTCCGCCGTGGCCTGGGCGTCGGTGGCAACAGCCGCATCGACCTGCGCCTGCAGGGCGGCTGGAACCTGCTGCGCGCCGATCTCGGCATCGACGATGCCTGCCGCACCGCCGGGGGCCTGCAGTTCCAGGTCTGGGGCGATGGCCGCCTGCTGTACGACAGCGGCCTGGTGAAGGCACCCGGCGTGGTTAAGCCGGAGCTGGACATCCGTGGTCTTTCCACCCTGAGCCTGCGCACGCTGGGTGCGCAGGGCAGCCAACCCGCCCAGGTCTGCGCCAACTGGGCCAACGCCGTGCTGATCGGCCAGGAGGGCGACTCCGCCAGCATCGTCGCCCCATGACCCCCACGTAACACCGCTCCTCCCCCGCCCATTCCGACCATGGCTCCAGAGCCGTGGCCCGGGAGCGTTTTGCCCGCCAATCGCTTTCGCGCCGCCCACCCGCTGCGCACCCCTGCCAGGAGAGAACCCCGATGTTGCCCGCACGCCACCCCCGTCCGCCCTGTCGTTCCTTCGCCCCGCTGTCGCTGGCCATCGCCGGCGTACTGCTGTCGATCGCCCTGCCTGCTGCCGCCCAGGACAGCAAGGACAACGCCACCGATCTGGCCCGCATCGAAGTCACCGGCTCCAACATCCGCCGCACCGACGTTGAAACCGCATCGCCGGTGCAGGTGATCAGCAAGCAGGACATCCAGAACATGGGTGCGCGCACGCTGCTGCAGGTGCTGGACAACCTGCCGGCCGCGCGACCCGCGCAGCAGGATTCGCGTTCGCTGTTCACCGGCTCGGACGGCGCCTCGCAGGCCAACCTGCGTGGGCTGGGCGCGCAGGGCACGCTGGTGCTGTTGAACGGCCGCCGCCTGTCGTACTACGGCGCACCGGCAGGCTTCCAGACCCAGTTCGTCAACATCGATGCGATCCCGGCCGCGGCCATCGAACGCATGGAAGTGCTGACCGACGGCGCCTCGGCGGTGTACGGCACCGATGCGGTGGCCGGCGTCATCAACGTGATCACCAAGCGCAACTTCCAGGGCGCGGAGATCAACTTCACCAACGACACCTCTTCGCGCATTGACTCCTACGGCGAGCGCCAGGCCAGCATCACCGCCGGCTTCGGCGACCTGACCGAGAACCGCTTCAACGTCTATGGCGCGGTGAACATGTACCGCCGCGACGCGATTCCGCTCAGCGATTTCTACGACAAGCGCCCCAGCCAGTACTACGTCAACAACCCCAACTACCTAACCAACCTGCGCCTGGGCGTGGGCAGCAAGCCGGGCCAGTTCAACCCGGGCACCTACTTCGCCTTCGATCCGGTCACCGGCCGCCGCGTGCAGGAAGCCGCGCCGGGCTGCCAGAACGTGCTGCAGGGCCAGGCCGCCGGCCCCAGCTGCGTCTGGGAAACGTGGATGAACAACGAGATCGATGCCGGCGCCAAATCCGAGCGCAATACCGCCTACCTCAACGGCACCTTCCTGGTGGGCGACAACACCGAGATCTTCGCCGAGGCCACCTACACCGACATCGACCTGCGCGCCAATGGCGGCACGCCGCGCACCTACAGCACCACCACCGGCAACCCGACCAGCTGGTTCTCGCGTGATACCGGCACCTCGGTCAACCAGTTCCTGTACCCGTACCTGGGCCCGAACAACGAGTACAACCACGCCAGCCCAGAACTGAAGGCGATGATGGGCGGCGTGGTCGGCCTGCAGTACCTGCTGCAGGATGCCGGCGCCAACTACTTCGGCCAGCGCAACACCGACCAGAGCTACCGCGTGCTGACCGGCGCGCGTGGCAACGTCGGCGACTGGAACTGGGAAACCGCGTTCGCTACCGCCGGTACGCACTCCACCACCTACCAGACCATCAACGTCAACCTGAAGGGCTTCGAGAAGGCCTTCGGTCCGTACTCGGTGGATCCGGGCACCGGCCGGGTCATCATCTCCGACCACCCGGCGTACAAGTTCGGCGAGATCAGCGAGGCCAACGCAGCGCTGATCCGCGAGGCTTTCCCGACCTTCGACATCCAGTCCTGGACGCGCCTGCACACCCTGGACGGCAAGATCGAAGGCCCGCTGTTCCAGCTGCCTGCCGGTGAGATGCGCGCGGCCTTCGGCTTCAACGCCAGCCGCGAAACCTTCTACACCCCGGGCAACCCGGATGCTGCCGCCGGCCTGATCACCCAGCAGGGTGGCTCGTGGTTCGACGGCGCACGCAACACCTATGCGCTGTTCTCCGAAACCGTTGCGCCGATCACCGACAAGCTGGAACTGGACGCGGCGCTGCGCGTGGACAAGTACCCGAACTTCAGCGCCAACGTCGCACCGAAGATCGGCTTCAAGTACCAGGCCTTCAAGCAGCTGATGCTGCGCGGTACCTATTCCACCGGCTTCCGCGCGCCCAGCCTGGCCGAGTCGGGCAGTGGTGGTGTGTTCGCCCAGCTGGGCGGCTACCGCGATGAGGTGCGCTGCGCCGAGACCAACGCCATCGCCGACCTGCTGCGGCAGTCGCAGCGTGCCGGTGACGTGGACCTGGGCAAGAGCCTGGCCAACGTCGACTGCAGCCGCACCGTCGCGCGCATGACCCAGCCCAACCAGGACCTGAAGCCGGAGAAGGCCAAGATCGCGACCCTGGGCTTTGTCTACGAGCCGGCGAGCTGGCTGTCGGTGTCGGCGGATTACTGGTTCATCTACCGCAACAACGAGATCGTCGCGCCGGACTTCAGCCGCGATACCGACATCATCTCCTCCTCGCGCTCGCCGATCACCGATGCCGACCGCGCCAACCTGGCCCAGCTGGCGGCGATGTGCGCCGACCCGGCCAGCGGCGTGAGCTGCCCGGCCGTGCTGCCCGGCTACAGCGTGGGCAACGTGGCCAGCGTGGTGGGCCAGTACAAGAACCGCGGCAAGACCCTGGTCGACGGCTTCGACATCGATGCACGCAGCCGCTTCTCGCTGGGTGAATGGGGCGGGCTGAACGTCGGCCTGGCCGCCACCATCGCCAACCGCAACCGCTACTACATGGATGACGAAAGCGGCTGGTACTACGGCGACGTGGTGGGCTACTACAACAACCCGCGCCTGCGCGCCACGCTCAACGCCGACTGGACCTACAAGCAGGTGACCACCAGCATGTTCGTCAACTACGTGGGCGGCACCAAGTGGGCGCGCGACCGCGTGGACGAAGTGGACAACAACAAGGAGACCTGCACCGCCGGTTTCCTGGCCCTGGAAGCCAGCAAGTGCGATGGCGCACCGTCGTGGTGGACCGCCAACCTGAGCGTCACCTGGCGCCCGGATGATGCCTGGAACCTCAGCTTCACCGTCAAGAACCTGTTCGATCGCCTGCCGTTCTACGATCCGAACAGCTTCCTGGGCGATTCCAGCGATTACGCCACCATCTTCGGCCGCGGCTACAGTGTGACCGTCGGCTACCGGTTCAAGTGATTCCGTTCGTGTGACCCTGGTGCGCCGGTCGTGGCCGGCGCACCTTCAAGAGGAGAGTGTTTGCCATGAAGCGTAGGGAGTTCATCGCGGCCAGTGCCGCCGTCGCCACCAGCAGCCTGTTGCCGCAGACGCCCGCCTGGGCCGCTGGGCGCAAGGTGCGCCTGGCCATGATCGGTACCGGCATGCGTGGCCTGGTGCTGCTGAAGGAGCTGGTGCGCCGGGACGACGTGGAGGTGGTCGCGCTGTGCGACATCGAGCCGATCATGCTCGGCCGTGGCGTGGAAATGGTGACCAAGGCCGGCAAGCCCGCGCCGAAGGCCTATGGCCAGGACCGCGACATCAACGCGTGGAAGCGCCTGCTGGAACAGAAGGGCATCGATGGCGTGATCATCGCCACGCCGTGGCAGTACCACGCGCCGATGGCGATTGCCGCGATGCAGGCCGGCGTGGCCGTGGGCTGCGAAGTAGTGGCCGGCATCACCCTGCAGGACCACTGGGACGTGCTGAAGACCCAGCTGGAAACGCGCACGCCGTACATGTTGCTGGAAAACGTCTGCTACCGCCGCGACGTGATGGCCGCGCTGCAGATGGTGCGGCAGGGCCTGTTCGGCGAGCTGGTGCACCTGCAGGCGGGCTACCAGCACGATCTGCGCGAGGTGAAGTTCAATTCCGGCGATCCCAATCAGCCTTATGACAGCGGCGTGGAGTTCGGCCCCAAGGGCTGGAGCGAAGCGCGCTGGCGCACCGAGCATTCGGTGCAGCGCAATGGCGAGCTGTACCCCAGCCACGGCATCGGCCCGTGCGCGATGTACACCGGCATCAACCGCGGCAACCGCTTCACCCACATCAATGCATTTGCCAGCAAGGCGCGTGGCCTGCACGAGTACACGGTGGCCAAGAGTGGCGGCACCACCCACCCCAGCACCAAGGTGAAGTTCAAGCTGGGCGACATCGTCACCACCACCCTGGCCTGCGAGAACGGCGAGACCATCATCCTGCAGCACGACACCTCGCTGCCGCGTCCGTATTCGCTGGGCTTCCGCGTGCAGGGCACCAAGGGCCTGTGGATGGACGTGAACCATTCGATCCACATCGAAGGCCGCAGCCCGCCGCACCAGTGGGAAGAGTTCAAGACCTACCAGGACCAGTACGAACACCCGCTGTGGAAGCAGAACGCCGACACCGCCGCCAGCGCCGGCCACGGTGGCATGGACTGGTTCGTCATCCACGCCTTCGTGGAAGCGCTGAAGGCCAAGGCGCCGATGCCGATCGACATCTACGATGCGGTGACCTGGAGCGCGATCACGCCGCTGTCCGAGCAGTCGATTGCCAACAGCTTCCAGACGCTGGAATTCCCGGATTTCACCGCCGGCGCGTGGAAGCAGCGCAAGCCGATCTTCGCATTCGACGGCAAGTACTGATCCGCCCCCTGATCTGACGGTAGCGCCGGGCCATGCCCGGCGTTGCTGTCTCCGCGCGCACTACACTGATGCTCCCAACACCGGCGGAGCCCCAGCCCATGGCATGGCAGAAGATCAGCGACCAGCCGGACCAGCGTTTCCTCGGTCCGTTCCGCATCGAATTCTGGCGCATCCACGAGGGCCGGGTGTTCCACCAGGGCCGGCTGCTGCGCAAGGCCGATGCAGCGAGCTTCGAGTTCATTCCGGCGCACTTCTTCATCGGGCGCGATGCGCACGCGGTCTACCACGCGTGGACCCGGCAGACCTCCATCGACCGCGACAGCTTTCGCCAGTGTGGCGAATACTGGCTGGACGACCATGCCGTCTACTTCGAGTACGAGACCTCGCTGAAGTCGCTGGCCGGGGCGGACTGCACAACGTTCCGCGATCTCGGTGGCGGCTACGGGGCCGATGACCAGGGCGGCTGGTACTGCGGCCGGCGGATGAAGCACTGCCTGCGTGGCGACCTGCTGCAGGGGGTGGCAGAGGACCCGCTGTACGCCGTTGATGACAGCAACGTCTACTGCGACGGGAAGCCGCTGCCCGGGGTGGATCGCGCGCGCTGGCAGCTGCTGGACGGGTGCTTCTCGGGTGATGGCAGCCGGGTCTACTACCTGGAACGGAAGCTGCCGCGGGTGGACGCGGCGACGTGGCGCTGGCTGGAGGGGAGCTGGTCGCGGGATGCGACGCAGTTGTTCACCATGCATCTGGTGGAGAAGGATGCCGGGGTGCGGGCGCTGCATGGGTTTGAGTGACGGGCGCGAGCGGCCGAGCCGCCGAGCTCCGGGAGCCGTGGTGTTGCTTGGGGGAACATCCTGCTGTGAGGCAAGGTCTGCAAGGGCAGACAGGAGCAGGGAAAGATGGCGCGCCCGGAGGGATTCGAACCCCCGACCAATGGCTTCGGAAGCCACTACTCTATCCGGCTGAGCTACGGGCGCGCAGGCCGGACAGTGTAGCGGAAATTTCTCAACGATGCGCGATCCCTATCTGAATTGCATCGTCCGCAGGTTACTCAGGCGAACTTCTCCAGCAGCTGCTCGTACTGGGCCAGGATGCTGGGCCAAGTCAGGCCGTTCTGGAATCGCTGGAGGCTGGACTGCTTCATCTGCTCCAGCAGCTCAGGAGATTTGCTGATCGCATCCAGCACCTCGGCAAAGGCATCTTCCGTACCGAAATAGCGTGCACCTTCACCAGCGACCCAGCGATTGAAACGGTTGTCGTGGGCAATGACGGCATTTCCCGCGCCCAAAGCTTCGACCAGCGAAGGATTGGTTCCTCCCACCTGGTGACCATGTACATAGGCAGCGCAGTGGAAACGAAGTGCCTGCACGATCTCCTTGTCATAAATAGCGCCTGCGAAGAGCACCTCGTCGCTGGCGGCATCCAGAACGGACTTCTGGTACGGATGCTCAGTGGAATAGTTACCCAGTACCAGCAGTTTCAGTCCCCTAGGCCTGCGCGAGAATGCACGGACCACTTCCAGAACGGAGTTCTCGGGCTCGGCGCGGGCGATCAAGGTCAAGTAGCGGTGCGGCTGCAGTCCCAGCGCAATGACCGGCGCGGCGGGCGCATCGACGACTCTTTCGGCGCCGTAAGCGATCGTGGTGATCTTCGCCTCGCGGGTGCGGCTGGAAAGATGCCGCTTGATCTCGGGATGGTCGGCAACCAGATGGTTGCCAAGCCAGCACCCGGCCCAGTCGTTGAGCCAGAACCAGACTTTTGCGATGGCTCCCCACTTGGCGCGTGACCACTCAATGCCATCCATATTGATGACATTGCAAATGCCGCTGGCCCGGAGCCGCGCGCAGAATACCGCGGTGTTATAACCAAGTGTCAGGCACGCGTCGCGATGCTGCGCCGCATGGGCAATGGACTTCCAGTCAAACACGATCGTCCCAGCAGGACCTGGCCTGGAGACGGGAATGTGCACGCGCTCGATGCCATTCCACGTGTCCTCCCAGATTTCGCTGCCTTCGTCTTCCTGGCAGTAGACGACAACCCTCCAGCCGCGCTCGACCAGGTAAAGTGACAAATACTCTGCAAACGTCTCGAAGCCACCGTGGGCAGCGGGCAAACCTCGAATGCCGAGAATCCGAAGCGTCCGGCTCATGGCGCTTCTCCCGTCATGGTTGCATCCCCAGGAGGCTGCAGCTCATGGCTTTTTCCGGCCAGTTCGGCATATATCCCGGTCAGTCGCTGCGCGATCCGTGTCCGGGTTATTCCAGTTGCCAGGAACGCTTCGCGGATTCGCTCCGCTGGCACACGTTGCGACAGCACGGACGCTACCGCGTTTGCGATCTGCACGGGATCGCTGTCCGCCACCACGGCGGAGCCGGGGACATCGGCAAGCATGTCCCTGACATTGCCCACATCGCGAGCTACCACAGGCGTCCCACAGCACAGTGATTCCTTCACCGAGTTCGGAGAGCCCTCGTAGTCAGAGGTGAGTACATGCACCGAGGCGGCCGCAAACATCAGGGGCACCTTCCGCCTCTCCTGTCCGACCATGACCAGCTCCTCGATCTTCATGCCCGGATTGTCGAGTCTGACCTTCTCAACAACACTGCTGAAAATATCGTAGCGCTTCTGCTCCCGGAACTTGTTCTTCGAACTCACGAACAGCAGGTAATGGACATCGGCAGACAGGCCAAGCTCTGCTTTTGCGGATGCTCTGTCCATGATCTGAAAGAACTCCGAGTCAACGCCGTTCGGAAGGTTCAGGACCTTGCTGTTGCCTTTCAATTCGGCCGGGACCGGGCTCTTGAATATGACCCGCGACGACAGTGAAACCGCAAGCTTGCACGCCAGCTGCTTGATCCACTCCACCCGCAGGCCCTTCACTTCATACGTCCAGTCGTTGAGGAAGGAGAGGACGATTGGCTTCCTGCCAGGAACTCCAGCCAGCGCTGCGACGAACAGGGAATAGGCGTGATGGCAATGCACCACATCACATTCTCCCATCCTGCCGCGGATCGCAGATATGGCGGAAAAATAAGCCTTCTTTCCTTCTTCCCGTCCATTGATGAACACAACCGAACTCTGCACTGTCTCTGGCAGTGATTCGATTTGCTCCTTGACGAAGACTCCGTACTCCGGCGTCCCCTTGCACGGATACGCATTTGTAACATGCAGTGTTCTGATGCTCATTCCATTGTACTCAATGCTTTGAAAGGCCAATCCCTGCCGCTCTGTTGCGATTTCCATCCGCATAGGGAACGAAGGGTCTCAGCCATCGCGTGACAGGTTTCTCGATGGCCACGTGGATGATCGAAGCGCCCACTAGTGCAGCGGCCACACTCAGTATCACCGACAAGGCCGGGGCGTCGACGCCGAGTCGCTTGAGGACTTCCGGGACCGCCGGCGAAATCAATGGGTGGAAAAGATAGAGTGCGTAGGATGCCTCACCGAGGAACAGGATCCATTTCGGCACCCGACCCTTCAGCAGGGGTTCGGCGCCGATGCACAGCAGTACGATCAAACTGGCAGTGAGGAAGCCACCGACTGAACGCGCCTTCGCGGCGATCTCAACCCCGAAGAACATGTTGCCCAGGGCCAGGGCGGCCAATCCGACCACACTTGCCGCCAACAGCACCCGGGCATCGATCTTGTCCTTGATCAACGCGAAGACCATGCCCACGAAAAAGAAGCCAACGATGGGGTTGAAGTACATGGTTGCCGCGTTCCAGCTCGGTTCCCGGAATGCGGAGATCAGAATGCAGACACCCAGCACTGATCCGACGAACGCGATCACGTTGGTGCGCAACACCAGAGCGAGCGTAAACACGGCGTAGAAAAACATTTCAAAGATGAGCGTCCAGCCGACACCCAGCAGTGGTTCGAAGCGTCCATCGACGTTTGTGCTGGGCAGAAGTAGATACGAGAGCACTACCTTGGACGGCTCCAGTTCCGCGTGCAGCACGACGCTCGGTACAACCAGCAGCGAAATGAGCTTTATTGATGTCGCCAGCCAGTACATCGGCACGATTCGGAGAACCCGGCGTGCCGCGAACACCTTCCAGCCATCGGGGCGATTCATGAAGCCATCTGCAGTAAGCATCATGACGAAGCCACTGATGACGAAGAAGATGTCCACGCCGATGGCGCCAGGGCTCCACACCGGCATTTCACTACTCAGGCGTTCGTGCGTGTAGAAACTTGCATGAGTGATGACTACCAGAAGCGCAGCGACCAGTCTCAGCGCCTGGAGGCCATCCTGTCGTTCACTTCCCTTCATTGGGGCGGCTCCTTGTTGATCGATTCGGGTGTATCGGTTCTAGCGAAAGCGAGGAACACCGCCAGGGCTATGAGGAAGAACTCGTTGTTGAACGGGACCGATGCAAGTGAAATGATCACGGCCGCAATCCAGGCCATGCTTGCCAGCGCGGAGCTGTGGGAGCGGGTGCTGGAGTAGCGGCGCAATGCAGGAATGCCAAGGCGGAAAATGAATATCAGGTACGCTATCAAGCCGATGTAGCCTGACTGTCCGAGAATCTTTGGCCAGAAGACGTCGGTAATGAAGTTTCCTGTTTCCTGGGAAATGCCATAGACCCGGTCCAGGCCGTACACGCGATAGACATCGCTGTAGCCCAGCTTGTAGGAAGGTGCGCTGGCAAAAGTACCGGCGCCACTGCCAAGTGGAAAGCTGTCATTCGCAATCTTTACGGAAGTCGTCGTCAGCGCGGTGCGAGCCATTTCCTCACTACCTTGGCCGAGGTAGTAGGAGAGCTGGCCGGATACGGCTGCACCAACAGGCGTGAAATTCCAGACTGCAACAATCAGGCCGAGCAGGCCCGCGCCCCACATCAGCCGCATGGCCGATCCGCGGCCGGCATTGACGATGAACATTGCCGCACAGAACAGTGCGATGGTCTCCTTGGCGGAGAAGTGCAGTACCACCAATGACGTGATGAAGGCCAGTGCGAGCAGGCGGAAGATCGACTTCCTCTCGAGGAAGAGGTAGTAAGCGCAGCCACTCGCAATCAGCATTACCCAGACGCTTTCGGTATGCGAATAGAAGATGCCGTTGGGCTGGAAGAGGCCCACGCGGGGCACGAGCGCCTGGCCATGTATGCCAACGCCGTTGGAGAACAGGTCGACGATCACGAAGGGGGCGTTTGCCAGGCCCAATGCCAGGAAAATCCAGCAGATCTGCGACAGGTCCTTCCGATGCGCAGTCGATCGCAGGGAAATGATATGGAACGCGAGGAATACGATCAGTAGCTTGGATTCCAGCGCAGCGTCGTACAGGCTGGCCATCGGCTGCGGAACGCCGCCATAGGGAGAAAGCAGGGCGGAGACAATGCCGATGATCGAAAAAATTCCGAACGGAACCAGCAGCGGTGCATGTGCACGCCAGCGCCTGCTCAAGCCCAATGCAATCGTGGGGACGAGCAGCAGGCACATCAGCTCATCGATCGGTGTAGGGCTGTTCTCATTCTGGACCAGAAGCAGGTAAAGGACCTTCGCTATCACGAAGGCGCCGATCCATGCGGGTGCGACACGCAAGGCGATTGTGTGGGTCTGGGGTGCGTTCATGTGCATCATCTAGTCGTGTGCGGCTGGCAGTGGCGCGCGCTTGAGAAGCGCTATCAGATTCCTGCCAAGCAGGACCAAGAGCAGTACATAAGTAATGCTGCCCATCGCGGTGCGGGCAATCAGATTGAGGATCGCATTGTCCATCTGGACCACCGAGGTGGTGCAATAGAGCGCGATCGAGAACCCACACAGCAATGCAATCGATCCCGTCGGAAACCGTATCCCCGCCATGCGCATGGCCAGTCCGGCGGATGTGGCCAGGCCGGCGCATGCTGAAACCAATAGGGGAACGTTCAGCAATGCGTCCGCAGTCGGCCCCCAGCGGTCCTGGAGAATCCATGCTGTAACCACGTGGACGACGATCGAAACCATCGTGCCCCATATCGCGAGGTGCGTCTTCTTGGAAATGACGAACAGCGGATCAACAGCGTAGACGCGCAGTGCGATCAGGCCGGCCGCAATGGTGGCGGGAAGCGCGGACTCGATGAATGCATCCTTGAATGCTGGCGGTGGGAACAATTCGCCGATCTGCGGATACACCGCGAGGAAGCCCGCAATGCAGGGGAGCAGCAGCATGGAGGTGCCCAGCACCTGGGTGCGCGTAGAGGCGCTGGCATCCTGGCGGTCCATCAGGCGTATCGCCTTGGTCAGGATGACGATGTTGATGACCGTCCCTGCGGAAAGCAGGACGCGCTGTGAAAGATCGATCATCAGCAGGCTTCCCGCCAGGTCAGCCTCATTTCCCCATGCCAGGGCAAGCGCTCTTACCAGGGCGGGAAACAGAGCCGTGACGATCGACGATACGGAAACATAGGCTCCATATCGGAAGATCTCCGCCAGCGTCTTCTCCGGCGCACCCGCCTGCTTTGGCGTGGCGCGATGGGATACGCGAAAGAATGCAATGGCAGAGGCTGCGTAGGCAAGGGCGAGGGCGGCGATGCCCAACGTTGCTTCACCATAGAAGTGGGAAGCAGTGGTGAACAACAGCAGCGCTGCTGCTCCGCTGGCGGTCCACGACAGCGCGTAGCTTCTGTTCAGTTCTCCCGCACGGAAGAGGGCCTGTTGCCCATCGAAGCAGCCTTTCGCGGCGGCGAAAAAGAGGCAGGCCGAGGCCAAGGTCGCCCAGGGGAATGCGTGCTTGAGCAGCAGCATCAGAACCGCCGCGGCTATCGTCACCGATCCGAGCAGAGCGTATCCGCGCTTCAGCGGGGTGCTATACGCAACCAAGTGCTTGCCATCGGAATGGGAAAAGCGAAGTGTTGAAATCCGCAGCCATTCAAAAAGTGCAACCGACAGCAGCTGCGCAACGGACCACAGCGTGGAAAAGCGTGCGTACTCGCCAGCCGTCAACAGATGCGGAGCCAGAAGCTGGATGCCCAGCATGGCTGCAATGGCAAGTGCCATCGACAGCGGAACGGCGAGCATGGACAGGAGATTTTCCAGCTTTTTCACAGTCAGCGTGCCGCGCGGCGAGGAACTTCACGGGCAGGAACGCCCGCAAACACAGAGCCTGCTGCGACGTCCGTATTGACGAATGCGTTCGCGCCGATGATCGCCCCACGGCCAATGTTGACGGCGCCGACGATGACCGCGCCGGCATAGATCGTTACACCATCCTCGACGATTGGATAAGCCAGCGAGTCAGGGACCGAGGTTCCCAACGTGACGCTCTGATAGATGGTCACGTTGCTGCCGATACGCACGCGTTCACCAATCACGATTGACGCTGGGTGCGGGAGGAACAGGCCGCCACCGATGGTGCAGCGGGGATTGACGTGGCATGTCGTCAATAGGGTATTGAGCCGCCAGGTCAACAAAGCGAGCGGTTTTCCAACAACAGGCACCCGCCGGAGCCTCGCTGCAGTCCGGTGCAGGAGGAGCAGAAGGACTGCTGGCGAAAGCAGTGGAGCAACTAGCGCCTTGGGGCCAGACCAGTGGTTGGCCCTCAGGTCGTGCTTGAAATGCTGGAATGCCATGAAAATGGGGCCTGATGAGTACAGCCTTCACGCTGAGATCGGGCTTTGGTTTGAAGCCGCTGTTCAGTCTGCGCCAAAGATGTCGCGCGTGAAAACTTTTGCGGCTACATCGGTCAGCTCATCTGTGAGCCTGTTTGCAATGATGATGTCGGCACCCTGCTTGAACTCAGCCAGAGAGGTGACGACCGGCGAATGGAAGAAGTGTTCAGACTTGTGGGACGGCTCATAGACAATCACTCGAATTCCCTTTGCCTTGATCCGCTTCATGACGCCCTGGATTGCAGAGGAGCGGAAATTGTCCGAGCCGGCTTTCATGGTGAGGCGATAGATGCCGACAGTCTCAGGGTTGCGCTTGATTATTTCGCTGGCGATGAAGTCCTTGCGCGTCCGGTTCGCTTCGACGATCGCGTGTATCAGGTTCTGCGGAACGTCGCTGTAGTTTGCCAGCAGCTGCTTCGTATCCTTGGGCAGACAGTAGCCGCCGTAACCAAACGAGGGATTGTTATAGTGGCTCCCAATTCTCGGATCGAGGCTCACCCCGTCGATGATCTGCCGGGGATTCAACTCGTGCGAAGCGGCGTATGTATCGAGTTCGTTGAAGAAGGCGACACGCATGGCGAGGTAAGTGTTGGCGAAAAGCTTGATCGCCTCGGCTTCACTCGAATCGGTGAACAGTACCGGGATGTCCTTGGCAATCGCGCCTTCCGCCAACAGGGCAGCGAACAGCTCCGCGCGATCGGATCGCTCGCCTACAATGATCCTGCTTGGATAAAGGTTGTCATGAAGGGCGCGGCCCTCCCGCAGAAATTCCGGCGAGAAGATTACGTTGTCGGTGACGAATAGATCCTTCAGTCGCTTCGTGCAGCCCACGGGTACCGTCGACTTGATGATCATCACCGCAGACGGGTTGATTTCCACGACGTTTCGTACCACGGACTCGACAGACTCAATGTCAAAGCAGTTCGTCGACGGGTCGTAATCGGTGGGCGTGGCAATCACGACGAATGCGGCGCCTTCGCATGCATCCTTGACGTCCAGAGTCGCCCGCAGATCCAGGCGATGGTTGGCCAGGTACGTCTCGATCTCCGGATCCGCGATCGGCGAAATCCGCGAATTGATTTTATCGACACGCTCTGCGGATATGTCGAACGCGACTACTTCGTGATTCTGGGCAAGCAGTATTGCGTTGGACAGCCCTACGTAGCCAGTGCCGGCAATGGCAATCTTCATCGATCTGTTTTCCATTTATTATTGATTGGAAAAAGTGGCAAAAATGCACACTCTTTCAGGCCATGCTTCCTGCGGCGGATGCCTCGCGTCTTGGCCGACGGCATCCATTGCCTCGATGGCTGCAGCTTACCCAACCTACTGATCGTACTACACTGCGTTGATCTGGGCGGCGCTGGGCCCAAGGCGCGTGCTGGTCAGGTTGGGCGGTCGCCTCCGGAAGCCAATTTCGCTTGATCGGGGTGGTTGAGGTCCCGGAACTCGGTCACAGTTATGCTTGACAGGCCCCGGCGGCCGGAATGGCACGCTCCGTAAAGGGTCGGCGATGATAGCAGCACAGGGGATTGCAGGCTTCGGGATAAGCCGGGGGGCTGTCCCACCCTGGCGGGGGCTGGAAGCAAGCCGGATTCAGATGAGGTATGCTGGGAGGCTGTCTGTACCCAGGTCGCGCGGCTTGCCGGCAATGGACGTCTTGCTTGGGGATGAGTGACCTTGATCGAATGCCCCTGACGCAGGGAGCCGCTTGCGCGACGCGCACGGTTTTTGGATTCAGTACGAACCTTCGTATACGTCGATGGTTCCCGAGATGAAGTGGAAGCGATGACTAAGCAAACGGATGCACGCGTAGCCAAGGACGACGAAGTTGATCTGCGGGAGCTCTTGGGGACGTTGCTGGATCGCAAGTGGTGGATCATCGGTGCTACGGCGCTGTTCTTCATCGTCAGTGCGGCGTATGCGTTGATCGCGGCGCCGGTCTATCAGGCTCAGGCCATGATCCAGGTCGAGTCCAAGATGCCCTCAATTCCAGGTTTGGCGGACCTCGCTTCGCTGGGCGGAGGGGGGAGCACTGCCGCCACCACGGAAGTTGCATTGCTGACGTCGCGGACTGTCGTTGGGATGGCCGTTGATCAGTTGAAGTTGGACACCACTGTGGAAGCGCAGCGCTTCCCGCTGATCGGCGGCTTCGTGGCGCGCAGATTCAAGCCCATGAGCGCTGATGAGCTCGCGCCGGCACCGCTGGGCCTCACGCGTTACGGTTGGGGTGGTGAAGCGTTGGACGTTCACCTGCTTGCAGTGCCCGCGGCGCTGATCGATACGACGTTGGTGCTGGAGGCTGGTGACAAGCCCGGCACCTTCAGTCTGTTTGACCAGGACGGGGAGCAGGTGCTGCGTGGCGAGGTCGGCAAGCCGGCTACCGGCCAAGGCGTAACGATCGAGATTGCCACCCTGCGTGCCAATCCGGGCACAAGGTTCGACATTACGAAGCTGCGGCGGCTCGATGTCATTGCTGATCTGCAGGAAGACATCAAGGCATTCGAGAGGGGCAAGGACTCCGGCATCCTGCAGCTGAGCTACGAAGGTTTCGACCCCGCGCTGGCCGAGTCGCTGGTCCAGCGGGTGGCCGATGGCTATGTGCGCCAGAATGTGGATCGCAGCTCTGCCGAAGCAGCCTCACAGCTGCAGTTCGTCAAGGATCAGCTGCCAACCATCCGCCGCCAGGTCGAACAGGCTCAAGAGGCGATGACGGCCTATCAGTCGCGCGCCAATTCGGTCGACATCACCATGCAGACCAAGGGGCTTCTGGAACAGGAAGTTGCGGTCGAGGCCAGCATCCAGACGCTGCGTCTCAAGCAGGCGGAGATGGATCGCAGCTTCACTCGCGAGCACCCGGCGTATCGCGCCCTGCTCAAGCAGATCGGTGACTTGGAAGGACGCAAAGCCGGTTTCCAGCGCCAGGTTGGCCAGTTGCCTGATACCCAGCAGGAGCTGCTGCGTCTTACGCGCGACCTTCAGGTCAGCAATGAGCTGTACACCGCACTGTTGAACCAGGCACAGCAGCTGGACGTTGCGCGGGCGGGAGCGGTGGGCAATGTCAGGATCGTCGACCAGGCCGTTGTCGATATTGCAAAGCCGGTCAAGCCGCGCAAGGCTTTGATCGTAGGCATTGCAACCCTGCTGGGCGCGTTCTTGGCCATTGTGCTGGTGCTCCTCCAGCGCATGCTCAACCCGGGCATCGAAGATCCGGCGGACATCGAGGCCCTGGGCCTGCCGGTCTACGCCGCGATCCCGCTCAGCGTGTCCAACACGCTGCCCAAGCTGCGCAAGGGCAAGCACGGTACGCGCGTGGTGGCCGACGGTCGCCAGCACCTGCTGGCGGTGACCGCCCCGGCCGATCCGACCGTGGAAGCGCTGCGCAGCCTGCGTACCAGCCTGCACTTCGCCATGCTGGAAGCGAAGAACAACATCCTGACCATCTCGGGCCCGCGCCCGGGCGTGGGCAAGACCTTCGTGTCCACCAACCTGGCCGCGGTCATCGCGCAGGCGGGCCAGCGCGTGCTGGTCATCGACGCCGACATGCGCAAGGGCACGCTGCACAAGATCCTGGGTGTGTCGCACCAGAAGGGCCTGTCGGACGTGCTGGGCGGCAAGCTCAGCGTCGACGACGTGATCCATCCGGTGTCCGGCTTGGACAACATGCACTACATGGTGCGTGGTGACATTCCGCCGAACCCGGCCGAGCTGCTGATGCACCCGCGCTTCGCGCAGCTGCTGCAGGACATGTCCGGCAAGTACGACCTGGTGATCGTCGATACGCCGCCGATCCTGGCCGTGACCGATCCGGCGCTGGTCGCCACCCACGCTGGCTCGAGCCTGCTGGTCACCCGTTTCGGCGTGAACCAGTCCAAGGAAATCGAGCTGACGCTGCAGCGCTTCGAGCAGAACGGCGTGCAGATCAAGGGTGCGATCTTCAACGCGGTCGAGAAGCGTGCCACGGGCTATTACAGCTACGGTTACTACGAGTACAAGTCCGACGAAAAGGCCTGATCTTTTCGCAGGGCAGGACACCGGGGCCCGGTGCGCGCAGGCGCATCGGGCCTTGTCTTTTCGAGGCCCGCGCCGCCGACCCTCCAGCGCAGGAGTATCCTATCGCCATGGCTGACACCCCCCTTTCCGCGCCGCATCCGGCGCCGACGCCGCGCTGGCGTCACTACTGGTCCCTGATGCGCGCCGATCGCCCGATCGGCACCCTGCTGCTGCTGTGGCCCACCTGGTGGGCGCTGTGGCTGGCCACCGGCGGCCTGCCGCCGCTGTGGACGCTGTTCGTGTTCACCGCCGGCGTCTGGCTCACCCGCTCTGCAGGCTGCGTCATCAACGATTACGCCGACCGCTGGC
The DNA here is from genome assembly GCF_003086795.1 of Stenotrophomonas sp. SAU14A_NAIMI4_5. Taxonomy (NCBI): domain Bacteria; kingdom Pseudomonadati; phylum Pseudomonadota; class Gammaproteobacteria; order Lysobacterales; family Lysobacteraceae; genus Stenotrophomonas; species Stenotrophomonas sp. SAU14A_NAIMI4_5. The sequence continues at coordinate 4,277,180 of NZ_CP026003.1, read as the reverse complement.
TGGACCCGCACGTGGAGCGCACCAGGTCGCGCCCGCTGGCAACCGGCGCGATCAGCGGCCGCGCGGCGCTGGCGCTGTTTGCCGTGCTGATGCTGGTGGCCTTCGGGCTGGTGCTGACCCTGAACTGGCTGACCATCGCCCTGAGCTTCATCGGCGTGTTCCTGGCCGCCAGCTACCCCTACCTGAAGCGCTACACCCACCTGCCGCAGGTGTACCTGGGCATGTCCTTCGGCTGGGGCATCCCGATGGCCTTCGCCGCCGTGCAGGGCGAGGTGCCGATGCTGGCGTGGCTGCTGTATGCGGGCAACATCCTGTGGTCCACCGCGTATGACACCTGGTACGCCATGGTCGACCGCGAGGACGACCTGAAGATGGGCTCGCATTCCACCGCCATCCTGTTCGGCGAGCTGGACCTGGTCATCCAGGGCGTGCTGTACGCGCTGTTCCTGGCCACGATGGCCCTGGTGGGCGTGCGCGGCGGGCTCGGCGGGTACTACCTGGCCGGCGTGGCCGTGGCCGCAGTGCTGGTGGTGTACGAATTCTGGATCTGCCGCAACCGCGAGCGCGGCCCGTGCTTCAAGGCCTTCCTGCACAACAACTGGGTGGGCGCGGCGCTGTTTGCGGGCATCGCAGTGGACCTGGCGCTGCGCTGAGAAGCGTGGGGTCGGATCCCTTTCCCACCGGGAAAGGGCTCTGACCCCATCTTGGGGTGCCGGTAGAGTCGAGCTTGCTCGACTGATCCGCGCGGCCAAGCCAGAGCAGTCGAGCAAGCTCGACTCTACGACCAATAGGTGGCTGACAGCCCGCACCTCACCGCCCAGAATCGGTCCATCGAACCTGGGAGGGTAGGCGATGGCCTCGTCAGCAGCGGCAGCAGTACAGGACGGCTGGATGGCGCGCGCAGCGCTGCGCTCGGCCGCCTGGGCGGAAAAGTGGTTCCCCGACGCGTACGTCTTCGCGGTGCTGGGCGTGGTCATCGTCGCGGTGGCGGCGATGGGCTTCGGCTCGACCCCGCAGGCCACGGCCAGCGCCTTCGGCGACGGCTTCTGGAGCCTGATCCCCTTCACCATGCAGATGGCCTTCGTGGTCATCGGCGGCTACGCGCTGGCCACCGCGCCGGTGGTGGCGCGCTTCATCGATTTCCTTGCGCGGGTGCCGCGCACCGGCCGCGGCGCCGTGGTCTACGTCGGCCTGGTCAGCATGCTGGCCTCGCTGCTCAGCTGGGGCTTCTCGCTGGTGTTCGGCGGCCTGCTGGTGCGCGCACTGGCCCGCCGCGCCGAACTGCGCATGGATTACCGCGCCGCCGGTGCCTCGGCCTACCTGGGCCTGGGCGCGGTGTGGGCGATGGGCCTGAGCTCCTCGGCCGCGCAGCTGCAGGCCAACCCGGCCAGCATGCCGCCCGGCCTGGTGGAAATCACCGGCGTGCTGCCCTTCACCGAAACCATTTTCCTGTGGCAGTCGATCGCGCTGACCGCGGTGCTGATCCTGGTGTCGCTGCTGATCGCCTGGCTGACCGCGCCGGCTGCGGGCAGTGCGCGCACCGCCGAGGATTTCCCTGGTGCCGCACAGGCCGAGCCCGAGCCGCTGCAGCAGCGCACGCGCCCAGGCGAATGGCTGGAATACAGCCCGCTGCTGACCGTGCTGCTCTCGCTGCTGGCGTTCGGCTGGCTGTTCAACGAGTTCGCCAACAAGCCGGTGGTCACCGCCATCGCCAACCTCAATACCTACAACTTCCTGTTCATCTCGCTGGGCCTGCTGCTGCACTGGCGGCCGCGCAGCTTCCTCAACGCGGTGGCCAAGGCGGTGCCCAGCACCACCGGCGTGCTGATCCAGTTCCCGCTGTACGGCGGCATCGCGATGATCCTCACCCATGCCGCCGGCGGCGACGGGCAGACCCTGGCGCATCGCCTGTCCAGCCTGTTCGTGCACGTGGCCAGCACCGATACCTTCGCCCTGGTGATGGGCGTCTACTCGGCGGTGCTGGGCTTCTTCGTGCCGTCCGGTGGCGGCAAGTGGATCATCGAAGCGCCGTACGTGATGCAGGCCGCCAACGAACTGAAGGCACACCTGGGCTGGGCGGTGCAGGTCTACAACGCGGCCGAGGCGCTGCCGAACCTGATCAACCCGTTCTGGATGCTGCCGCTGCTGGGCGTGCTGGGCCTGAAGGCCCGCGACATCGTCGGCTTCACCTTCATCCAGCTGCTGGTGCATATCCCGCTGGTGCTGGGCCTGCTGTGGCTGCTGGGCATGACCCTGACCTATGTGCCGCCGGTGATGCCGTAGGGGATCGCCCTGTAGAGTCGAGCTTGCTCGACTGCTTCGCGCGGCCACGCCAAAGCAGTCGAGCAAGCTCGACTCTACGACAGGAAACCCTCAGCCTGCCGCCTGCTTCTCGATCTCCGCCTTGCGCAGCAAAAACCGCTGCACCTTGCCGCTGGGCGTCTTCGGCACCGCCACCACGAACTCCACCTGGCGCGGGTAGGCATGCGCGGAAAGCCGATGGCGAACGTGCTGCTGCAGTTCGTGCGCCAGCGCGTCGCTGCCCTCGAACCCGTCGCGCAGGATCACGAAGGCTTTGACGATCTCGGTCCGCTCCGGGTCGGGCACGCCGATCACCGCCACCTCGGCCACGGACGGATGCTCCATCAGCGCGCTCTCCACGTCGAACGGGCCGATGCGGTAGCCGGAGGAAGTGATGAGGTCATCGGAGCGGCCGATGAAGCTGATCGAGCCGTCGTCCTCGCATTCCACCGAATCGCCGGTGCGGTAGTAGCCATCGGCGATGGCCGGCGTCTCCGCCTGGTAGTAGCCGGTGAACCACATGATCGGTGACTGCTTCAGGTCCACCGCGAGGATGCCGGGCGTGCGCGGTGGCAGCTCGTTGCCCTGGTCGTCCAGCACCGCCACGCGGTAGCCGGGCATCGCAAAGCCCGACGACCCGGGACGCACGCTGTGGGCCAGCGCGTGGTGGTTGTTGACCACCATGCCGGTCTCGGTCTGCCCGTAGTGGTCCAGCACCGTGGTCTGCAGGTGCTCGGCAAACCAGCGGGCGATTTCCGGGTTCAGCGGTTCGCCGGCGCTGCTGACCACGCGCAGCTGGCCCTTGATGCCGGCACTGGCGGCGGGGCCGGCAGCAATGATCTGCCGGTATGCAGTGGGCGAACCGGCCAGGTTGGTCACCCCCAGCTGGCCGATGATCGTGTTCAGGCCGTGCACGCTGAAGCCGGCTTCGCTGAAGGTGGTGGCATGGCCAAGCATCAGCGGGCCGATCACCGCGTAGTACAGGCCGTAGGCCCAGCCTGGATCGGCGATGTTCCAGAACACATCGTCGGCGCGCAGGTCCACGGCCAGTTCCATGTAGCTGGCGAAGGCCATCATCGCGCGCAGCGGCACGGGCACGCCCTTGGGGCTGCCGGTGGTGCCGGAGGTCGAGAGCAGGGCCATCAGCGCATCGCCCGGCAGCAGCACGGGCTCCAGCGTGGGCGCTGCGGCCGCGGTGGCGGCGCGCCAGTCGATGTCCCCGTCGCGCAGTGCCTGGCCGGGTGTCAGTACGGTGGCCACCTGCGGGCAGGCATCCAGTTCGTCCAGCTTGCCGCGGTGCGCACTGTCGGTCACCACCAGCCGGGTGTGGCCGGTCTTCAGGCGGCTTTCGATGGCCTTGGGGCCGAACGCGGTGAACAGCGGCTGGTAGACCGCGCCCAGGCGCCAGGTGCCGAGGATGGTGGCCAGCAGGTCGGGCGTGCGCGGCAGCAGGCCGGCCACCACATCGCCGGGGCCGACGCCGGCGGCACGCAGCACCTGTGCGGCGCGGGCGGCGGCATCGCGCAGCTCATCGAAGGTGTACAGGTGCAGCGCACCCTGTGCGTCGATCCAGCGCAGGGCCAGCCGATCACTTCCGCAGTAGCGGTCGCAGCACTCCACGCAGGCATTGAGGCCCTCGTCCAGGCGCCCCTGGAATCGGGCCTGCCACTGCGAGATATCGAAGCGGTCGCGGGCTTCATCGTAGGAAGGGCGTACTGCGGTCTGCGGGGCCATGCGCGTCTCCGGCGGGTGTCCGCCTGACCATAGCGGTGCCGCGCGCGGCTGCAAATGGGACCTTGGGATGAGGCCGTCATGCGCGCGTCACACGGGCCAAGGCCGCTGAATGCGGGTGTTGCCGTGCGGGCATGAGCACATGCATTCGCCGCATGAATCCTTCAGGGGCTTGTGCGGCAAGGGGCGCGCGGTGTTTTCGCGGGCGCGTGCACGCCAGCCTAGCTGGGTTGCAACGCATGGTTAACCTTCGGCTGCAGACGATGGCCCCGTCCACCGCATTCCGCGCGTGGCTTCGGAGACACGGACATGGCACAGCAGAACCAGCAGAACCAGAAAGGTCAGCAGAACCAGCAGGGTCAGCAGAACCAGCAGGATCAGCAGCAGGGTCGCGGTCGTGACCAGCAGCAGCAACAGCAGCAGGACCAGCAGCAGAAGCGCAACCAGCAGCAGGGCAGCCACGACGAAGAAGAATGATCCTGGCTCCTCCCAGGTCTGAACACTGAAGCCCCGCCTCGTGCGGGGCTTCGCTTTTACAGCACGCCGGTTTAGAGCACGCCGACCCGTTCCAGCACCGCGCTGGCGGCCATGTCGTTGGGGTTGGTGCCGGGCAGGCCCTGCGGCACGTCCATGCCCATGCCACGGTACAGGTCCACCCAATGCTGGGAGATTTCCCCGGTCTGCGGGTTGCGGAAGTTCATCGGCTGCAGCGCGAACACGTGATGCGCACGGAAGGCACGCTCGATGAAATCCGAGCAGTAGTAGCTGTCCTCGTTCAACACGTAAGCCGTGTTGTACGGCTTGCCCAGCATCGTGCGTGCCTTGGCAACCGCATCGGTGATCGCACCGGCCGGCGCCGCACGCAGCCGGTACAGGACGATCTGCCGCTGCTTGCCGCGCGCGTCGCGCTGGAAGTCCACCAGCGTCTGCTGCCGCGAGCCCTTTTCATCGGCATGCAGTACCTGCCAGCCGTGCGCACCGGCAGCCACCAGGGCCACGTGGTCGAAGCTGGTCGCGCCCTGCGTGGCGGTGGCATCGTCGATGGCCGCACTCAGGCCGCTGTGCCCGGCGGTGACGAACAGCAGGTCGCCCTCGCGCACCTGCACGCCTGCGGCGAGCGCGGTCGAGAAAGGGGAGAGCAGCAGGCCGATGACCAGCAGGAAGGTGCGCATGGGAAACCAGGGGCAGGCGGGAGCGGGCTAGTCTACCCCGCGGCCCGCGGCGGTTCCGGGCCACGGATGTGGAAGCGCAGTTAACCCGACCGTGGCTATGCTTGCCTGCCCCGCGCCAGGCACCCGCGCGACCGACCCGGAATCAGGAGGATCCCTTGAACCAGCTTCACTACGCCGCCCTGGCACTTGCCTTCGGGCTGGCGCTGTCGGCCTGCAAGCCCGCGCCACAGGCCGCACCGGCCGAAGCTGCGGCGCCGGCCTCGACCAGCACGGCCGCCACTGCCAGTGCCCCGGCCGCGCCGGTTGCGGCCCCGGCCGACGCCGGCACGCAGTGCCCCCATCCGGTCTTCGAGGATTTCCTCGCGCACTTCGGTCATGAGATCGCCCTGCAGGAAGCGGCCACGGCCGATCCGCTGCTGGACAGCTACATCGATGCCGGCGCCGAGCCCGAGCCGGCCACGGTTGAGCGCACCGTCGCGCTGGCCGAGGTCGAGTGGCCGGTGATGCCGGACCCGGCCACGCTGAAGGGCCGCGGCCGCGAAATGCAGGTCACCGCCCTGGCCGATGGCCAGATGCAGGTGCAGATGCGCACCCCCGACACCAGCGACCAGCAGACCTACACCTTCGCCCGCAGACCGTGCTGGCAGCTGGTCAAGCGTGAAGACGAATCGATCTGACCCTGCCGTAGAGTCGAGCCTGCTCGACTGCGGATGAAGCCAGTCGAGCATGGCTCGACTCTACAAAGGACGTTGTCATGAACACCCGCAGGATGCGATCGATCACCGCCAGCGTGCTGCTGCTCGCCACCGGCACGCTCAGCGCGCAGACGCTGCACGCCGACGACCGCAGCTGGTTCGCCGATGCGGCGGCCGAGCAGGCGGCACGCACCAGGCTCTCTGCTGCCGTCGCCACACTGCGCGATGCCGGCCCGACGGACCCCGCGACGCGCGTACAGCAGGCCGAGCGCCTGCTCGGCGAATGCCAGCGCCATCGCGCCTACCTGCACCTGCAGGCCGCCCGCAATGCACGTGACTCCCGCCCGGTGCAGGCGCAGCGCGCCGTCGCGGATGTGTGCGATGACGCCGCCGGCATCGCGCGCAAGGCGCTGGTCGATGCACCGGCCGATGCGCGCTGGGTGGCGCCGTACGCCTGGCTGCGCACGCGCGCGCTGGGCAACACCGGTATCTCCACGACGCCGCCTGCTGCAGGCGTGGAAGATGCCGTGGACGAGGTGGCCAGCCCGGCCCTGGATGCATTCGCACGCCTGCAGCGGCAGCTGCTGCAACACGCCAGCTATCCGTCATTCCCCAGCAACGGCGGGCTGCTGGACAGCCGCAAGGACAGCACGGCGCTGTCACGACACCCGGACCGTGCGCTGCGCGAGGCTGGCTGGAAGGGCTACTGGCAGGGCGTGGCATCGCAGCGTGAGGCCATGGCCAGCACGCTGCTGGCGCTGGTGCAGGTCAACGATCGCGCCTCGCAACTGCAGGGGGACGGCAGTGCCCCTGAGCACAGTTACCGCCGCATGGGCCTGGACCCGGACGCGGTGCAGGCAACCCTGGCCGCCGTGCAGCGCCATGCTCCGCAGCGCCGTGCCTACCAGCACGAGCTTTTGCGGCATGCCGAGCATATGGGCATGGCCGACCCGCAGATCTGGGATCTCAGCCTGCCCGATGCAGGCTTCGTACCGCCGGTCCTCACCCTTGAGCAGGTGCGCGATACCGCCACCGATGCGATGCGCGGGCTGGGACCAGCGTATGCCGGTGAAGTACGCGCACTGCTCGACCCGGCGCAGCGGCGCATGGACATGGCCCCGACGCTGGGTCCGCGTAGCGCCGATGCCTTCCCGGTCGCAGCCCCCGGCGTGCCCTCCCTGCTGTTCGTCGGCCAGCGCGGTGGCACGCTGGAAAGCGACGTCGAGGTCGTGCATGAGGCCGGGCATGCCGTGCATGGGCAATGGATGGAGCGCGGGAACGTGTCGGCGTTCTATCGCAACGGTACCTCGTGGTTGAACGAGGCCTACGCCATCTTCAACGAGCTGGAATTCCGCGACCAGCTGTACCAGCAGGCGCAGGACCCACGTGCCAAGGCCTATTACCTCACGTCGCTGCTGGATGACATCGTGCTGCAGCTGTTCATCGCCTCCGAGGAGGCGCAGCTGGAGCAGTCGATCTACCAGGGCGTGGCCGCTGGCACGCTCGGCACTGCCGATGATCTCGATGCGCTGACCCTGAAGGTGCTGTCCGGCTACGGGATGATGGCCGAGCGCTACCCCGCGCTGGGCGCCACCTGGGAAACCAAGCGGCTGATGTACGACGATCCGCTGTACCTGGCCAACTACCTGTTCGCCGGCCTCGTCGCCGTGCAGCTGTACGTGCAGGAGCAGCAGGATCCGCAGGGCTTCCGCCAGCGCTATCTGGCCGTGTTGTCCGAAGGCTTCGACCGCGCGCCGCAGGAACAGGTGGCGCAGCTGCTGGGCCACGTACCGGACTGGTCGGCGCTGGTGGATGCGAACCTGCAGGTGTTCGACGCCCAGGTGGCGCGCCTGCAGGCGCTGCATGCGCAGATCGAAGCCGGGCAGGGCGGCTGAAGGAACAACGATGGAGAAGGTGATGGCACGACCGCAACACATGCACCGGCACCTGCTGGCCTACCTGTGGTGCGCGATGCTGCTGTTGGCAGTGCCCCTGCTGGCCATCGCCCAGACCCGGATCCCCGTGCTGGATTCGCCGGTGGTCGATGTCACCGGCGTACTTTCGGCCAGCACCACCGACCGCCTGCAGCAGCAGTCGCGCGCGCTGTTCGAACGCAGCGGCGGCGCGCAGCTGCAGGTGCTGGTGGTGGGCAGCACCGGTGATGAGAGCATCGAAGCCTATGCCCAGCGCGTGTACGACCAGTGGCAGCTGGGGCGCAAGGGCGTGGACGATGGCGTGCTGCTGCTGGTGGCCGTGCAGGACCGGCATGTGCGCATCCAGCCGGGCTATGGCCTGGAAGGCGCCATTCCCGATGCGTATGCCAAGCGCATCATCGAAGAAACGATCCTGCCGCGCTTCCGCGACGGTGATATCGACCAGGGCGTGATCGACGGCAGCGCGCAGCTGGTCCAGCTCATCGATGGCGAGCCGCTGCCACCGCCGCCCAGCAACAATCCGTTGGACATCGCCTGGGGCAACTTCGATACGGTGGTGTTCAGTACCGCGCTGCTGGCGTTCTTCGTCGGTCTGTGGCGATCACCGCGGATGATGGACCCGCCCCCGCTGCGGCGGCCGGGTGGGCCGCGCAAGAAGCGCCGGAAAGCCGCTGCAAAGGCCGCGGACGCAGCGGTGGGCGATGGCCCCAAGCCGCGCCGCTGGTGGCGCGCACCGCTGGAGTGGCTGGGCGTGATCATCGTGGGCATGCTGTTGACGGCGATCTTCCAGCCGCGCGCGGCGCTCGGCATGGGCATGCTGTTGACGTTCTTCGTGCCCGTCTTCTGGGGCTGTGGGCGCAGTTGGCGGCGCAGCCGCGGCACCCGCCGCACGCTGTTTGCCATGCTGGCCATCAGCGCGGTGCTGGCGTTGACCCTGCAGCTCACGCCCGGCGTGTTCCCCGGCCTGGTCATCCACGTGGCGGCTTACATTGCGCTGGGCGTGCTCACGTTCCTGGTCATGCTGCCCTGCATCGTTGCGCGTGATTGCTGGCAGCGCAGCCGTGTCGAGTTCGCGGTGCGGCTGCTGTTGTTCCTCATCGTGGCCGGGTTGGCGGGGCTGTGGATCGTCGACGCGACACGCGATTCCGATGCCGGCATCTTCCTGTCGTCGGTGGCAGGGTTTGCGGCGTACGTCGGCTGGATCCTGTTGATGTCCAAGGGCGGCGGCGGCGGCGGTGGAGGTGGCGGTTCGGGCGGCAGCTCGCGCTCCTCGTCCTCCTCGTCGAGCTCTTCGTCGTCCTCGTCGTCGTCCAGCTGGTCCGGCGGCGGTGGCAGCAGTGGCGGTGGGGGCGCGTCCGGCAGTTGGTAGGTGTCAACCTTGGTTGACACGCCTCTCCGCGCCGGGACAGTGTCCGCCGGGCATGGCCCGGCGCTACCGTGGACCGCGAATTTACGCGACCACCCGCCACCCCTGTGCGGCATCGGCCAGCTCGCCGCTGCCCTGCACATCACCCACGCGCAGCAGCAGGCCCTGTGCGTTGGGCAGGTCCTTCTGCTCGGGGAACCAGCGACGATCCGCGGCCACCACGATCAACAGACCTTCGTCATCGCCCATCGGCGCGAAATGCGATGAGGGCGGGCTGAGCGGCTGCAATCCGAAACGCGCGCTGGCCTCCTCACGCACCGCATCCACGTCCGCACTCGGCAGGCCCACTTCACTCAGGCAGGTCAGCTCACTGCCGTGGAACGCGCCGCTATGCGTACTGGCCGGCAGACGCTTGCGGCCGATCAGCTCGAGGATCAATCCATCCGGCCCGGTGAAGTACACCGACTGCGACTGCCAGTTGCTCTCCAGCGCGAAGTAGTCGATGCCCTCGGGATTGCGCTGCAGTAGCACGCGTTCGCGCAGCCATGTCATGGCCTCGTTGAAGCGGTTGTCAGGCACGTTGAAGGCCAGGTGCACGCCGCCCAGCGGCTGTCCGTTGGCCTCTTGCAGTTCGATCGTGCTCCAGCCGATGTGCACGTGGTTGCCGACCACGCGCAGCTGCATCACGTCGTGGAACCAAGCGGCGACCGTGCCCACATCGGACACCGGCAGGGTGAGGTGTAGCAGGCGCATGATGCGGTCTCCTTGCGTGCGCGATGCTTTGATTCTATTACGCGCGTGCTGAGGGTGCCGCCCACGACGACTTCCTCCTGTCGCGTTCACGTAACGTCCGCTTCACACATCGTGCCGAGACTGCGCGACTTGTCCAGGCCGCCTGTACAGGCGCGCCTGACCCTGTCGTGCAGTCCCGGAGTACCCGTCGTGCAGAGCTCGTTGTTGTCGCGTTCCATCCTCCTCGCCCTTTCCATGGTCAGCGCAGGAGGCGCGATCGCAGCAGATGCCAGTACGGCAGGCACCCCCGATGGCGGCACCCATGCCGCGCCGACCCAGCTGGATGCCATGCTGGTCACCGGCACCCGCGCCTCCAACCGCACCCAGTTCGAAACGCTGGCGCCGGTGGATGTGTTCACCAAGGAAGACATCACGTCCGTCGATTCCACCGACCTGAAGGACGTGCTGGCGCAGCTGGTGCCGTCGTTCGTGGTGCAGCGCCTGCCGATGGCCGATGGCCAGGTGTTCGTGCGCCCGGCCACCCTGCGTGGCCTGTCGCCGGACCAGACCCTGGTGCTGGTCAACGGCCGCCGCTTCCACCGCAGCGCGCTGCTGGGCAACCGCGGCGCACAGGCCGCTGACCTCGCGCAGATTCCGACCAGTGCCATCAAGCGCATCGAAGTGCTGCGAGATGGTGCCTCGGCGCAGTACGGTTCGGACGCCATCGCCGGCGTCATCAACATCATTCTTGAAGACAGCCCCGGCACCGAGATCACCGCGGGCTACTCGCAGTACGCGCAGGGCGATGGTGCCTCGCGTGATTTCAGCGCCCGCACCGGCTGGGCGCTGGGCGACTACGGCAGCCTGGCGCTGTTCGCCGAATCGTCGAACTCCGATGCCACCTCGCGCACCCGCCAGCGCCCCGATGCCATCGCCTTCCAGGCCGCGCACCCGGATCTGGACGTGCCCAACCCAGTGCAGCGCTGGGGCCAGCCGGAGCTGGAAAGCCGCCGCGTGGGCTTCAACCTGAAGGCCAACGCCAGCGATACGCTGGAGGTCTATGCCTTCGGCCTGTACAGCCACAGCGATGGCGTCAGCGATTTCAACTGGCGCAATCCGGACACCACCACCGGCGCCTACCGCACCACCAGCATCTTCCCCGGCTGGGATCTGCGCTCCATCTATCCGGTGGGCTTCAGCCCGCAGTACGGCAACGTGCAGAACGACCTGCAGCTGGTCGGCGGCCTGCGCGGCGAGATCACCCCCAAGCTGCGCTGGGATGTCAGTGCGTCGTACGGTCGCAACGCCATCGATTACAGCCTGGACAATGCGATCAACGCCTCGCTGGGCCCGGACAGCCCGACCTCGTTCGACCTCGGCCGCCTGACCCAGACCGAGAAGAACGCCAACGTTGACTTCAACTACGAGTGGGACGTGGCCGCGCTGGCCAAGCCGGTCAACGTCGCCTTCGGTGCCGAGTTCCGCCAGGAAACCTATGAAGTGCGCGCCGGCGATCCGGCTTCGTACGCCGTCGGTCCCGGCGCAGCGGCCGGCCTGGAAGCCAATGCCAACGGCGCACCGGGCTTCTCCGATACCCAGGCCGGCAAGTGGGACCAGCGCAGCCACGCCGCCTACGTCGATATGGAAGTGCCGCTGGGCGAGCGCTGGAGCATCGGTGCCGCCGGCCGTTATGAAGACTTCTCCAGCTTCGGCAATACCGTGGACGGCAAGCTGTCGGCGCGCTTTGCGATCACCCCGGACGTGGCCCTGCGCGGTACGTTCTCCACCGGCTTCCGCGCGCCCACCCCGGCACAGTTGAACACCACCAGCACCACCCAGGGACTGGACACGCGCACGCTGCAGATCTTCACCAGCGGCCGCCTGTCGCCGAATGATCCGCTGGCGCAGCTGCTCGGCGCCAAGCCGCTCACCCCGGAAGAATCGCGCACTGCTTCGCTGGGCCTGACCTGGCGCACCGATGTGGGCTTGTCCGGCTCGGTGGATGTGTACCGCATCAAGCTCAGCGACCGCTTCAGCCAGTCGGCCAGCTTCGCCATTCCGGCCGGCACGCCCAATCCGCTGGGCTACACCTCGGTCAACTACTTCACCAACGATTTCGACACCACCACCAGCGGCGTCGACGTGGTCGGCAACTACCTGCGAGATCTCGGCACCGGCCGCATGACGCTGACCCTGGCCTACAACTTCAACCGCACCCGCGTGGACAACGGCAGCCTCTCGGTGGCGACCAACGAAACCCAGCGCGTGCTGTTCGAAGACCGCCTGCCGGAGCACAAGGGCAGCTTCACCGGTACGTGGGACGTGGGTGCGTGGTCGCTGATGGCGCGCGTGCGCTACTACGGCGCCTGGACCGATTCGACCGGCAATGCGACCGGCGATATCTACCAGCGCTTCGGTGACATGACCTTCCTCGACCTGGCCGCCGGCTACCGCATCAACGAGCACCACAGCCTGCGCGTGGGCGTGGACAACGTGTTCGACCGCTACCCGGACGAGGCGACCTTCCAGGCCAGCCGCGGCCTGATCTACTCGCGCAACGCACCCTACGACACCGACGGTGCCAACGTGTACGCGCAGTACCGGCTGACCTTCTGATGGACAGCCGCCGCCGTAACCTGCTGCGCGCCGGCACCCTGCTGCCGGCCGCCGCAGCGCTGTCTTCACTGCCTGCCATGGCTGCTGCACGCTACCCTGCGGCCATGGAAATTCCTGCAACGACCGTGGCGCCGGACGTGCTGGCCTGCGATGAAGGCTACTGGGCCGCCGTGGCCAGCCACTTCGACATCACCGATGAAGTGAACCACCTGGAAAACGGCTACTGGGGCGCGATGGGTCGCGAGACCCTGGCCAGCTACCAGCGGCACACCGCCGAGGTGAACCGTGGCAACGCCTGGTACGGGCGCCACACGTTCCCCGCCGAGTACATGGCCGTGCACCGCCAGGTGGCTGACATGCTGGGCGTGGGTGCCGACGAAATCGCACTGACCCGTGGTGCCACCGAGGCGATGCTGGCCTTGATCGGCGGCTACAATCGCCTCGCGCCGGGCGACCAGGTGCTGTACGCCGACGTGGACTACGACAGCATGATCGGCGCCATGCGCTGGCTGCAGCAGCGGCGCGGCGTGCAGGTGGAGCGCATCGCCCTGCCGGCCGTGCCCGACCGCGCGCAGATCCTGCAGGCCTACGATGCGGCCTTCGCGCGGATGCCGAAGCTGAAGCTGGTGCTGCTGACCCAGGTCAGCCACCGCCATGGCCTGGTGCTGCCGGTGGCCGAGATTGCCGAGCGTGCGCGTGCACGCGGTATCGATGTGATCGTCGATGCCGCCCATGGCTTTGGCCAGATCGCCTTCGCCGTGCCGGACCTGAAGGCCGATTTCGTGGGCATCAACCTGCACAAGTGGATCGGCGCGCCGGTAGGCGTGGGCGCGATGTACGTGCGCAAGGGCCGCGTGGCCGACCTCGACCCGTACATGGGCGAGGCCGATGATGGTCGCGTGGGCAGCCGCGTGCACACCGGCACGGTCAACTTCGCCGCTTACCTGGCGTTGCCGGAAGCCATTGCCCTGCACCAGCGCATCGGCTCGGCCAACAAGCAGGCACGCCTGCGCTACCTGCGCGAGCGCTGGACGGTGCCCGCGCGGCAGATGGCGCACCTGGAAGTGCTGTCCTCGCCGGACCCGGCATTGGCCAGCGCACTGGCCAGCTTCCGCCTGCGCGGCCGCACCAGCGTGGCCGACAACATGGCGCTGCAGAAGCGGCTGCTGGATGAGCACCGCGTGTTCACCACGCACCGCGATGGCCTGGAATCAGGCGCCTGCGTGCGGGTCACGCCCTCGGTGTTCACCCGGCCGCAGCAGATGGACGCGCTGGTGGAAGCGCTGGCCGCGTTGGCCTGAGGCCGCTCTGGTGTGGGGTCAGAGCCCTGGTGGGTGCCGACCGTTGGTCGGCACATCCCTCCGGGCGCGGCACGCCCGACCCATGCCATCATGCATGGGCCATGTCTCGCGGCCCTTTGCTCAAGGAAGACCGATGGTCAGGAAAGACCCGGACACCGAAACCCCCGTGGACGAGGCCTTCCGTCCCACCCTGGCCTGGATGGCCAACGAGATTGCCGCCGGCCGCGCGCCACAGGCCGCGAACGTGCCCACATGCAGCGCCGACACCTGGGATGTCATCACCGGCATCCTCGAGGACTACGGCGAAACCCTGGTGCCGCTCCCCGAGGCCGCCTGGGAAACCTCGGTCAGCCAGTGGTACGGCGAGCGCTGGAAGGTCCTGGTCGACCTGCATACCGTCGCGGAAGGGCGAAGTGACCTGGTAATGGACGTGGATATCATCGAAACGGAAGCCGGTTTCGAGTACACCCTGCATCTGGTCTACGTCCCCTGAGGAGGCACCATGAAGCCGAAACAATTCCGACTCACCGCCGAGCAGATCAGCCCGCTGCTGGAGGGCTATGGCGCGTGCATCGCCACCGATCGCATCACCGTTGACGGCCAGCCCGTGGGCTACTGCTATCGCGAGGAGCCCGACAACGACGTGGACAGTGGCTGGCGCTTTCTGGCCGGCGACGAGACCGAGGAGTACCTGGACGAACCGGGAAACTCTGGTGTGTACAACGTGAACACCATCGCCAACTACGATCGTGCCGTCCTGGCAGTGGTGGACGCGCCAGCGGGTACCGCCTTCGAACGCAGTGAAGACGGAAGGCTTCTGCCGGTCTGATCGGTGATGCCACGATTGGCGGATGCCGCCGGTTGGTCGGCACATCCATCCACGCATGGCGTGGATCTACTGGTAGATGCCAACCTTGGTTGGCACGTCCATCCGGGCAATTGATCCCGGCATCTCCCATCCTGGTGGGTGCCGACCGTTGGTCGGCACATCCCTCCGCGACCGTGGCACATCCATCCAAGCCCGGCGGCACTCCCATCGACCATCATCGCGCGACCTCCCCGCCGGCTGTGCTACTACGGCCGTGTCCCCCCTTCCTCTCCGGAGCACGACCATGGTCAACCCCGTCGCCCAGGCCCATCGCGGCTTGGGTACCACGCTTTTCAGCCTGCTGAATCCGATACCGTTCGGCTTCTTCGTCGGCGCCCTCATCTTCGACATCCTCTACCTCAACACCGCCGAGGTGATGTGGGGCAAGGCGGCCGCCTGGCTGATCACCTTCGGCCTGCTCATCGCCATCATCCCGCGGCTGATCAACCTGTTCGCGGTCTGGCGCCGCAACGGCACCGCCACCGGCCTTGACCGCGTGGATTTCCTGCTCAACCTGGTCGCCATCGTGCTGGCCATCTGGAACGCCTTCGTGCACAGCCGCGATGCCTACGCGGTGGCCGTGCCGGGCACCCTTCTTTCCGCGTTGACCGTGGGCCTGATCGCCATCGGTTTCATCCTGCTGTCGCTGCAGCTGCCGGTGCTGCACGGAGGTCGTCATGGCTGATCGCATCCTGCCCACGCTGGGCATCCTCTCGCTCTCGGTGATGCTGGCCGCCTGCGCGGGCAAGGCCGAATACCACCCGGCCGACCAGTCCGGTGCGCAGCCGCCGCTGCCCAAGCCGGCCAACTTCCTCATGCCGCCCATGCAGGTGCCCAAGGGCGTGGGCTGGGCCGACGGCCAGGCGCCCACCGTGGCCGAGGGCCTGAAGATCGAACGCATCGCCGCCAACCTGCAGCACCCGCGCCGCCTGCTCACCCTGCCCAATGGCGATGTGCTGGTGGTGGAAGGCAACGGCCCCGGCGAAGAACCGGTCACCACGCCCAAGCAGTGGATCGCCGGCAAGGTGAAGGCGCGCTCGGGCAAGGCCGGCAAGGGCGGCAACCGGGTCACCCTGCTGCGCCGCACGCCGGGCACCGATACCTGGACCCAGCACGTCTACATCGAAGGCCTGCATTCGCCGTTCGGCATCCAGCTCATCGGTGACACGCTGTACGTGGCCAACACCGGCAACATCATGCAGTACCACTACGTGCCCGGCGAAACCCGCATGACCGACAAGGGTCGCGAGTTCACCGACCTGCCCAGCACCATCAACCACCACTGGACCAAGGATCTGCGCGCGAGCGCCGATGGCAGCAAGTTGTACGTGGGCGTGGGCTCCAACAGCAACATCACCGAGAACGGCCTGGCCGTCGAATACCGCCGCGCGGTGGTGCTGGAAGTGGACGTGGCCACCCGTGGCAGCCGCATCTACGCGTCGGGCATCCGCAACCCCACCGGCCTGGACCTGGAGCCGAGCACCGGCAAGCTGTGGGCGGTCGCCAACGAGCGCGACGAGATCGGTGCCGACCTGGTGCCCGACTACCTGACCTCGGTGAAGGAAGACGGCTTCTACGGCTGGCCCTACAGCTACTACGGCCAGCACGTGGATGAGCGCGTGCAGCCGCAGCGGCCGGACCTGGTGGCCAAGGCCATCGTGCCCGACTACGCCATCGGCTCGCACGTGGCGCCGCTGGGCCTGATGTTCTACACCGCGCAGGCACTGCCGGCGAAGTACCACGGTGGCGCGTTCATCGGCGAACACGGCAGCTGGGACCGTTCGCCGCTGAGCGGCTACGAAGTGGTCTACGTCCAGTTCAAGGACGGCAAGCCGATCGGCCGCCCGGAAGCGGTGGTCAGCGGCTTCACCTCCAAGGATGAAAAGACCCTGATGGGCGCCCCGGTAGGCATGGCGATGGACGCCGACGGCGCGCTGCTGGTGGCCGACGATGTGGGCGATGTGGTCTGGCGGGTCTCGGCGAAGTAGAGTTCGCCCATCACCAACACCAGGCCATGGGCCGAGGAGTGACAGGGATGTCCAGGGCACTGATGTGGGCCGCGCTGCTGTGCACGGGCCTTGTGGTTGCCAACCCGGTGTCCGCATCGGGTTGGCAAGGCAGCTATTCCAACGTCTGCGTGCACCCGCAATCGGGTGACCTGCTGGGCGCGGAGTTGTCCTTCATCGCCTACGGCGGCGGCACGGCCGTGCTCTGGCAGCCCTTCGAAGGCGAGGGGCTGCCACCGCAGGTGCTGGTACTGCGCGAGGAAGGCGGTACCACGGTTGCGGCCGAGGCTGCGGGAGCGCCGGCGCTGTTTTCGATCACCCGTGAGCGCACGCGGATTCGTGTGCGTTACCTGCAGGGGCAGGATGGGGAAGCGATCGTGCTGCGGCCCGGTGCCGCGCAGTGGATGGGCGCCCGCCCGCCGGTGTGCCGGGCCTGAATTCCTGTTGCCCTGGCCTTTGTAGAGTCGAGCTTGCTCGACTGCTGTTGGTAGAAGCAGCCGAGCATGGGCTCGGCTCTACAGAAGATCAGAGGCAGTCGAGCAAGCTCGACTCTACACATTGGCCAGCACGCGTTTACACAGACGCGCTACTACCCCGCATCCCACTGAACACCGATTCCGCCGCAAACCCCACGCCCCCCAGCAGCACGCCGAAGTACACCACCGTGGCCACCACGAACGCATAACCCGCCGCCACCGCCGCGCCATCGCGCTGGATGAATCCGATTGCGAACGACATCAGCGCCAGCGCGGGCAAGGTGTTGCTGAAGGGAATCGGCCCCGCCGGCGCCATCAACAACAGCGTGGCAAACACCAGCGCCAGGTTGTTCAGCCGCATCATCTTCTTCGAACGCACCATCACCGCCAGCCGCATCGGCTGCGACAGCCGCTCCATGCGGTGCACCCACTTCAGGGCGCGGCCCAGGTTGGCCTTCAGCTTCTCGGTCGCCACCTCGCGCTCGGCCAGGCGGCGCGGTACCCACAGCGGGCGGTCGCGTACGCGGCTCAGGCCGATCAGCAGGATGGACGCACCGAACACCGTGCTCAGCCCGGGAATCGACACCGGAATCAGGAAGATCGCCGAGAGCAGGATCACGATCAGCATCAGCCCCTCATCGCCCAGCGCCTGCAGCAGCGTGCCCACGCGGATCTGCTCGCCGGGCAGGCCGTGGATCAGGTCTTCAATCTGCTCGGCCAGCGGTGCGGTGTCGGTGGCCTCGGGGGCGCGGTAGGTCATGCGTCTGGATCTCCAGGGTAGGGCGGTCATGGGGGCCGTCCTGCGGTGGGGGGCGCACAGGCTTGCTGAGTATCCCTGCAGCTGCGCCCGGCGGTATGAACCGCGCATGAGGCGGGCAGGCGCGCGACTGCCCTAAAATAGCGGTCCCCACATGCAAGGTTGGACGTTGATGGACATGGGCCGCAGGCAATCGACCATCGCACTGGTCGCCATCGATATGGATGGCACCCTGCTGGACCCCGCCCATAAGCTCACCGAGCGGGCCAAGGCGGCCATCGCGCAGGCGCGCGCGCTGGGCGTGCACATCGTGCTGACCAGCGGCCGCCCCGTGTCCGGCCTGGCGCCGTTCCTGCAGGAGCTGGGCATCAACGGCGATGATGACTACTGCATCGCCTGCAACGGCGGCCTGGTGCGGCGCCTGGGCACCGGCGAGAACGTGGCCGAGTTCCCGCTCAGCTTCGAAGACTTCCGTTACTGCGAACAGGTCGCGCGCGATATCGGCGTGCACTTCCAGGCCCTCGATGGCCAGCGCCTGTACACGCCCAACCAGGACATCAGCCGCTACACCGTCATCGACTCGCACCTCTCGCACGTGCCGCTGTCGTACCGCCGCGTGGAGGACATGGACCCGTCGATGTCCTTCATCAAGCTGATGATGATCGATGAGCCCGAGGTGCTGGACGCGGCCATCGCGCGCCTGCCGGCCGAACTGACCGAGCGCTTCGCCGTGCTGAAAAGTGCACCGTTCTTCCTGGAAGTGTTCGACCACCGCGCGGGCAAGGGGCCCAGCCTGCAGAAGCTGGCCGAGCACCTGGGCATCGACCGCGCCAACGTCATGGCCATCGGCGACCAGGAAAACGACCTGACCATGCTGCAGTTTGCCGGCACCAGCGTGGCGATGGGCAACGCCATCGACGCAGTGAAGGCGGTGGCGCGCTTTGAAACGGCCACCAATTCAGAAGATGGCGTGGCCAAGGCCATCGAACGTTTCGTGTTGCAGTAAGCCACTGCTCCGGTAGATGCCAACCTTGGTTGGCACACGTAGAAGCAACGCGCCGACCAACGTCGGCCTCTACCAGGCCCGCACGATACCTGCGTATAACCGCGCTGTACCACGGTGCAATGGTGCGCGCGGCACGGCAGTGCCACACTGCCGCCCGTCGAAACCACCCCATCGCCTCACCCGGCAGTTGACCGTCTTCTGCTGCCCCTGATCGGCGCGAACCGCGCCGCTCCCCCTTCAACGCAATCGCATTCCAGCCACAGCATCGCCGCCGGTGCTGCCACGCGCTGGGCATGCGCCTGCGTCCTCTTCCCCCTGCACCTGGATCTGGCCATGAACACTCCACCCACGACCCTGCTCGCCCTGGCACTCAGCGCCGCCCTCGCCGCACCGGCCTACGCCGCCGAAGCCAACGACGCCCCCACCACCCTCAATGCCCTGCAGGTCATCGCCACCCCGCGTGGTGCGGCCGTTGCCCCCACGCAGGTGGTCGGCCCCAACCGCTACATCATCAACGCCACCGACCTCGATGCCATGGTCACCGGCAACAACGGCCTGGCCATGCTCAAGGCCGTGCCCGGTGCCAGCTATACCGCCACCGATGGCCTGGGCCTGGATATCTCCGCCACCAGCCTGTTCGTGCGCGGTTTCCGCATGAATGAAATGGGCATCACCTTCGAAGGCGTGCCGCTGAACGACAACGGCTTTCTCTCCCTTACCGGTACCAGCGTGGTGAACGTGGGTGTGCCCGATGGCATCGGCGCGATCACCGTCAGCCCGGGTGGCGCGCCGGTCAGCGTGTTTTCCAGCAGCGCCAACGGTGGCAGCCTGGAATATCGCCTGCGCGACATGCAGGACACGCCCAGCCTGCGCATCAAGCAGGGCGTGGGCAGCAACCGCACCCTGGTCACCACGGTCTCTGCGCAGACCGGTCAGCTGGGCGAGCGCGGCCCGAAAGTGCTGGTGGACCTGCAGCGCGTCTCGGCGGACAAGTACCAGGGTGCAGGCACGCAGGATTTCCTGCGCGGCAACCTGAAAGCGCAGCAGGATGTGGCCTGGGGTGACTTCACCGTGTTTGCCTCCGACAGCAAGGCCAAGGTCTGGGGCTACAACAACATCTCCTTCGACATGATCCGCAAGCTGGGCTGGAAGGCAGACAGCTTCTATCCCGATTATGCGTGGGCGTACTACGTGGCCTCGCCAGAGAATGCGGACAAGTCTTGCGGTGCCTATACCTGCGGCGAGCTGTCCGAACTGATTCCCTACGATACCGGCCAGATCACCCGCGACCGGGTAGCGTCCATCAACCATCGCTTCCAGATCACGCCCGCACTCAGCGGCAATGTGCAGCTGTACAACGCCAACAGCCACACCCAGGCCACGCTCACCGACCCCACCGTGCCATCGCCCAACGGCGCGCCGTTCTCCGAGCAGGTGCAGACCCCGCGCGTGAACCGTCTCGGTGGCATGGCCAACCTGCAGTTCGAAGCCGGCGCGCACACGCTTACCGCAGGTTTCTGGCAGGAACAGAGCAAGGCCGCCGCCCGCACCGACTGGTACCAGCAGCCGCTGCTGGGGCAGGGCAAGCCGCTGAAGGCCACCGGCCCGTTCGATGTATATGGTCCGGCCTTCCTCACCGACAACGCCTCGCGCTGGGTCACCCGCTCGCAGCAGTTCTACCTGCACGATGACATCGCGCTGAGCGATACGTTGAAGCTGGGCGTCGGCTTCAAGGCCGTGGATTTCCGCACCGAAGGCGGTGGCCTCGGCGATGCGCCGGATCGACCGGTGTATGGCGCGCTGCGTGCCAAGGACAACTTCCTGCCGCAGGTCTCGCTGTACTGGAGCCCGAGCGATTCCACCGATGCCTTCATCGACGTGGCCAACACCATGAACGGCTACCGCGTGGCCCAGCGCGGCAACATCGGCTATACCGCCTCGGCGTGGACGATCACTGACCAGGACGAGTTCGACCGCGTGGCCGGCACGCTGCGGCCGGAGAAGAACTGGAACTTCACCATGGGTGCAACGCACCGCTTCGAGCGGCTGACACTGACCGGCGATGTGTTCTACAACGATATCCGCAACCGGTTGCTGTCGGCGGCCATCGGCACGCAGTTCGCGCAGATCAACACCGTGCGGCTGATGCCGAAGATGCATGTGATTGGTGCGGACCTGGGCATTACCGCGGACCTGAGTGAGCGCGTGCAGTTCTACCAGGGCGTGGCCGTGGCCCGCTCGTACTACGGCAGCGATTTCGTGGTGGGCGATACCGTGTACCCCATCAAGGGCAATGCCCAGCCCGGGTACCCGCAGGTCTCGCTGGTGAGCGATCTGTCGGCGCACTTTGGTGACTGGCGCTTTGGTGCCACCAGCACCTCGTACCTGCGCCAGCCGTTTACGTACGAGAACGATATCCGCGTGCCCACGTTCTGGCAGGTGAACACCTATGCCGCCTACACGCTGGGCGAGGGCAGTGTGCTGCCCGGGCTGGAGCTGCGGCTGGATGTCAGCAACCTGTTCAACCGCAACAACATCGGCACCGCCACGATTGCCGGCTCCTCGTTCTCGGGCGATTACCAGACGCTGCAGCGCAGCGCCCCACGGCAGGTGATGTTCAGCACCGCAATGCAGTTCTAACGGCGGGGTCGGATCCCTCCGCGCATGCGTAGGGCTCTGACCCCATCACCGTGAAACCTGCAATCCGGTAGCGCCGGGCCATGCCCGGCGAAATGTCTCCGGCGCACGCATCACCCGGGGTCAGAGCCCTTTGCTCCACAAAGGGATCCGACCCCTCACCGCGCTGCCCGCAATCCGGCGCGGTCGGATCCCTCCGCGAACGCGGAGGGCTCTGACCCCACCGCCGCGAATCCTGCCGACCGGGGCGCGCACGCCCCAGTAGATCCACGCCATGCGTGGATGCTCTTCGCAACCGGGGTCAGAGCCCTTTGCTCCGCAAAGGGATCCGACCCCTCACCGCGCTGCCCGCAATCGGGCGGGGTCGGATCCCTCCGCGAACGCGGAGGGCTCTGACCCCATCAACGTGAACCCTGCAACCGGGGGTCAGATCCCTTTGCTCCGCAAAGGGCTCCGACCCCTCTCTCCGCCGCACTTTGCACAACCCGCACTGATATTCCGGCACCAACGCAAGGTTCCCACAATGTTGCTGGGGCATGCTGTCCACCATGGCCCAGCCCGATCCCGTCTACCTGCCCACCCGCCCGCGTGCCCACGGACGCCCGCGCCCGGTGCCTTACGCGGCGCCGACGGTCGATCTCAAGGCCGAATACCAGTTCTGGCAGGCCTACGAACGCCTCGTGCGCCCACTCCCCGGCGGCGGCCTTCGCCTGGCCTGGCTGGTCTTCCAGAACGTCTACCGCGCCCGCGAACGCTTCCCGGATGACACCCACGAAGCCGCGCTCGCACGCGTCCTCTTCGGCAGCAACATGACGGCGAAGCGCGCCGCCGAGCTGCAGGACCTCTACGGCCTCGTCAGCCGCCGCCTGGCCACCGTCGCTGCAAGGGCCCCTAGGCCGTAGGTAGGTAGAGTCGAGCTTGCTCGACTGCTCCCCGCAGGAAAGGGCTCTGACCCCAGCCCAAGGCGTATCGTAGAGACGCGGCCACCCATCCGCGCCAGCGCAGGAAACGCCGATGTCTCTGCCCTCAGGCCATTACCGCATCCTCGCCTACCGCGGGTTCCACGACCTGCCGCGGCTGATGTGGGTGGCCGATGAGGCTTCACGCCAGTGGCTGCTCGATTGCCCCTTTGACGATGCGCTGGATGACTACGCAGCCGAGTACCGCGTGCACACCATGGGCACCGATGTGGAGCGCGCAGTGGAACCCTGGGAGAAGCACGCGTTAGGTCTGCTGGCCATGGTCGGTACCGTGCCAGTAGCTGCCCTCCACTTCGACGCCACCCACCGCGCCTCCTTCCACCTCACCTAGCACCCGACCCGTAGCGTCGAGCTTGCTCGACTACGCCTCACCTACCACCTATCGCCCAAACACGCACCGCTCCTCCTGCGGCACGCCCTCCACAACGTCCCGCAACCGCGCCTCCAGCCACGACGGCTCCCCGCGCTCGCCCATCGATCGCGCATCGCTCGGCTCCTCCACCAACCACTGCTGGAAGCTCTCCAACAGCCGCGCAACATCCGGTGCCCGCATCAGCGCATCCGAGGGCATCCGCAGCAGCACACGCGCGGGCGCGTTCTCCACCTCCATCACCGCCACGCCCTTGCAGCGAATCTCGAACGAGCCCGCGCCATCAGGGCGCGCATGGAACGAGAGCCCCTGCAGTGCCTGGCTCGACGCATACCCCATCGCCTCGCTGCGCAGTAGCCGGTACTCAACCACCGGCAGCTTCCGGTAAGCCGACACCTCATCGCCTGCGCGTGCGGGCCACTGCATCCACACCGCCCCAGCCAACCCCACGCACAGCACCGCCAAGGCGAAATACCACTGCTTCATCCCACACCTCCATCAACCCAGGCCGCAGGGGTCAGATCCTCCGCGCAGCGGAGGGCTCTGACCCCAACACCCCCAAACCACTGAGGCCGGGCCGCGGGGTCGGAGCCCTCCGCCACGCGGAGGGCTCTGACCCCAAGTAGATCCACGCCACGCGTGGATGCCCTTCGCGAGCAATCCAAAAACCCTCACCCCTCCGGCCGCACCCGCTCCTGGATAAACGCCGTAAGCGCAAGCGCAGCCATCGCCAACCCCTCCAACACGCGATCCCCCACGTACTGGTCAGAGTCACCGTTCTGCTGCGCGCGAATCGCCGCCAGCAGAATCTCCTGCACCACGCGCTGGCCTGCCAACGCGCAGTCCGCATCGGCCATGGCGATCTGCCGGCCGCGAAGGTGATGGCGCTCAGGCCACGGCTGTCCATCGGACGCCGCACCCGCACCAATGCTGCGCAGGAGGGCGATGAGGGTGTTGGGGTCCAGGCCGGGCGAGGGCGCTTCCTGGATGGGATGCGGGGGAGGGGAATGCGGCGTGTTCATGGCAGGCTCCGTGCAAGCAGGCAGAAGCCGCCACCGTTAAAGGTGGCGGACGATGCGTGGCTCGAAAACCGGATGCTGTTGTACCGGCGGGCACGAGGCCCCCACGCACCGTCCGCCATAGCCGGCAGACGGATTGCCAGCCGGCACCACGCGGGGTGGTGCCGGCTGACAAGCGTAAACAACAACAGCAAATCGGGTTTTCGACGCCCGGCCACCCTTTGTCGGTGGCGCTGCCAGAGTTGCCTGATGTTGTTGCGATTGCCAAGAGGTTAGGGGCAATGCCGCCACAACCCAAGGCACTCTCGTAATTTTCGTATTGGGGGCGGAAGCAGGATCGGCCTGGCGCATAAGGATTTCGGCGTTTTCGCGGCGGATGCGTCAGTTTCCCCATGCGACCTTGTGAGCATGGCAGATGCGACAGGACTGCCATCGTCAGCTTTCCGGAGCGTCGTCGTCCCAGCCATCAGGTCCATGCGCCAAACTGCCTGCTGGAGGGATCTGGTTTGCCGGTGGGCAGGACACCGGCATCAACAACAGCGGGCCCGGGCACTGAATTTAGGATTCAAACGAAATCGATACGGCGCGACTTGCAACCGAACAGCATCTGAGGGATAAAGACCCCGTTCAGCTCCACCGAACATCGGCTCAGGGACGATCCGGAAGATGACGTGATGTCGCTCGCGCTCACGTTCTCGTCCCCGCCGACGCTGCGTTCGTCCACTGAGGGAAAACAGGGATGTTGAATCGACTCAAGACGCTATCGCATGCCGCAGTGGCAATGCTGGTGCTCGGCTGCATGGCTCCGCTGGCGGTGCAGGGCCAGGAAAGCAAAATTACCTGGCGTATTTCCCAGCCTGCCGGCAATGCCTCGGAATTCAGTACACAGCAGGAGGCAGTTGAGGCCTTCAAGACGCTGCCTGTGCCGCCTGGTGTGCCTGCTGAATACCAACATGTTTGGGCGAACGTAAAGACGATCAAGTCGAAGTCTGTTGCCTTTGGCGGAAGTGTGGCCATCACCTATTGGATAGGGATGAGCGAGCCTACTGATCCCGAGTGGACTTACAACATGCGCTTTGAGACTGAAGCGGAGTTGATCGCTGATTTCCTGCAGTACGAGCAGAACCCCTCCTGCCCTGGAAGAGCGTTGACACCTCTGGGGGCCTGGCAGGAGATCTATCCAGGGATGGAGGGTCGCGTCGAGTTGCGGCACTACCGCTCAACCGTCATGTACGGAGACAACATCGACTATCCCTGTGAGGCATTCGAAAGCGAGATTGCGATCTCTCGCATGCGCCGCCTCAACTGTCCCGTTGAAGCAACCGGGTGGTCCGACAAGTACGAAGCGTGTGTCAACGAAGACTTCGTCGCCACCATCACTTCCAAGACAGTGGAATGCGATGCCAGTGGCGGTGGCGGTCTGTGCGGCCAAGGCGGCGGCCGGGCAAGGTGCGATGGAAGTGTCGGCAACCCCTGCGATGTGAAAACCGGCGAGAAATATGAAATCGCCGAAGACTTCGACCTTGGCTGGATCAATCTGACCCGTCACTATCACTCCGGCATATCCACCAGCATCGGTGGTTTTGGCCACGGATGGACACACTCACTGGATGTGCAGTTGGCGTTGGATGACAACGACAACGTGGGCCTTATCGAAGGCACAGGCTACCAGCGTCCCTTCAAGCGAGTGGGGCAGGCATTTGAGGCCGCTGATGGCAGCGGTGATCGTCTTGTCCAGAACGGCAACTGGACCCTGTACTCGGCCGGCGAGGTCTCCACCTTTGATGCTAACGGCCGCTTGACGGCCAAGCAGTTCACGGACGGCACTTCGCTGGCATACCTCTACGACGACAGCGATCGCATCGCGGCCGTTGTGCACAGCAGTGGCCGCAGGCTGGAGTTCGTCTACCCGTCGAACGACTACGATGCGTTGATCAGCTCGGTGCTGGTGGAAGGCGTGCCGCTCACCACATACACCTACACCCCGCAGAACCAGGTGGCCACGGTGACGCACGCAGGGGGAGGTGTGCGGACGTACCACTACGAAAACAGCAATTTCCCCCAGCACCTGACCGGCCTCACCGCTGAGGATGGTCGCCGCTACAGCACCTTCATCTACGATTCGATCGGTCGGGTCATCTCCAGCCAACACGCAGGCGGAGCCGATGGCGTAACCCTCGCCTACAGCCCCGCAGGTGGTGCGGTCGTGACCGACGCACTCGGTCGCCAGACCGATTACACCCTGACGCCGGGTGGTGCCACGGCGCCGCCACGCAAAGTCGCGGGTGTGAGCGATTCCCAGGGCGCGGTAAGCCGCACGTACTACGACCAGAGCGTTGATTTCCGTCGCCGGCTCGACACCTATACCGACCAGCGCGGCGTCCAGACCAAGCACACCTATGCCGAAGCCTCCGATCCGGTGAGTGGCCGCCCGGTCAGCATCCATACAATGAACGAAGCCGTGGGTACGCCCGAACAGCGCACGACACGGATTACGCGCGACGTGCAGACGAACGTGGTGCTGGCCACCCAGGTGGGCAACCGCACCGTCGGCACCACCTACAACGCCCGCTTCCAGCCCACCGCTACCACCGTAACCGACACGGCTACCGGCCAAGCGCGCACAACCCTCTACAGCTACTGCGACGCTGCTGATGTAGCCGCCGCGGGCGACTGCCCGGTGGAGGGCCTGTTGAAGCGTGTGGACGGCCCCCGCACCGACGTGGCCGACACCGCCACGTACGCCTACTACGCCGGAGACGACGCCGGATGCGCGACCAATGGTGCCTGCACCCATCGCAAGGGCGACGTGCGCAGCGTTACCAATGCACTCGGGCAGACGGTGGAGACGCTGGCCTACGACACCTACGGGCGGCCGCTGTCAGTGAAGGATGCCAATGGTGTGGTCACCGACTACACCTACCATGCCCGTGGCTGGCCGACTTCGGTCACCGTGCGTGGGGCCACCACGGCTAAGGATCGTGTCACCCAGATCAGCTATTGGCCGACCGGCCAGGTGCAGCAGATCACCGAGCCCGATGGCAGCAGCGTGACCTATGTCTACGACGCCGCGCAGCGGCTGACGGACGTGGCTGACAGTGCCGGTAACACGATTCACTACTCGCTGGACAATGCCGGCAACCGCCTGGACGAAAACACCGTTGATGCCGGCGGCACGCTGCGGCGCACACTGGCGCGTACCTACAACACCTTGGGCCAGCTGACCGCCTTGAAGGATGCCAGCGGCCACGCCACCGGCTTCACCTACGATGCCAACGGCAATCCGCAGACGGTCACCGACGCCCTGCAGCGCGTGACCCGCCAGCAGTACGACCCGTTGAACCGTCTGGCGCAGACCCTGCAGGATGTCGGTGGCGTGGAGGCGGAGATCGGCAGCCAGTACAACGCCTTGGACCAGGTGACCCAGGTGACTGACCCGAAGGGCCTGCACACCACCTATGCCTACAACGGCTTTGGTGACCTGACCGGGCAGGTGAGCCCGGACAGCGGCAGTACCGGTTTCACCGTGGACGCAGCGGGCAACCGCAAGACAGCTACCGACGCGCGGGGTATCACCGCCGCGTACACCTACGATGCGCTCAACCGTCTAATCGGCGTGGCCTACCCCGACCCCAACATGGATGTGGGCTATCACTACGACGTGGCCCCGGCGGTGTGTGCAAGCGACGAGCGCTTTGCCAAGGGCCGGCTGGGGCAGGTGCTGCATGCCAATGGCAGCACCCAGTACTGCCATGACCGCTTCGGGCAGATCACCCGCAAGGTGCAGACCGTGAACGGCGTCGCCAGCACCTTGCGCTACACGTACAGCAAGTCCGGTAGCCTCGCATCGTTGACCTACCCGGATGGCAGCGTGGCTGACTACGTGCGCGACACGCTGGGCCGCATCAGCCAGATTGGCCTGACGCGACCGGGGCAGGCGCGACAGGTCGTGGTCAACGACGTGACCTATGCGGCATTCGGCCCGGCCACCGGCTGGACCTACGGCAACGGCCGGCAGCTGCAGCGCCCGCTGGATCTGGACTACCGCCCTCAGGCCGTGCACGACCCGGCTACCGGCGGCCTGTCCCTGGGCTTTGGCTATGACGCGGTGGGCTCGATCACCGAGTTGAAGAACGGCACCGGTTCAGCCGTGCTTGCGAAGTACGCCTATGACACGCTGGGCCGCCTGACCCAGACCCAGGACGGTGCAACGAGCACGCCAATTGAAACCTATGGCTATGACGCCACGGGCAACCGCACCTCGCTCACCACCTCGGCTGGCACGTCGACTTACAGCTATCCGGCCACCAGCCATCGCTTGACCGCCGTGGATGGCGAGGCGCGCAGCCATGACGCAGCGGGCAACACCACCAGCATCGGCAGCAAGGTGTTCACCTACAACGATGCCAACCGTATGAATGCGGTGAAGCAGGGCAATGCAGTGCTGGAAAGCTACGGCTATAACCATCGCGGTGAGCGTGTACTGCGCGCCCCGGAAGGCGGAAATACCCAGATCACGGTGTACAACGAAGCCGGGCAGTGGCTGGGCAACTACTCGGCAACGGGGCAAGCCCAGCAGCAGGCGATCTGGCTGGACAACTACCCGGTGGCGTTGATCAATGCGGCGGGTGCTGGTGTGCCGGAGCTGGCATACATCCAGCCGGATCATCTGGGCACCCCACGCGTGGTGATCGATCCTGTGCGCGATGTGGCGATCTGGGAGTGGAGCAGCAAGAGCGAAGTATTTGGTAACCAAGCGCCGGCCAATGATCCCGATGGGGATGGTGTGGAGTTTGATCTCGCGTTGCGCTTCCCGGGGCAGCAGGCGACGGAGGCAAGTGGGCTGTTCTTTAACTACCACAGGGAGTATGAGCCGAACGTAGGTCGCTATTTCCAGAGCGATCCGATAGGTCTGTCCGGCGGTATTAATACCTACTTATATACCGGGGCTGGTCCTGTTGCGAGGATTGATCCGTTAGGGCTGGATTACCTTATTGTTGGTGGTGGCGTTCGAGAGGGTAGTCTAAACTTCTTCGGACATGTCGGGATTGCTATTAGTGACAATGGGATGTATAGCTACGGAAACGACACGCCCCTGGGAAGTTCTCCCGTTGAATATCTGCGTTCGCAGAGTGAAGTCCGCAATCAGACCGTTGTACTGGTGCCTGCGACGCCGCAGCAGAGCCTGGCGTCGGCGCAGTACCTTTCTCGCGCACACCCTGGAATGAATAGTGTTGGATTTTTTGATAATTGCGCTGTGCGGTCAAATGAGGGCTTGATGGCGGGCGGAATGTCTACTTTGCAGAGTCCATTTCCTGGGGGTATGACAAGAGCGGCCTCTAGGCTTCCGGGGGCGCGAACGTTCTACATCCCCAAGGGCGGTGATATTCCGAAAGAGCTGTTGGATGCCCTGCCGGCTTACGAAAAAAAGGCAGTCATGTCGGGAGGTAATCGTTGAAAGCTTTTCTCTTTATCGTCGTGGCCCTGGTTGTAATCTATATCGGGAGTTGTTCGGCAGTATCTGTTACAACCACAAAGAAATTTGATCAAATTCGAGAGGGGGATTCTAGAGTCTCAGTGCTGGAGTCGCTGGGTAGAGCTGATTTCGTTGAAACCGAGGGCGAAAGATTCACTCGATATGCGAGTGTCAAATGTAGCCAGAGGTGCGTTGAGCGGCTGTGGTATGAGAACAGGCTTAGTCTAGACACTGAAGCGTGGTCTATCGAAGTGGATGCCAACGGAAACGTCATACACACTGCGCATTGGACATCGCCCTGACCTGCTGGTACATAGGAAGCTCGCTCTACAGATTGCCTGTGAGTCGAGGATTCATCTGACTGCTCACTTGAGATTGCGGACAAATTCTCATTAGAACTCCCGAGCTGAGCTGTGAGTTTGGGTGCGCAAACAGCATTGGGTAGCAATGTCCGCTTCTGGCCGATAGCGGACGTAGGAAGGACCTAAACAGCCAGCCCGGTGCTGACGTCAGCTTTTGACCCAGAGCATAAAAATGCACTTATGTCGTCAATCGTTTGTTGGATGAGGCGCTTGGGAGTGTCATTAAGCGCTGACGACAGCAGATCGACAGTGCGAAGCCCGCCCGTATACATCGGGCTGCCTCTGCCTTGACAGGGTCTTGGCGCACGCCGTGGATACTTCGGCCGTCGCCACCTTGCAGGAGCTCCCGCCATGAGTGCCCGGTTAGATGCAGCGCCGAAAGTCGTCCGTCAGGAGGCTCTGCCGCTGGATTGCGGCGAGTCGGTGGTGGTGGTTGAACTGGACAGCGTGCCGGGGCGCGGCTGGGCCAAGGCCTTGAAGCGGGTCCTGGCGGATACGGAAGGTCTCGAGTCCACGCAGCTGCGATGCGATGGCCGCTTCGCCTACCTCATCGGCGTGGACCTGGACCAGCGCGGTACCACGCACCGCATCAACCAGGCCCTCGCCGCCGCCAGCGAGCGGACTGGGGGCGGCACGCCGGCGATGGCGCCTGCCGCTGCCATACCCGCTGCGGCCGCAGCCGCTCCGCCGGCCTGAGCGGGCGTCCTTTACCCGCGCCCGGACGCAGCAGCAGTCATCTGGTATCGCTGACACCTGTCACTTGTTCAGGTAGCCCGGTCCATCAATAGTGAGCGTCACCAACCGCCCTCCGTGCGGGCACTCACTGAAAGGACCTCCCGTGAACCTGCTGCTGCCCATCCTCTCGCACACCCCGATCTGGGTCTGGGTGATCCTGGCGTACCTCATCACCCGCGGCGTCGCGGCCATGCGGCCAGGACAGACCTCGCTGCGGCGGCTGGCGATCGTGCCGGCGCTGTTCACGGTGTGGGGCATCTGGTCGATCAGCCACCGCTACGGCGGTTCGCTGGTGGCGTGGAGCGAGTGGCTCGCCGGCATCTGCGCGGGCGCGATGCTGGGCTGGGTGCTGCTGCGGCGGGCGACGCTGACGGTGAATGAAGCGACGGGCCGTTTGTGGCGCAGCGCGGATTACAGCCTGCTGCCGCTGCTGCTGGTCACGTTCCTGGTGAAGTACGGGTTCGAGGTGGCGCTTGCGGTGTCGCCTGCGCTGAGTGCCAATGGAAACTTCAGTGCTGCGTATCTGCTGCTGTCCGGTGGGTTCACCGGCATCTTTGTTGGCAAGTACGTGCGGTATCTGTCGGTGCTGCGCAAGGGCATTCCCAGCAATCTGGGCCCGGTGCATTGAGGTAGGGAGGGGCTTGGGGCTTTGCGGGCTCCCTTCGACCTGCTGCCCTATGACGGTGTCTGCTGCTGGCCGAAAGAGGACGTTCGGGGCGGCGGAGGAGCCGAACGCTGGTAATGTCCGCATCCGACGGCGGTTTCAACTGGTCAATGGAACACTTTATTGATATCGCTCGATCAGTGTTTGGAAGCTCAAGGCCTTGCATGGCCGCGCTTTCAGTCGCCTGGCCACGCTGGTTGAGCTTGGCTTGGGAGAAGCTCGGCAGATCAACGCCCTTCGGGAAACAGTGACGCAGCAGATCAGTGCCCTTTCGTCGGCGATCCAGGTGATTGATCGGCGGCTTCTGGGGCTCGGTCGCAAACGGGTTGCCACGTCCCCGCGTGGATGGCAACGTGCAGCGGCGATCACGTCCACCTCGAGCCCCGCATGACTCCCGTTGCCCTGTATTCGCCCGATCCAGCCCGCGGCTGGCTGCCTTGGGTCTGGCTCACACCGATCCTGATGATCCTGTTCAACGCGGTACCGGTGATCGCGCTGGACGGGTGGATGCAGTCGCAGCATTGGTCGACGCCGAGCGGCGATCCGATCGGACTCGCTGGTTTGCATGCGCTGCTGTGGATCGGCTTTGCGCCAACGCTGGCGGCCGTGCTCGCCTGGGTACGCTTGGTCGAAGGGCGCTCGCTGGCGAGTATCGGGCTGACCGGTCCGGTACCGCTGAAAACCGTCCTGCGCGGACTTGCCGTTGGATTCGGCACAGTCGCGCTGGTCGTAGTCACGATCTGGATGGCAGGCGGCATGCAGGCCGCAGGCTTGGGGCAGGCATGGCGCTCGCCCGTGAGTCTGCTGCACATCGGTCTGCTGCTAGTAAGTTTCATGTTCCAGGCGAGCGTGGAGGAAGTCATCTTCCGCGGTTGGATGCTGTCGGCGGTGGCGCGCAAGACCAATGTCGCCGTGGCAGTGCTGCTGGTGTCGCTCGTTTTCTGCTTCCTGCATTTCAGTCCGCACCAGCCGCCTCTGGTCATGCTCAGCACGTTCCTGTTCTCGCTGTTCGCCTGCGCCTGGGCACTGTGGACCGGCAATATCTGGGGCGTGATGGGCTGGCACGCGGGGTGGAACTGGTTGCTCGCAACCGGCTTCGAACTGCCCGTCACCGGCATGGATGCGCACTTGCCGGCGCTGCTGGTTGCGCTGCGCCCGCAAGGCCTGGACACCCTCACCGGTGGCGCGCAAGGGCCGGAAGGTAGTTACCTGTGCAGCGTTTTCTTCGTCGCCGCGGTCGCGTGGATCCAGTGGCGAAAGACGCGTGGAGCTCACAACGTCTCGCCGACCAGCAGGTAACGCCACTGCCGGGGCGGCACCTCCCCGATCCGGCTCCTACCGATCGCATGCTGGTTCGCGCCGTACCGGCGACGACCAAGCAATGGAGCGCCTGCTAGCGATCGTCGGGCCGATCTCAAGTGGCTTGAGCAAACTTCCGGGTTTTGCGCGGCGCCCAGATGGGGCGACTCAGCGCCAGGCCTCATCAAGGGTGGCCATCGCGTCTGCGGCCGGAACCGGGCGGCCGAAATACCACCCCTGCCCAACGGCATACGGAGCAATCTGAGACAGCACGCGCGCCTGCTCCTCGGTCTCCACGCCTTCTACAATGACATCGAGCCCCAGCTCCAGCGCGATGCGACACATTCCTGGCAGGACCGGCCGCAGCGGAGAATCCTCAGTGATGGCTGCCACGAACATGCGATCCAGCTTTACTCCTCCGAACGGAGATTGGGCCAACTGGGAGAAGTTCGCGGCACCGGTTCCAAAGTCGTCGATCAGAAACTGGTAGCCCAGACGCGAAAGCGCGCGCATGTTGTCCTTGGCAGTCTCGGAAACGAGTTCTTCCCGCTCGGTAATCTCGATGCGAAGCTGGTGGGGGCAAACGCCAGAATCCCTGGTGATGCTGGTGATATAGCGAACAATGCAGTCCTGGGCCATGTCTGTCGGCTCGGCATTGACGCTCACGTAGAGACTATCGTGCTGACGGAATGCGGGAGACAGCTCATCCATCGCCGTGGAAAGGACGTACCGGAAGAGGTCAGCCGTCAGCCCAAACCTGTGGGCGATCGGCACGAAGAAGCTGGGCGGAATTTCGTCCTCGCCGGGTGGTCGCCAGCGACTGAGTACTTCAAATCCCACCAGCTCACCCGTGGCGATGCGACGCAGCGGTTGATACGCCAACTCGATCTCACCCTGTTTCAGTGCGAGCAGCAAGCGTCGCTCGATCGTCTGCCGCG
The DNA here is from genome assembly GCF_003086795.1 of Stenotrophomonas sp. SAU14A_NAIMI4_5. Classification (NCBI taxonomy): domain Bacteria; kingdom Pseudomonadati; phylum Pseudomonadota; class Gammaproteobacteria; order Lysobacterales; family Lysobacteraceae; genus Stenotrophomonas; species Stenotrophomonas sp. SAU14A_NAIMI4_5. The sequence goes on along the minus strand of NZ_CP026003.1, from coordinate 4,243,739 downwards.
CTGTAACGTGATGTCTGATCAGAAGGAGCGCGAGGAGCAGGCCGACGCAGGCGCCCACCGCAAGAATGGCGGCAAGCAGCACCAACGGCAGTTCCCACACGCCACTCCTGGGACTGGTGACGAACGCACAGATATCTGTCACACGGCTGCACTGCTGGGCGTGCACTGCGGTTCGCCCCTCCTCACCGCCTAGCGCAGGCAGGCTGCGGAAGGCGAAGGATCGGTCCTTCTTCTCCACGCTGATGGAGCTGGTGCGTGCAGGGTCCAAGCTCTCAAAAGCTGTAGGGGAAGACACGGTGAACGTGTCACCTTGAGCAATCAGATTCGTACCACGGTAAGGCGAGCCCGCGATGTCCGATGAGTACCAGAGGCGGATGGAGCCGCTGGCGAACCGCGGGGGCGGCAGGCTGAATGGGCGCGATAATCCCCATAATGCGCTGCACAGAACGCGGCCGCCTCGAATGCGCCCTATATCGCTGATGTAGCTGGAGCTGAAAGCGATCTCTTTCAAAGCGTCGATGTCGTCGGCAGAGCAGGTTGGCCGCTCGAGGCGAGAGGCTTGACTGGACGCGATACGCCTCGCCTCGGAAATGGCCTCCGCGCGCGCCAACGCAGCGTCGGCAAGTCTCTCCGATTCCTCCATGTCGCGGACGTAAAGCACTGCCTGGGCGACGACGAGTACCACGAGTATGCAGGTCGTCATTGCTCCAACGACCGTCAACACAATGGGAACGCGATCTACTGGAACCTTCAAGGCAACCCCCGATCTGAATAGCGCCATCGCTTCGCTGGGCCCATTGCCTTCCACACCTGGTCACTGGGTTATCGGCGAGCCTGGCAAAGTCTTCAGCGCTAACTTACAAGGCCTGCGGACGCGGGGGTGACGCAAGCGCGGCCGACCCTGAACCGTACATCTGAGCCCATGCTCTGCGCTGCACGAGCTCTATGGCAACGCCATTGCAGGACTTGGGCGAGCTGGTTGTGGCCTGCCGGAGGTGCATCTGGCCTCAGTAAAGCAAGGCAGGCCGAGGCCGTCACCACGCGGAGCCTGTGGGACAGGGTCGCTGAGCTGATTGAAACGGCTTGCTGCATTCAGCGAGACAATATCAAGACTCGCCAGACACTCACCGTTGTTGATGGGTTGAACGGACGGTCAGTTCATCAGCTCACTTGGCTGATCGCATCCACGGGGGCTGAATCCTGCGCTACCTCGTACGACTGCATCAAAAGCTCGGCAGCCCGTCAGTCGCTCAAGCTGGACTTCGACGCTGGCCGAAGCTGGTCTTCCGGCTGCAACTCAAGCCGAGTCTCGGTAGCGATGCGATGATTTCCGTGCGCATCCTCCTCGCTTCGCCTCGATATCACTGTCGCTTGTGAAAATCCCACATGCGCGGTTCAAGGGTCCAGAGGTAGTGCCGCAGCTGCACCTGGTGTATCGGCGCCTGCGTGGCGATCTCCACACGGTAAGGCACGTCCCGGCTTTCCCAGGCCAGTGGCAGCTCATCCTTCGCGCTCACTTCCCGGATGACGAGTGGCAGTACCGAAAGTTGTCGGGAAGGGATTTCCTTTCCCTGTGCATCCAGCGGCACGGCCACGGTCCACAGACCTACCGAGCCCTGCTGCGACGCCCGTGCATGCAGCACGGAAAGGCGCGTGGGTGAACTCGACTGCAGTTCGACTCCGGCGTTCACTGATGAAGCGTGGTGCAACGGAATGGTTTCTTCCGATTGCCACTGGTATACCTCCGCCATGACCGTCGCGCGCAGCGTGTGGATCCGTTCGCGCGCGGACGGATCCAGACCCAGCGGCAAACGGAACGGGAAGCCCGGCTCATGCTCTGCGGCAGTGAAGCGGTCACCCAGGTAGATCCGCGGCAGCACGGTCTGTACGACGACGTCGGCAAGGACATCGCCAGCCGCGTCCAGCGCCAGCACCGGCCCCAGCTGCGCCACCAGCACGGCCTCATCGGTGCGCCCGCGCGACAACCGCGACAGCGCGCCAATCGCCAGCCCTGGCGCGCCCCTGCCTGCCGCCTGCACCCAGCTGAACCCCATGTTGCGCTCAAGCGCTGGCAGTGCATCAGAGGCGACCATGTGCGGCTGCAGTGCACCGGCGGGTACTTCGCTCAGGCTGTATATCGATGGGTCGCCTTGGCGGCCGTCGAACGGTGCCCCCGCTAGTGCCTGCTGGATCTGGCCGACGTAATCCTGGTACAGGCTCAGGTCCTGCGCCATTTCCAGATGGGGCGCGTGGCGCATGGTGGCAACATGCACCTCATGGAGGCTTGCCGGTTGCCGGCCCCGCGCGTCGAAAGCGAGCTGCATGCGCAATTCAATGGGCATGCCATCGGCCAGACGGACGGCGGCGCGGCCATCGCCCCGCAGGCCCTTTTCAGCCACCTTCAAGGCCAGCAGCGCCGTCTGGCTGGAAACATCCAGAACCCGCACCTCGGCCATGAACGGACCGTGCGGCTCGATCATCATCGGAACGCGAACGTGCTGGCCAACATGCAAGGCCACCGGCAACCGCATGGGGCGTAGCCCCGCCGCCTGACCCATCTGCAACTGGCGCTGGGCCAGTTGTGGATCATACTTTTTCAAGCGCGCGAACGCGTCTGCGTCTGCACTCCGCAACGGGCCGGGGGCGCCCGATGATGCAAGGGTGGACAGGAACCCTGATCGCAGCACGGCGATGATATCTGCGTCCACAGCCGCACGTGGATCAAGCGCTGCCGTGCCGGCATCGCGCTCCGGCGCATCAGCGCTGCGGATCCACAGCGGCTGGAGGTGCACGCTGCCAGCCTGGGCTTCGGTGAACAGGGTGGCGCGGTGGAAGCCCACGCTGCCCGCATCGACATCAGGCGCATCGGCGTTGTGAACCGAGTGGAGGACGTAGTACAGCTCAGGATTCGCCGTGGCCGCTTTCGCCGCGCCGGCTACCGGCGAGCAGCACAGCGCAGCCATCATCACGTACAGCGTGGTGGTCAAGACTTTCTTCATGCTTTTGTGACGTCCTTGTTCGCGCGGTATCTGACGGTACTGCGCAGGATGGCGATATCCGCAGTGTCGACTGCAGGCCGCAGTGTATCAACCGCTGCGCCATCTTCAGTGCGTCACCGAGCGTGAGGAGCCGAGCCAAACGGGTTACGCTTTGGTATCCGCAGGATCGCCCTGCGCCTGATTTCTCACGGCACTGGCAGGCTGGGAAGGACCTGGGCACGCGATGCCACGACGCCGAATCCTTACGCTTGGTTTCTCCAGTGCCTACAATGTCAGCCCTCTGTGGCGGCGGGAACGAGCGTTTCGGCCAAGCGCAGCACATCGGCTGGGAATGTCGCGTAGTCATCCAGCGGTGCGGCATGGTCGTCGCGACGGTGGATGAGCCTGACAGCCACCAATCTCTGCTCCGGGACGATGACAAGATGCTGGCCAAGATACCCGTTGGCAGCGTACGCAGCGATCGGCCCGCGCTGCACATCGAACAGATCCGTCAGCTTCAGCCCGCGACCGGTGATCTGTTCACTGTACTGCTGGGGCCAGTTGGGACCCAGTTGGTCGGCCAGAAAGGCAAGCAGTTCGGTCTTGCTGTTGAAGCTGCGCCCATCCGCCGCCAGCATGGCCTGGCTGACATCGCCAGAGACACCGCGCTCTGTCAGGCGGCTGGCTGCGGGTTCCGTCAGGCGATAGCGCTCCCATTGCGGAATGCGCCACCACAGCATACCCACGTCCGGCGAGCGCGCACTTGCTGCGGTAAGCAGTGCCACCGAGCGTTCACTCATCAGGCGCCGCCCGCTTGGCGCCACACCACCATCGAGCATGAGCTGGCCGAGGGCAGCCAGGTCCGTGGCCGACAGCGAAAGTCCCGCCATGCCCATCGGTGTTCCGCTCTCATCCCGCATCCAAGTGTGGCCGGTGATCCCCAGCGGCTTGAACAGCGTGTCGTTGAGATACTCATCCACAGGCATGCCGGCCAGCTTCTGGACGATGCCGGACAGCAGGTTGGTAGCTTTGTTGTTGTAGGCGAAGGTGGTGCCCGGGTCGGCGGCGAGTTCAGCGGCCAGCGCAAGTTTCACCAGGTCTGGTGCGCCTTCCAGCTCTGCACCGGCGTTGGGCACGTTCTGCAGGCCGGAAGTGTGGTCCAGCAACATGCGGACGGTGATGTCCCGCTTCCTGCCCTGGCGCCACTCTGGGTAAACCGTGCTGACTGGCGTGTCGATGGAAGCGAGGCGTCCGTCATCGAGGAGCAGTGCGATGGCCAAGGCCAGTACCGACTTCGTGGCTGACATCAGGTGGATGGGCTCACGGATGCCACTGGCGCCGCCCTGCAGAAGCAGGCGGCCTTCTTGTTGCACAAGCACGGCATCGGAATGCGCGGCGCTGGCGTGGCGCTCGATGGCATCCAGCGCATCGGCGGTGTTGGCCAGTACCGGCCCCACGCAACCCAGCAGCAGCGACAGCACCAGCACAGTCCATTTCTTCTTCATGAGCACCTCCCTGAGCGTCGAGGGTGCCATGTTGACTACAGGTGTAGTCAATGTTCAGTGCCTTAAGTAATGCCGTCCGGCGCTGGCAGCCTTGCGGTTGGATCACCTTTACGCGGGCGATCCCAAGACCACGTGCAGCGACGTTGGCCAAGCGGCGGCTGACGAGACCGTATTGGTCCTGCACTTCGACGGCACGCTGGGGCGTTGTATGGCTGCCGAAGAGAGTGCGTGCGAGCGCGGCTGCGTGGGCACCACCCAACGGCGCCAGCTGCCAGGGGCATTGCGGGCGCTCTTGCGAGTCATCAGGGCTGGGAGTAGTCCTCAAATGCTTGGATAAGGGAGCGCCCTTTCAATAGGTTTGAATCTGCGAACCGTGCCACGGAGGGGCCGGTCGCTGGATATCCGGATCAAGCACGAGGCTGGATCCGGTTGACCAGTGCACCAGGGTCAACTGCTGCCCAGAGCCTGTCGCACGATAGGCAGCTGCCGACGGCTGCAGGGCAATCGCGTGCCATCGGCCATGTGTAGTATCGCCTCGCCGCTATCGGTGGGCTCGATGGCGCGCAGGTAGTCCCGGTTGGCTGTATGCGCCCGGTCAGGAAGGTGCATACGCCGCGTTCCGGCCAGCGCTGAAAAGCTCCAGCAGGCTCGACGATGGCGTTCGCTGTTGCTTCACATAGGCGTCGCTCATCCCTTCACGCCTGCATCGCCCCCGCACCATGTGGCCGCCGATACGGTGGGGTCTCCCCCAAACGGAAGCGAGCAATTCATGGCAGAGCTCAAAGAGAACTTGTTGGACTGGCTGCGCGATGCACACGCGATGGAACAGCAGGCAGAAACCATGCTCAAGGGACAGGCCTCCCGCATCGAGCACTACCCGGCGCTGAAGGCACGCATTGAAGAGCACATCGAAGAGACCATCGGTCAACGGGAACTGCTGGAAGGGTGCATCAAGCGCCTGGGAGGCTCGCCCTCGACCCTCAAGGATGTGATGGGAAAGATGGCCGCTTTTGGTCAGGCCGTCGGCGGCATGACGGCATCGGATGAGATCGTCAAAGGCGCGATGGCCGGCTATGTCTTTGAACACTTCGAGATTGCTTCGTACACGGCGCTGATTGCCGCAGCGGAGACTGCCGGCGACGCAGAAACCGCGCGCGTCTGCGAGCAGATCCTTGTGCAGGAAGAAACCATGGCCGACTGGCTGGCAGCCCACCTTCCTGAGATCACCGAGGAGTTCATGGTTCGCGACGCCACGCCGGGCGTCGAGGCAAAGAAGTAGACGCGCGCCTGCGTATTGCACCTCCCAGCCATCGCCAGAGGACCACATCATGTTCCTGCACCATAAAAAGCTCATGTATACCGTCAGGGTTGAACGCTCTGATCCCGCGCTTGCCACGCTCATGCTGGAGCAGTTCGGCGGGCCACAGGGCGAACTTGCCGCCGCGATGCGCTATTTCACCCAAGCGCTGGGCGAGACGGATCCGGGCCGGAAAGATCTTCTCTTTGACATTGCCACCGAAGAGATCAGCCATCTGGAGATCATCGGCACCATCATCTCGATGTTGAACCAAGGCCCGAAGGCGGTTCAGTCCGAAGGCATGGCCGAAGCCGAAGACATGCGCAATCTGGGTGGCAACAGCACCAGCCATACCCAGCAGATTCTCTACGGCGGCGGCCCTGCGCTGGTGAACTCCAGCGGGGTGCCCTGGAATGCGGCCTACGTCGACTCCATCGGCGAGCCGACGGCGGACCTTCGATCCAATATCGCTGCGGAAGCACGGGCGAAGATCGTCTACGAACGCCTCATCAACGTGACGGATGATCCAGGTATCAAGGACGCGCTGCGCTTCCTGATGACGCGCGAAATCGCCCATCAGAAATCGTTTGAAAAAGCGCTGTACAGCATTCGTCCCAATTTCCCGCCTGGGAAAATGCCCGGCGATCCGGCGTTCACTGATCTCTACATGGATATGTCACAGGGCGAAGGCGACGTTGAAGGCAGCTGGAACAGCGGGGACCTGTGGGAGCGCGTGAGCGATCGTGATGCCCAGGCAGCCTTGGACGGTGGAGACGGCAGCTGTGGGGTCGGCCTCTCCGAGCGTGAGACGCTGGCTGTGGAAGCAGTGAGCCTGCGCACTCTTTCAGACCCTGAAGAAGAACCGCTGACGGGCGCAGAGCTTTCCACCGGTGAGGGTGCAGGTGCGACGAGGAGCCCGGCTCGCGAGCCGTGAAATCTCTGATATGTGGGCGCACAACAGTCAAGGCCTGGCATACGTCATCTACCTCGTGTGGCTGGGCTTTGGCTGTGTGGATTTTGCCATCCACCGCCGCACGGCTCTGGCCCTGACATCGGGCCTGAGGGAGAGCGCGTTGCACGGCCTTCAAATGCTGCTTGTCGGCGCGGGCGTGTTGCTGTGGGCGGCGTTGGACAGTTCACGGGCCGTTGCAGCCCTGCTGGCGTGCATTGCCGCCGCGCACGCGGCCGCCGCCTACGCCGACACGGTGGTGGCAGTCCAGGAACGACGTGTCACTCCACTGGAGCAGCATGTGCACAGCGTCCTCGATATCGCTCCTTGGACTTTCGTCGGTTACGCCGCGTGGACCGCGGAGCCGACGTGGACACTGACGTGGCAACCCCAGCCCCTATGGGTCTGGGTAGCCCTCGTTCTGCCCACGTTGCCGACGGTCCTCCTGCCGTGGATGGCTGAATTCCGCGCTGCGTGGCTGGCAGGGCACAGTGACTGACAGGCCTCTGGCGAAACAGGGGCGCATTCCCTACCTGATACAACGAAGATGTGAGGATTCGACAATGGCAGATGACAAGACCAAAACCGGCGCAGCCGACCGCAACCGCATCAACGTCAACGAAGACTACGAGCTGCACTATTGGACGAAGGCGTTGGGCGTGTCCGCCGATGAGCTTCGCGCGGCGGTGAAAGCTGTGGGCCCCACGGCCGCAGCGGTTCGCGATCACCTGGGCAAGTAAGGAGCATTCATCGTGTCCTTGGTCGAATACCGCCGCAAGCGCCGCTTTGACCAGACCAGGGAGCCGGAGCCTGGCAAGGTTCTGCCCAAGGGACAGCGCGCCATCTTCGTCGTGCAGCTTCATCACGCCAGCCGACGCCATTACGACTTCCGCCTGCAGGTGGGCGATGCCTTGAAGAGTTGGGCGGTTCCCAAAGGTCCCAGCTACGACCCCAAGGTCAAACGCATGGCGGTCGAGGTCGAGGACCATCCGGTGGACTACGCGGGTTTTGAAGGCGAAATCCCCAAGGGACAATACGGTGGCGGTCACGTGGCGCAGTTTGATCACGGCGTATGGGCGACCCAGGGCGACCCGGAGGCTCAGCTTGCCAAGGGCCACCTGCGCTTCGAGCTGTTTGGTACCAAGCTGAAAGGCGGCTGGCATCTGGTTCGATCCGGCAAGCCCGCGCGTCAGCCGCAGTGGCTGCTGTTCAAGGACGACGATGCGTTCGCCAGCGATCTCGAAGCGGACGATCTGCTGGCCGACGTGTCTGCTCCACCTGCAGAGGACCTGAAGCGGGCGGGTGGAGGAAAGGCGGACAAGAAGAAGCTCAAAGCCGTGCCCGCCAGGAGGGCGCGCCGAAAGAACTGGGCCAGAAAGGCCATGTCCCTGTCCAACGCGAAGGAGGCTGCCGCTCCCTCGGGTCCCTTCGAGCCCCAACTGGCCAAGCTGGGGGAGGCGCCACCCCAAGGCGATCAATGGATCCACGAGATCAAATGGGACGGGTATCGAATCCTGGCCACGGTGGCCGATGGCGCCGTCCGGCTGTGGTCCCGCAACGCCTTGGAATGGACTGACAAGGTCCCCGAGATACGTGATGCCATCGCAGCGCTGGGGCTCACCTCCGCTGCATTGGATGGCGAACTCATCGCCGGGTCAGGCACCAGGGAGGACTTCAATCTGCTGCAGGCGACGCTGTCCGGAGAGCGGCAAGGGGCGCTGGCTTACGCCTTGTTCGATCTGCTGCACATCGATGGCGTGGACGTGGCCGCCGCGCCCTTGGTGGAGCGCAAAGCGCTGCTGCAGGAACTGGTGGAGGGCCAGACCGGCCACCTGGCCTTCAGCTCTCACGTCCAGGGCGACGGCGACCACGCCTATCGGATGGCCGGCGAGCAGCACTTCGAGGGCATCATTTCCAAGCGGGCGGATCGCGGCTATCACAGTGGCCGAAGCGACGACTGGCGCAAGACCAAACAGTTGGCCAGCGATGAGTTTGCGGTGGTCGGCTACACGGCGCCCAAAGGCAGCCGCAGTGGTTTCGGTTCGCTCCTGCTGGCCAAGCCCGACGCCAAGCATGGCTGGCTTTACGTTGGGCGGTTGGGCTCTGGCTTTTCGGACCTGCTGATCAAGGAGATCAGCGAAAAGATCCAAGGCGGTGGGAAAAAGCCAACGGCCTACGTTGCTACCGAGGACACGGATCTGCGGGCCGCGAAGTGGTTTGAGCCGCGGTTCGTGGTGGAAGTCTTCTACCGGGGAATAGGCGGGCAGCAGCTGTTGCGGCAGGCATCGCTGAAGGCGGTGCGGACTGACAAGGACGTGGACGATCTGCTGGACTCTGACCGCGCCGCCCAAGGAAAGCCCGCCCGGGGGAAGCGAGCATCGACGACACCGCCTACCCGCATGGCCGCCGCAAAGCCCCCGGCCGATCGTGCGCCGCCCAGGCTTTCCTCGCCCAGCAAAGTGCTCTTCCCGGGCGATGGCTATACCAAGCAGGACGTCTGGGACTATTACTCCGCGGTGATGGATCACCTCCTGCCGGAGGTGATCAACCGGCCGCTGTCGATCATTCGCTGCCCCGCCGGCACCGGTAAGCCCTGTTTCTTCCAGAAGCACCACACCGCCGGGCTGGAGTTGGTGGATGCGGTCAAGCTGAAGGAGGACAGCGGCATCAACGCTCATTATCTGGTGGTGCGCGACGCCGCCAGCCTGCTGGAGCTGGTCCAGTTCAATGCCTTGGAGTTCCACCCGTGGGGCAGCCATGCCGAAGCGCCCGACCGGGCCGACCGGGTGGTGTTTGACCTCGATCCAGGCCCGGACGTGCCCTTCGCAGAAGTGAAAAAGGCCGCCACCGATATCCGGAAGCTTCTGGCCCAACTGGAGCTGGAGTCCTTCCTGCGGGTATCTGGCGGCAAGGGCCTGCATGTCGTGGTGCCGCTCAACCCAGGCTGCGACTGGGATCTGACCAAGCGCTTCGCCAAAGGGTTTGCCGACGCGCTGGCGCAGTCGGAACCGCAGCGCTTCCTGGCCACCGCCACCAAGGCCCTGCGAAACAAGCGGATCTTTGTCGACTACCTGCGCAACGGTCGAGGCGCCACCGCCGTGGCGTCCTACTCCCTGCGGGGCAGACCGGGCGCGCCGGTGGCCATGCCTTTGGCATGGACCGAGTTGGCAAAGCTGAAGCGTGCCGATGCGTTCACGATCAAGGACGTCCCGGCCAAACTGAAACGTCGGCGCAAGGATCCATGGGAGGGTATTGATTCGCTGCGCCAGAACCTGGCCCGATGGGCTCGAGAAGAGTGATTGCGTGTGATCACGCCCATCAGGTGAAGCCCAAGCCTGGAAGAAAGGAATTCGCGCAGACCACGCGCGCTGCACCGGATTGACTCAGCACGTCCAGGGAAGCAGTCCTGCGCTCGGGCAAGCAGGCCACCGCCTGCTCCACCACGAGGCACTCGTACTCCCTTGAATTGGCATCGATGGCCGTGGCAAGCACGCACGAGTCCAGCGCCATTCCCGTCAGCACCAATGGCCCCGCTTCCAGTTTCTGCAGCAGAATCTGCAGGGGTGTGGACAGGAACGCCGAGTGCTTGGGTTTCAAAACAGAGTAATGACCCGGGTTGGGGAACAGTGTGCGGGCAATTTCCTGGGGCGCTCCAGGCGTCCGCAGGCATTCCTCGGCAAGCTCGCGGAAACCACATTTCCAGTTCCCGAAATTGTCATTGGCGTAGATGACAGGCCAGTCCCTTTCGTCAAACGCCTCCCGGATTGGATGGAGCGCGTGTGCCGCCTCTACGGCGCGGGGCGCCAAGCGTTCTCCGTCCGGAAAGTCGAAACGGCTGAACATGTCAACGATCAGAAGGGCTGGAGTGGGCATGTCAGTCCCCGGTCTGCGAATGGGGCGCCTCTACCGGCTTGGATTGGGGCGAGTCCTTCTGCCTCAGGAAGATGGTAAGCACAACAAGTGCCAGCACGGCCAGGAACTCGCTCTGCCAGTTCTGCATGGATTCAAACCAGAAGTCGCTGCTGAAGAGGTGGTCCATGAACGAGGGTGGCAGCATTCCCTGGAGACGGTCCTCGTCACACTTGGCACGCCAACTTCCCAAGGCATGCAGCGCAAAGGACATGGCAAACAGGGCGAAGAAGGCGATCGCAAGCGAATGCTCATAGAGGTGCTTGCAGACACCTCCTTGTCGCACCGGCCAAGGAGCTCGGCCCTTTTCGACCCGAGGACGTTCTTGCGACGGGTCCAGAGGTCGGGACTCCGCCGAGCCCCGTTGCCGCAGGCGAACGGTCAGCAGCACATACATGCCCATCTGCAGGAACTCGCTTTCCCAGTTCTCAAACGTGGCGCTGCTGAAGTGGCCGGTGGCCAGGTATGGGAGTAACCCAAGTGTGTGAGCCCCGTGCTGGGATAACTCTTCGTTGTGGACCTGCCATCCGGTCAGCGCTTGGGCGACCAGAAAAACAGCCATCAATGCCAGCAGCACCAAGGACAAGCCATTGCGACGCCACATCTCTCCGCTCCTGAGAGGCGGGCCCCGAGGCCCGCTCCAACGCCGGTGCCTGTCAGGCAGCCTCTTCCGCGTCTTGGTTGCCACCCTGTTCCGCCAGAAGGGTCAGCTTTTCGTCGGTGGCTTTCTCTTCTTCCAGGGTTTCCAGCAGATACGGCAACGCGTCCTTGTAACCGAGCTGCTTGGCCAAGGCAGCGATGGTGCCGTAAGAGGCGATTTCGTAATGCTCCACTTTCTGCGCGCCGCCGATCAGTGCAGCGTCTCGCACGGGGCCCTTTTCAATGGAATCGATGACTTCCTTTCCCTCTTCCACCAGGCCTTCCATGGCCGCGCACTTGATCCGCTTCAGGCGGATACCGAGGACTTCAACGACCTGGTCGATGCGCTCGATCTGACCTTGCGTCTCTTCCAGATGGGTTTCGAAAGCAGCTGAGAGATCCGGGTTGGCTGCCGCCCGGGCAAGACGGGGGAGCGCCTTGGTCAACTGCTTCTCGGCGCTGTAGATGTCCGAGAGCTCGTGGACGAACAGTTCTTCTGCGGTCTTGATGGCCATCTTTCACTCCTTTCGGATACTGGTCAGGGAAAGCCCACCATGCATCCAGATCCGTCAATGGAAGCGTCAAGGTCTCGCCCAGGCAATGTGATCCCCCGTGATGGTTGCGTTTGAGAATGACCGGTTAAGGGAAACGAGGGGCTTGGCGCAGAGGATGAAACAGGCGCAGGTGCCCCGCGGAAGTACTGAGCTGGGAAATCCGTCACCCCGCGCTTCTCAGGGGTGCCCTATGGTGCTGGTTCCTTGAGGAGAACAGTGTGCCCTTTCGAGCAGTTGGCTACATGAGCCAGGTCAGGCAGCCTTGGAACCGCGAGGAGCTGGACGCGTTGGTTCAGCGTGCAGCCGCCTTCAACCTCGAGGCCGGGGTGACCGGGGTGCTGCTCTTTGACGGCGTCAGTTTCCTGCAATACATCGAGGGGCCGGAGGAGGGGGTGGAGCGGGCCTACAGACGAATTCTTGCGTCGGCGTTCCATTCCGAGATCGTGGAACTGGGGCGCGGCACAGTCGGTGGCAGGCTTCTGCCCTACTGGTCCATGCACTGGCTCCTGGCCGATCCCAGTCAGCTGCGCTCGGTTGCCTGTGCTGACTGGACGGGGTTCGTTAGATCAACCCACCCGTCCCCGCGACGGTCCACTGCAATGGACCGCCTTCATGTTTATCTGCATCCCTACCTCGCACGGCCTCAGTAGCACGTCCCCGTTGGCACGCGCTGAATGCCGCTGATCGGACCGAACGTGATCTACCCGGAGAATGCACGCGATCGGAACACGCCTTCCTCGCATCAGGCTTATCCTTGGGGGATTCCGGGGGGATTCGCAAAAACGGAGCAGCCGATGCCTATCAGGGCCGTTGCATACATCAGCGAAGCGGGCCCAGCCGTTGCGGGTGACACGTTGGGCCTGGACAGTGGAAAGCTGGACGAACTGGTTGACGACGCCGCGCGGTTCAATCGCGATGCCGGGGTCACCGGAGTGCTGCTGTTCGATGGCCTCCGATTCCTCCAGTACATGGAGGGACCCGAAGACGGCTTGAGCGTGGCCTACTCGCGGGTACAGGGTGCATCAAGCCACACGGGGATCATCGAACTGCACCGAGGCAGGGTGGGAAGCCGGCGCCTGCCGTTCTGGCCGATGCGCTGGCTCCCGATGCAGCCCGATGAGCTGGCGCGGCTGGCCCACGCTGACTGGACCGGCTTCGCACAGCGCAGCGGGGATGCGGAGGCGGCCGAAGCAGCAATGGATATTCTGACGTCGTGGGTTGAACCGTATACCTCGGTCGCGTAACGCGGCGTGCTCTTCAGGGGTGGATAGCCGGATCGCCTTCGCAGGGCATGCAGCGCTCCTTCTTCGACTTGATATCCGCCGCCGTCTTCGCAAGCGCCTCGTAGCGCTGGCGGATCTCCTCAAGGTGAGCCGGCTCCATCGACTCCAGATTCAACAGCTCCTGGTTGGCATCCTTGCTGACCCGGATCAGCTCATCCAGCTTGATGTGCAACGCAGCGGTATCGGCGTTCTGCGTATGCTGGATCAGGAACACCATCAGAAAGGTGACGATGGTGGTACCGGTATTCACCACCAGCTGCCACGTGTCGTTGAAGTGGAATGCAGGCCCGCTGGCGGCCCAGGTGATGATCACGCCCAGCGCGGCGACAAACGCTCCCAGGCTGCCGGACAATCGTGCGGTCGCGGCCGCGACGCGCGCAAATCGCGGCCGGATCATTGGTCACCTCCCGTGGCCTCCTCATCCGTGCGCCGGTCTGGCAACTTCACCCGCTCATCGAGGCGCTTCTGCTGTTCTTCCGGCGTTGGCGCGGCAACGAACGGCGAGATGGGGTCACTGGCGGGAAACGTTTCCTTCAGTGCTTCATCATGATTGCGGTGGTTGTGCAGTTTCGCCCGCAGCGGGCTGACAGGATCGGCAGACTGCGCTTCGGGATCTGGGTGGGGAAGGTCTTTCTGATCGTGCTGCATGGTGTGTCTCCAGTGGGGGCGCCATTGTTCCGATGGCGTGCCCAGCATAGAAACTGCACCGTGATTGACCCCATCAAGACCAAGGCAAGGGGGCGTCAACCTTCCAGCCAGCAATCGTTAACACGTCTGCTGTGTTCATGACAGCGTGCGCCACACGGTTTCATCCCCAACCGGCTCAACCGCCGCACACGACACCCTGGGCGGGTTGATCGCCCGGGCCAGATCACCCAGCGTGTAGGGCTTCCGCAGCAGCGCAAAGCCATGATCGGTCTCTCGCGCCAGCAGTTCGCTGTAGCCACTGGTCAGCACCACATGCAGATCGGGATAGCGCTCGCGAAGCGTTTTGGCCAGCTCCAGGCCGCTGATGCCCGGCATGACCACATCGGAAAAAACAGAGTGGTAGCGCTGACGGTTCTGCTCCAGCTCGGCCAAGGCATCGCTGCCGTTGCGGGCAAGGAAGACGCCGCAGCCGAGCTCGCGCAGTGCAGACACCGCAAATGCAGCCACATCCACGTTGTCTTCCACCACCAGCACGTTCAGGCCCTTGGCGTCGTGCAGCGACTGCGTCTCAGAAACACCGACGGCCGCGGGCGTCTGATGTGTCAACGGCAGATAGAGCACGAAGGTGCTGCCTTCGCCCACCGTGCTTTCAACATCCACCTCGCCCTCGGATTGCTTGACGAAGCCGAACACCTGGCTGAGCCCCAGCCCGGTGCCTTCACCCACGCCCTTGGTGGTGAAGAACGGATCGAACACGTGGGTCATCACCGAAGCATCAATACCGCAGCCGTCATCGCTGACCGAGACCGCGGCAAACGTGCCCTTCAGCGGTGGCGCAAAGCGTACCGATGGCATCGCCTCGACCTGACGCACGCAGATGCGCACCGTGCCGTGCTCGGCAATCGCATCGCGCGCATTTACCGCCAGGTTGATCAGCGCGGTATCCAGCTGTGTCTTGTCCAACAGCACATGCAAGGGTTCGTCGGGAAGCTCGAGCTGCAGGGCGACCCGCCCGCCGAGCAGGGTGCGGATGATGTCGGCCAGTCCTTCAACGCCCGCGCAGAGGTCGAATACTTCGGGTGACAGGGTCTGCCTGCGCGAGAAGGACAGCAGATGGGACACCAGGCTGGTGGCGCGGTCGGCCGCTGCACCGATGGCCTCGATATGGCGATTCTGCCGCTCGTCGCGAGGGCTGCCGTAACGCAGCATGTCCACCGAACCGGTGATGACCTGCAGAAGATTGTTGAAATCGTGGGCGACACCGCCGGTCAACTGGCCAATGGCTTCCAGCTTCTGCGATTGCCGCAGCTGCTCGCGCGCCCTCACCAGTTCGGCATGGGCCAGCCGCGCCTCCTCGCTGATGGCTTCCACCTGCCGTGAGTGCTCATTGCGTTCGGAGACGAACTCGGTCTGGTCGCTGACCACGCACAGGATGCCGCCGACGCTGCCGTCAGCAATGCGGATGGGCGAGTACGAGAATGTCCAGAAGGTCTCCCGCCGCGTGCCATCCCGATCCATGAACACGCGCAGGTTACGGAAGCTGCGATGGGTACCGGCCATGGCATCGGCAATCGCACCGCCTAGCTCGTCCCAGACGTCGTGCCAGACAATCCTGACCGGGCTGGCCATGGCGCCGTCCAGCTTGTTTCCCATCCAGGGCGAGAATGCGTCGTTGAAGTAGAACAGGTTGTCCGGCCCCCACGCGATCCACAGCGGTTCCGGGCAGTCGAGGATCATCGTCAGCACGGTGCGGAGTTCTGCGGGCGCTGATTCAGCCAACCCCGCGTGCACCCACGCGCTGTCCTGCAGCAGCCCGTATGCCAGGGAGTCGGGAGAGGACACCGGTAGATCGCAACGCCGCATGTGAAGACCTGTTGATAATCTCCTCACAGAGTAAACGTGAACGGCACAGATTGCGTGACGATCGCGGTTTCACAGAGCAGAGGCCGTGCAAAGACCCGGCGTTGACGCGGGATCCGTACATTTCCTCTCAGGCAAACCCATCCACAAGCACCATGGCAAACCGCGCAATCGCCTACGCCAGCGAGGCACTCCCCGGTCTTGATCCACAGCGCCTGACCGCGATGGTCGAGGACGCCGCCCGATTCAATCAGGATGCCGGGATCACCGGCGTGCTGCTGTTTGATGGGCAGCGCTTTCTGCAGTACATCGAAGGTCCGGAAGATGCCTTGGGCGTGGCGTATTCGCGCATTCTGGGCGCCAGCAGCCATCGCGAGATTGTGGAGTTGGCGCGGGGGCGCGTGGGTCGCCGGATGTTCCCGTATTGGTCCATGCGGCTGCTGCCTGCCGATGCACACGAGCTGAGCCAAGCGGCCTATGCAGACTGGCGTGGCTTCGTCAGACGGGCCGGACGGGAGGGCAGCCCCTGGGCTGCCATGGACCACCTGAACGCGGTGGTGCAGCCTCATCTGGGCTGATCTGCGCCCGGGGATGCCGGGTGCTATGCATCAAGCAGTGCGATGACCTCGCGCATGCCCAGCACCTTTGCGGCACCGGAGCGCTGCAGAAGCTGCAGCGCCGGCTTCTGTCGATCCGGCAGGGCAGCGGTCGCTTCCCATGCGACGACCGTCTCGTATTCACGCGAATTGGCGTCGAGGGCAGTGGCCAGCACGCAGGAATCCAGTGCCATGCCGGCAAGGACCAGGCGCTGGACGCCCAGCTTGGCCAGCAGCACCGGCAGGGGTGTTGCCAGAAACGCGGAATGTTTGGGTTTGAGGATGAAGTAATGCCGCGGCTGCGGCGCCAAGCGTTCGGCAATGTCTGCGGCATGCCCGCCACGCTGACGACACGCTTCAACCAGGCCTGGGAAGTCGCGCTTCCAGTCGCCAAAGTTGTCGTTGGCGAAGATGACGGGCAGATCCCGCTCGTCGAACGCTGCCATGAGCATCGCGGCTTTGCCGGCCGCGCGGAATGCCGCCGGGCTGAGTGCGCGGCCTTCGGGGAAGTCAAAGAGGCTGAACAGGTCGATGATGATCAGCGCGCTTTTCGTGCTCATGGTCAGCGTCCATCAGTTGCTGCGCTCGCGTTTCGGCGGCGCTGCCACGCCAGCACCTGGCCGATCACCGCGGTCAACAGCAGCAGCGCATTGGTGACCACAAACACGGTGGAGCCTAGTAACGCGCTGTAGATCGTAAACAGGGTGGAGGCGGTCATCTGGCCCAGGAACAGCCATTTCGACACGGTTTCCGGGTGAGGAGATTGCCACTGTTTGACCATCTGCCGGATCAGGGTGGCCATCAATACCACGGTGGCCATCCAGCCCAGGACGTCTGGATGCATGCAGGCACCTCGGTGTATGTGCGCAAGGAAGATGCCGCCGTTGGTGGCGGCGTCATGGCAGGCCAGTGCCTGGGTTACGCCGCCTGAGCGGCCTTCGCGTTGCCGCCACTTTTGGCGAGCAACGTGAGCTTCTCGTCGGTGGCCTTTTCTTCCTCAAGGGTTTCCAGCAGCAGGGGCAGGGCATCCTTGTAGCCCAGCTGCTTGGCCAATGCCGCGATCGTGCCGTATGAGGCAATCTCGTAATGCTCGACCTTCTGCGCGCCGCCGATCAGCGCGGCATCGCGCACCGGACCCTTGTCGATTGCATCGATCACTTCCTTGCCTTCCTCGACCAGACCCTCCATTGCCGCACACTTGATGCGTTTCAACCGGATGCCCAGTACTTCCACGACCTGGTCGATGCGTTCGATCTGGCCCTGCGTTTCCTCAAGGTGGGTTTCAAAAGCGGTGGCCAGCGCGGGGTTGTCGGCTGCACGGGCCAGGCGTGGCAATGCTTTGGTCAGCTGCTTCTCGGCGCTGTAGATGTCGGAGAGTTCATGGATGAAAAGGTCTTCCGCTGTCTTGATGGCCATGTGGGCATCCCGTCGTGAAGGAGCCTGCAGACTAGAGGGGTGACCTGAAAATTCCGTCGAACGGACAGTGAAGGAGAGGTCTCGACTTGAGCCTGTATCTTCGCGCTCGGTTAGCACCTGCTGCTCAAGGTCGGGATCCGGGGGAGCCCTCTCACTCCAGCAGGGGCTCTGCACAGCGCTCGCTGACCATGCCACCCCCAATGAAGCTGCCGACAGCCGCAACAAAGCAGCCTGGCGCTACCAACGGCAGTAGATGGGCACCGCGGTCGACCGTGTGGAACGTGACAGGCCCCGACCTGCGGAGCATAGCAGCGTGTTCCTGGGCACCGGCGTAGGCGGTATTCGGATCCAGCGTCCCCTGCAGGATCAGTGTCCGTGGCAGGGTGTCCGGGGTCTTTCCGAACCAGGCATCACGCGTGTAACGCGGGACACTCCCACTGACGAGCAGGCCGGGAATGGGACTGACGAACAACGCATCTTTGGCCTCTTCGTTCACGGTCTCCATGCTGAGCTCCGGACGTGCGTTGTTCTCCGAGGCGGCGATGAGCATCACCAGCGGCAGGGCCGGCTGGTTGTTTCCTGCCTGTCCCAGCTGCGCCAGCGCGGCATTCCAGTCCTTTACTGTGGCAACGAGGGTGCGGGCATCACCCTCGGAAAGGTCCTGCACGATCTTCGGCATTCGATCGCGCAGCGCAGGGAAGCTCAGCAGAGCGGCGAAGAACCGGCGCAGGTCGCCGCCCGGCACGTCCTTCTGCCAAGCCGCATCTTTCACCGCCAGCAGCGTCCGATATTGTTGGAGGCTACGTTCATCCATGCTCTGCCGCCCGACCTGGTCAACAAGCGCGGTGCGCCGGCTGAGGTCCCATGTTTCAGTGGTCTCGGGCGGCACCAGTCCGTCGAGGATGAGGCCATCCACATCAAGCTCATTGACCTGGAGCGAACGCAACGCCAGCTGGGTGCCGTAGGAAACGCCATACAGCAACACCTGCCCGCTGCGATCTGCCTGTGACATCAGAATGCCAAGGTCCTGCGCAGCCTCGGTAATGGAAAAGGCCGACGTGCGCTGCAGGTTGGCGTACATGCTGCCGATGCACGGGCCCCATTCGGCGTCTGCCAGTCCCGTGCCTGCCGGGCTTTCCGGTGCCTCCTGGATCGGGCAGATCCGCGATGACCGACCCGTGCCCCGGTGGTCGGGGATCACAAGATCAAACCCGGGGAACGCACGCTGGTAGGTCTGGATCAGGGGATACAGGGATGCCCCTGACTCGCCCGGGCCGCCAGAGATCAGCCAGACCTCGCCTCGTCTGGGTACGTCCGCACTGGCCGCTATGCGCCGCAGGAACAGTGTGATGTGCTCGCCTGATGGATCGGCATGGCGAAGTGGAACGTCCACAGTGGCGCACTGTGATCCGAGCAGGGCGGCTGACGTGCCGTCCTCGCAAGCACGTGCCTTGGGTGCAGATGCACTGGCAATTACGGGTGAGAACAGAAGCAGTACCGCCCACAGCGCACTACGACGCATCGGCCATCCCTTGGCTTGAATGAGTGCCTACGATGAGGGCTGGACGAGGAAAGGGGCGAATGCCGGAAGTAACCCAGAGCGGCTGTTGCTGGCTGGTGCTGACTGGAGGAGGACAATCATTCCCGACCAGGCAGCGCCCCGGCTGCCCCAACGGTTTCATGGGATGATGCGCCACCGCGCCCGACTGCCCCTACATGAATACCCTGACCGATCCCAATCTGCTGAACGACATCGCTGAGATTGGTCGTATCGAGGCGGTGCCGCGCATCCTTGAAACCGTGGCCCATATCACCGGCTCGAGATTCACTGCGATTGCCCGGGTGACCGAGACGACCTGGACCGCCTGCGCCACCTTGGACACCCTGGGGTTTGGGCTGGTTCCAGGCGGGCAACTGGTCCTGGAAACCACCATCTGTGATGAGATCAGGCAGTCACCCACCTCGGTCGTGTTTGCGCAGGCCAGTGCACACCCGCTGTATTCCAAGCACCACACCCCGCGGATCTACGGGCTGGAGAGTTACGCGTCCGTGCCGATCCATCGCCCGGACGGCAGCTTCTTCGGCACCCTCTGCGCTATTGACTCGACGCCGGGCAACTTCGATGAAGCCCATATCCGACGCTCCATGGAACTGCTTGCCGACCTTGTTGGGAATTACCTCGACAAGGAGGATCGCCTGCTGGAAGCAGAGACAGCACTCACCGATGCACAGCGGGTTTCAGACCTGCGCGATCAGTTCATTGCGGTACTGGGCCATGATCTTCGCAGCCCGCTGCAGGCGATCAGCGTGGCTGCGGATTCGCTGGAAATGGACGCAACGTCTGAGCGTCAGCAGCAGATGCTCGCGCACATCGCATCGGGCGTCACCCGCATGGATGGGCTGATCAACGATGTGCTCGATTTCGCCCGGGGCCGGTTGGGTGGCGGCATCCCGATCTCGCTCCGGGAAAGCCATTCGTTGCAGGCCGACCTTGAGCGCGTTGCGGCGGAGGTGGCAATCGCGACCGGTCGCCAGGACATCAGCGTGCAGATGCAGATCGAGGGCAGCGTGGTCTGCGACCCCGGCAGGCTGTCGCAGCTGCTGGCCAACCTTCTGACGAACGCCGCCCAGCACGGCGAGCGCTCTGCGCCTGTCACGTTGAGGGTTCACGCCGCATCCAATCGTCTGACCCTGGATGTGCACAACGCAGGCTGCATTCCGTCGGAGAGGCTGGGCAACATTTTCAGCCCGTTCTCGCGCGAGCAGGGCGAGCTGCCCAGGCCCGGCCTGGGTCTGGGCATCTACATCGCATCGGAAATTGCCAGGTCTCATGGCGGGACACTCGAGGTGGCGTCCAATGAAGGCGCGGGAACCTTGTTTACGTTCCAGATGCCGGGCGCAGGACGTTCGTAGGGACCGGGAGACGGCGGAGTTGGGTTAGTCGGGCTCTGGGCGTAAGCGAGAGCGCTCTCAGGCCCCTGCCTTGCCCCGATCCAACTGCCGATATCCAATCGCCTCCGCCAGGTGTGCGGTCCCGATCCGCTCGCACGCATCCAGATCCGCAATCGTGCGAGCCACCCGCAGAATCCGGTGCATCGCCCGAGCCGAGAGCTGCAGCCGCTCGATCGCCTGCTCCAGCAGATCCTGATCGCCCTCGCTCAACCGCGTGCACGCCCGCAGCGCTGCCGGCGGCAGATGTGCATTCAACCCACCCCGCGCGCGCTGCCGCGCATGCGCCGCTTCCACCCGCGCCCGCACCACCGTACTCGGCTCGCCGAGCGGTGTGCTTTCCCGCAGCTCCACTGCATCCATCCTGGCCACGCTGATGTGCAGGTCGATGCGGTCCAGCAGGGGCCCTGAGACCCGCGCGCGATAGCGGGTGATGCGCTCATCGGTACACAGGCAGCGATTGCTGCGGTCGCCTGCCCATCCACAGGGGCATGGATTCATTGCCGCCACCAACTGGAAGCGCGCCGGATACTGCACGCTGCGCGCGGCACGCGCGATGCGGATGTGTCCGGATTCCAAAGGCTCACGCAACGTCTCCAGGGCACTGCGGTTCCATTCCGGCAGCTCGTCCAGGAACAGCACGCCGTGATGCGCCAGCGAGATCTCGCCGGGGCAGGGTGGATTGCCGCCGCCCACCAAGGCCGCCGCGCTCGCGCTGTGGTGGGGCGCGCGGAACGGCCGCTGCCGCCAGCGCCGCGGGTCCAGCCCTTCGCCGCTGACCGAGGCAATGGCGGCCAGCTGCAGCGCTTCGTCCTGCTCGGTGTCCGGCAGCAGGCTGGGCAGGCGCGAGGCCAGCAGGGTCTTGCCGCAGCCGGGGCTGCCGATCAGCAGCAGATGATGACCGCCGGCGGCGGCCACTTCCAATGCGCGCCGCGCATGTGCCTGCCCGCGCACGTCGGCCAGGTCGGGCAGGGGCAGTGGCGTGGTGTCCACGCGCTGCACCGGCGGCAGCAGGCGTGGATTGCCCAGCCCAGCGCAGCACTCCAGCAGGGTGCGGGCCACGCGCACGTCGGCATGCTCGGCCAGGGCAGCTTCAGCGGCATTGCCCGGCGGCACCACCAGGATGCGCCCGGCCTCGGCGGCGGCAATCGCGGCGGGCAGCGCGCCGCTGACCGGACGCAGTTCGCCGGTGAGGCCGAGCTCGCCGAGAAACTCGTAACCCAGCAGCGACTGCGGCTCGACCTGGCCGCTGGCGGCGAGGATGCCCAGCGCGATGGCGAGGTCGTAGCGACCGCCTTCCTTGGGCAGGTCGGCCGGGGCCAGGTTCAAGGTGATGCGCCGCTGCGGGAAATCGAAGCGCGCGCAGAGCAGGGCGGCACGCACGCGCTCGCGCGACTCGCGCACGCTGGCTTCGGCCAGGCCGACGATCTGGGTGACCGGCAGGCCGCCGGACAGATGCACTTCCACCCGCACCAGCGGGGCATCGACCCCGGCGCGGGCACGGCTGTAGACCAGCGCCAGGCTCATGTGTGGTTCCTGCGGAGAGGTGCTTGATGGTGCGACGCGGGTGCAACTGACCGCCATCAGGGTTTTCAGAGCGCGCGGCTAGGAGATCGCCCACAGCTGACAGTCATGACCTATGGCATGGGTGTTTGGTGTGGTAGGTAACTACATTACCAGCACGATTTGCCGCGAATCGTGGCGTAGCGCTCCAGCGCCAGCCTTCACCTTCCACGGGTCTGCGTGCGCCCGCACAGGGGATGTTCCATGGGCAAGGCAATGACGATGTGGGCAGCGACCCTCCTGCTGGCGACCGCCGGTCTGGCGCACGCAGGCGAGATTTCGGTCAAGCGCGGGGGCTACACGCTGAAGGGGGAGGAGACCGGGACCGGCAGGACCACGGTGGTCTTCGAGGCCGGCTTCGGCCAGGGCCCGGCTGCGTGGAAGCAGGTGATCGCTGGCCTGGGGGGCGACTACCGGAGCATCGCCTACGCGCGGGCTGGGCTGGGCACGTCAGGCACCGATGGCGTGACCAAGCGCATTGATGACCACCTGAGTGATCTGGACGCGCTGATCGAAACCGTCGCGCCGGGCCAACAGGTGATTCTGGTCGGTCATTCCTACGGCGGGCTGCTGGTGACGGAGTTCGCGCGGCGCCATCCGCAGCGCGTGCGCGGCATCGTGCTGGTGGACCCGGCGACGATGGGCCAGCGCCTCGCCTACAAGAAGGCAGATGCGGCGCGGGTGCAGGCGGACGACGAGGCGCTGCTGGCGATGCTGCAGCCTTCGATGGCCGCAGACTACCGCGTGCTGGTCGAGCAGCTTGATGCGGCAGAAGCGGCGAGCGAGCGTGCGATGCCGGACGTGCCAGTGGTACTGCTGACCGCGACCCAGGTGGCCGACAAGCCGCTCGTCTTCGAGGAAACCGCGGCGGGCAAGGTGATCTGGAAGGCGCAGCACGCGCTGCTGTTCTCGACCTTCGCGCGCGGCGTGCATCGCTACGTTGCTACCGGCCACAGCATCGCGAAGGAGGACCCCGCAGCGGTGGTGCAGGCCATCGGTGAGATGGCGGCGATGCCGGACATTACGGACCGCTGACCCAGCGAGGCCGGCGGCGAAGGCCGCCGGCCGACTTGACGGATGCGCAGGTCAACCGTTGTCGCGGAACTCCGGATACAGCGTCATGCCACCGTCGACAAACAGCGTCGTGCCGGTGATGTAGTCGGCCATGTCCGAGGCCAACCAGACCACGGCGCGCGCGACGTCTTCCGGCTCGCCGATGCGCCCATAGGGAATCAGCTTGAGCAGCTTGGTCAGCGCTTCCTCGCTGTCCCAGGCATCGCGATTGATGGGTGTGCGGATGGCACCGGGCGCCACCGCATTGACGCGGATACGGTCTGCGGCGACTTCCTGCGCCAATGACCGCGTCAGCATGCGGATACCGCCCTTTGCCGAGGCGTAGTTCACATGGCCTGCCCAGGGGATGACTTCGTGGACGGAACTGAGGGTAATGATTGAACCGGCGCTGCGCGCGGGACGCCTTCCTTCAGGCTGTGAGCGGAAGCGCTTAACCGCCTCGCGCGCGCAGAGGAACTGGCCGGTGAGGTTGATGTCGATCACCGCGTTCCAGTCATCCAGCGACATCTCCGCGAAGGGGGCGTCTTTCTGGATACCCGAATTGGCAACCACCAGATCGATCCGGCCAAAGGCGGAGGCCGCCTCATCAAACAGGCGGATGACCTCGGCTTCCTTCGCGACGTCGGCCTGTACTGCGACCGCACGCCCGCCCTCGGCAACGATGCGATCCACCAGCTCGCGTGCCGGTTCCTCGTGCGAGTGGTAGTTCACCACTACCGATGCGCCGGCCTGCACCAGCGCCTCTGCAACGCCCAGGCCGATGCCGGAGCTGGCCCCGGTGACGATGCCGGCATGACCTTCAAGTGGTAGTGCTTGCTTCACGGAATTACTCCAGGCTCGAAGGTTGAGATCGATCAACATGCACGGGTGCACGTTAGGACCGGGTACGTCAGGTAGCGGATGCGCGTTGTATGTCGTACATGACTCCTCAGCGCCGCGGTGGAGTATGGGCTTACCTCGTGCCAACGATAGGTGAGGAAAGGCAGGGTGTACCGCATGTAACTGCCTCGCGATGCGACAGATACTGGTACATGCATCGCCGATGCTGATCCAATCCGGTTACGTGTGTGTAATGGGTAGGCGAGGAGCTTGCTGACGTGAGAGGCACGTAGCATGAGCCCGAGGATAAGCAAAATACGAAAGCTGCCAGCTCGTCACACACTTCTCGAAACGGCCGTGCGCCAGTCACTCCCATCGATTGCGACAAGATTGAAAGCCGTCGATAGCAAGAATCTATTGGCAGAGCGAAGGGTGGAGTGGAAGAAACGAACTCGACCCGCATGAGGCCGCGGGCATCGAGTTTGCCGTACATCGGCAGATCCCCACGAGCCGCTGGGCTCGTCGGGTACATCGCAGCGCCAAGGAGAGGTTATGAAAGAGATCAGACAGACCGCTGAAACCAATCACCCGTTCGTCTATGACGAGAACGGCCTTTGCGAAGTGCGTGATCCGCGCGCTCTGGAAATGCTGGGCGCCGGGGGCGTCCAAGCTGCGGGCGCGGTCTGCAAGGTAAACAGCGGGAACTGCGTTTCCGGCTGTGCATGCAAGTCCTCCTGAGACTTGTACATGATGCGCTGCCCTCGTGGCGGCGCATCTCTTTCAGCGTACCAAGGAGAGGAGCGCATGCGATACGCGTTGGAACTCGCACTATCCGGCATCCATAGATCGAAACTTCTCAGCATCCTGATCGTGCTCGCCGTGGCGACAGGCATAAGCGCGTTTGCCACGATGCTGCTGATCTGGATCGGTCTCGGGAGCGACCCCGCACCCAGCATCAGTCATTCTCTCTATCACGTGGAGCTTGATCTGCGGGATGATGCCGCCCGATCCAGCTCTGCCCGGCCGCTGCCGGTGCTGTCGCTCCACGATGTGCAGGAGATCACTCGGCTCACCGGCGTCCCGAGCGTCGCAACGTCATCATCCTGGCTTCCCTACAGGCCCATGGGAACGGATCGGCCGCTCGGCATGATTGCCGTTCGAGGGTTTACGTCAGGTGCGCATTCCCTGCTCGACCTGAAGCTGCTCTCCGGGGCCTTCTGGCGATCCGATGATGACCAGAATGGAGCGCGCGTTGCAGTGATCTCCGGATCACTCTCGAGGGAGCTGTTCGGATCGGAATCTGCGGTGGGCAGACAGATCGAGCTGGCCACGCGGAGCTTCGCCATCGTCGGCGTGGTGGAGGACTGGAATCCCATTCCACGATTCCACGATCTTCGAGGCGGTGCCTACGCGGAGAGCGAACGTCTCTACATCCCGCTGGCGGCATGGCGTGCGCTGCCAAAGGACTACGGCATGGGCGCGATGTCCTGTCGCGACGGCGTACCTGAGGATCCGGAGAGTGCATCGTGCGCTTGGCTGCAGCTATGGGTCCAGCTGAACGACGTGCACGCGCTCGGCAAATTCAGCAGTGCGCTGCACCGCTATGGGCTGGCGCAAGTCGATTCAGGCAGAGCCACTGACGTGTTTTCCCGCGTGGCACCGCTCAAGGATTGGCTGGCGATCAATGACGTACTTCCCGATGAAGTCAGTACACAGCTGTGGTTCGCAGCCGGTGTCCTGGTCATATGCCTGGTGAATGCCGCCGGACTCTTCCTGGCTGGCTTCGTGTGTCGGTCCAGGGAGATCGCCATTCGCCGGTCGCTTGGCGCAACCCGAGGAGACATTGTCAGGCAGCTCGCCGTTCATTCAGCCGTGCTGGGGGCCGCCGGAGGACTCGTCTCCATTCCAATGGTCCTCCTCGGATTCCGGGTTGTGCAGGATCTCTCCAGTGCGTATGCGTCGCACCTTTCCATTGCGTGGTGGTACGTAGCCCTGTGCCCCCTGATCGCGGCGATGTCTGCACTTCTGTCGGCGTCGATTCCGCTGTGGAGAGCCAGCCAGCGGTTCGTATCGTTGCGCATGGGGGAAGCGCCATGACGGTGGTTCACGCGATGATGACGACGCTGAGAACGGTGTCGAAGCACTTCACCGTAGTCGCGCTCATGGTGCTTCAGATCTCCGTGTCCATGGCGGTGCTTGCAAACATATCCACCATTGTTCTGGAGGCTTCGGAGCGCATCGATGCCGAGTCCGGCCTGAGCGAGGCCCGTATCGCCGTGGTGCAGAACATAGGCGTCATCGGCTTCGAAGATGCCGCGACGAGTTCGGGCGCTGGGCTGCGTGCACTGCGGGACGTGCCAGGTATCAGCGCCGCAGCACTCGGCCCGGTCCCTTTCGCGGTGGAGCGTGGGTCGGTGCGGCTGGAGAAGTCCAACCGCGATGCGTCAGGGCACCCGTATATCTACTTTGGAAGCGAGCAGCTCGCGAGCGTACTGGGTACGTCAGTTGTCCAGGGCGTTGCGCTGGGGAGCCTGCAGGCACCTGCCGTAGAGGACGTACTTGAGCCCAACAGCACGCTGGCCGTGCCAGCGGTCGTCACCCAGAGTCTCGCCAAGCGCCTTTTCCCTGCGGGGGGCGCTGTTGGAAAAATGATCCACACCGAGGTGTGGGGCAGCTATCCACTTGCCCTGCGAGTCGTGGGTACCACGGCAGACTTCAGGAGCGCATCGACCGGTGATGCCAGTGACTACGAGGCCGTGATCTCGGAAGTGAAAATCGACACCCAGAGTGTCGGGGGGCTGTATGCCGTCCGGAGGAGCGTGCCGTTTGATCTGGAGGCGAAGCGGGCCGTGACTCGCGCCCTGTCCTCGTCCATGCCTGGCTTTGTACAGGAGCCGGTTCGCTCCGTGGCCGAGCTCAGGACAGCGCACTTCGCGAAGGACGCGTCCAGGTCCCGTGTACTGCTGGCAGTGGTTGTTGTTGTGACCGCTTCGTCAGCGCTGGGGGTATTCGGAATGAGCCATTACTGGGTCTCTGCCAGACACCGGTCGATTGCCATCCGGCGCGCTCTCGGGGCATCCCGACGTGACGTGGTGGCCCTCTTTGCGGTGGAGAGTGCCGTTGTTGCAGGGCTTGGCGTGATCCTGGGTGCAGGGTTGGCCGTAGCGGCGAACCGTCTTCTTGCGCTCCAGCTGGAGATGGCTGCAGTAAGCGCCGCTTCGGTGGCGCTGGGTGCGGGACTGACGTTGCTGAGTTGCCAGATCGCCGCTTTGATTCCCGCTCTGGGCGCGGCCAAGGTTGATCCCGCCCTGGCGTTTCGCCAGCGATGACCGCGAGTCCAGGAGAAGAGCATGGTGCTTGGGGTATGGAATCGCTGGATGCTTCGGAGTCGAGACGTCGTCCTTCAGTCCGAGTCAACGGAGTGTGGGTTGGCATGCTTGGCGATGATCGCTGCCAGATACGATCGGCGGGTAACCCTTCGCTGGCTGCGGCGTCGATACCCGGTTTCACTTCGAGGTACGACGGTTGCTCGTCTCTCGGAGATTGCCCGCGACCTCGGCTTGCAGCACCGCGTGTTTGCCGGAACCGGGTCAGCGCTGAGTAAGCTTGATGCGACCTGCGTTCTTCTGGTTGATGACTGCCATTTCGTGGTCGTCGAGCGATATGGATCCGAGCAGTTTCTTGTGCTCGACCCGGCTGTCGGTGAGCTGGTTCTTTCCTGCGCCGAATTGGAGAAGCGATTCTCCGGTGCACTGCTTCGGTTTACTGGCGGTAGCAGACAGTGTGAAGACATGCCGGTGGAGCCAAGCCCCTGGTCGGCACTGACGTCGCAGATGCGTCCACGCAGGCTCCGGTATCTTCCGATACTGCTTCTAGCTTTAGTGGCGGAGCTGCTTACGGTCGCAGCGCCCTTGTACATCCAGTCCGCGGTAGATGGCCGGGGGGGCGCTGGAGTATTCAATGCGGAAGGCCTGTTGCTCATATTCGCTTTCATTGCGATTGCGAGGGTATGGGCTGCTTCCGTCCGCAGCCTGCTCACTGCAGACCTGGGGGCTTCGATTGTTGGCGGGCTTTCGAACAGTGTGTTTGGCCGGGTACTGGAGCTTCCTCCGTCCTACTTCCTGCGCAGGCATCCAGCAGATGTCATCTCGCGGCTGGGATCGGTGCACGAAGTTCAGGAGCTTGCATCGTCCCGGATCGTGGAGTGCGCGGTCGATGCGCTTGCGCTGGTCATCCTGCTGGCAGCGTGCTGTACCTATAGCCTCCCGCTTGCGGTGATGGCCGCTTCTGGAGCGGCTTTGTGCATGGCCGTTCGGGTATCCATGTCAGGTCGAGTAGGCGTCGCGTGCAACGTGCTCGCAAACACGCTCGCATCGCAGGACCGTGAGGTGATCGAGACCGTGCGTGCAGCACAGACGGTCAAGCTGAATGGAATGGAGCGGCTCAGGGGTGACCGGTTTCGCAGGGGCAACTCGTCGCTCATCAGAGCAAGTATTTCTCTTCAGCGCATGGCTATCTTTTCGCAGTCTGGAAGCGACGTGATTCTCGGTCTCTTGAGGGTCCTCGTGGTCTACGCAGGCGTGTTGGCCGTTGATAGCGGAGCTCTATCCGTCGGTGCGCTTGTCGCCGTGACCATCTATGTCGAAATGATCTGCCAGCGCGCAAGTGCGCTCGTGCCGAAAGTGATGGACGTAAAGATGGCGCGGGTGCATCTGCAGAGAATTTCGGAGGTGCTCTCCGAGCCTGCAGAGGAGTGTGCGGATTGGGCCGGAGCGGGCGACAGAGGTCTTGCGCCGTCCGTTGTCTGTCGTGGGATCCACTTTCGTTACTCCGTCGATGATCCCTGGGTGCTCAAGGATGTAAGCCTCACCATTCGGCCGGGTGAGATGGTAGCCATCGTTGGTCCGTCGGGTGTGGGTAAGTCAACACTGTTGAGCATCCTGGCTGGTTTGGTGGCGCCGACAGCTGGCGTGCTTGAAGTGGACGGCTGTGACGTGAAGGCCTGTCACTTGCCCCTCCTGCGCCGCCAGATTGGAACTGTCCTCCAACAGGACACCCTGCTGTCAGGGACTGTGCTTGAGAACATCACGCTTGGGGAGGTGGCTGACATCCCGCGCGTATGGCAATGCCTCGCTGCTGCGGGCCTCGACAACTTTGCATCGTCCCAGCCGATGGCGCTTGCAACCCAGGTGGGGGATGAAGGGCGTTTGCTGTCCGGCGGCCAGCAGAAGCGCCTTCTACTGGCGCGCGCGCGCTATCGGGCGCCGAGAGTCCTGGTTCTGGACGAAACGCTGAGCCAGCTCGACTACGAGGCGGAGCAGCAGATCATGAGTGTCCTTTTGGGACTGCAGATGACGAGGATCATTGTGACGCACCGGGTTTCCACTCTACCGGAGGGGGTGCGTGTGATCAGGGTGGGGTAGCAACTACAAGGAGAGGTAGGTGGAGAACTTTCAGGAACGATTGAACAGGCGGTTGGAGCTGACGATCATGCCGACCGAGAAGTGCAATTTCCGGTGTGTCTACTGCTACGAGGATTTCGAGATTGGTCGAATGCGTGCGCCAACCATTGCCGGAATCAAGGCGCTGGTGCGCAGGCGTGTGGAGCAGCATGGGCTGAAAGAGCTGCGTGTGGAATGGTTTGGCGGTGAGCCACTTCTAGCGAAGGGTGTTGTCCTGGAATTGTCTCGGGACTTCCACTCGCATTCTTCCTCTGGGGCTCTTGAGGTGCTGGATTGCAGCATGACCACGAACGGTTTTGAGCTGACCCCGCCGTTGTTCAGTGAACTGGTAGCACTTGGCGTGAACTTCTTCCAGATCTCGCTGGATGGTGATTCGGATGCTCACGATCTGACGCGACGGTATGCCTCTGGGGCTGGCACGTTTCAGCGGATCTACGAGAATCTGCTTGCCATGAAGGCTTCCAGCTTCAACTTCACGGTGATGATGCGGCTGCACATCATGCCAGGAAATGAAGAAAGTCTGATGCGGCTTTCGCGCCGGCTGTGTGGTGACTTCAAGGGAGATGCACGCTTCACGGTGTTTCTGCGCGACATATCCAATCTTGGCGGGAAGGGCGAGTCTCTGCAGATGATTACGCACGCCGAGGCCGTCCGGATATCGAAGCTCCTGCAGGCGCACTTTGAAGCTGAGGGCTTCTGTGTCGAGAATGGAGTGGAAGCTGAGTTTGAAAGCCAGGTTTCGGTTTCAGGGCTTTCAGATTCGAACCCGGCGTTCCAGTCACTGAAGGAGTCGGGTCTCCGTGTCAGTCACGTGTGTTATGCAGCCAAACCCAACCACATGCTTATCCGAGCGGACGGGCGTATTGGGAAGTGCACCGTGGCGCTGGGCAGCGAGGGTAACGTGGTTGGGGCCTTGGCTGAAGACGGGACGGTAGCCTTGGACGCTGGGAAGATGAAGTTCTGGACGCGAGGCTTTCTGTCAGGTGACGCATCAGAACTTGGGTGTCCGCTGATCACCCGCACTGGCTAGTCACCGCTATGGGCGCGACCTCTGCTATGGCCGGAGGTCGCATCCCTGTCACATCTACTGGGGGGCAAGCGCTCAGCCCTGGGCTGAATCCCGCCCCTCCAGCTCACGCACAGTCGCTTCCAGTGCATCCAGCTTCTCGCGCGTCTTCAACAGCACCGCGCGCTGCACTTCAAACTCCTCGCGGGTCACCAGGTCCAGCTTGGCCAGGCCGGCCTGCAGCGCGGTCTTGAAGGTGGCCTGCAGTTCTTCGCGCGATTCGCGCAGGCCCGGCGGGACCAGGTCGCTCAGGCGGCGGGCGAGGTCATCGAGGTGGTTCAGGTCGATCATGGGGGACTCCGTGGCCTGGCAGGCCGTTCGCACATAAGGATACTGCCGGCCCGCGCGCCCGCACAGGCGGCGCTGGTTTCGCGCCGGGCGCGTTCAGGCGCTATCCTCCACGCCGGAATACAGGAGATCGACGATGAAGATGGTCATGGCGGTAATCAAGCCGTTCAAGCTCGACGACGTGCGCGAAGCGCTGGCCGAGCGTGGGGTTACCGGTATTACGGTGACCGAGGTGAAGGGCTTTGGCCGGCAGAAGGGCCATACCGAGCTGTACCGTGGCGCCGAGTACGTGGTCGACTTCCTGCCGAAGGTGAAGCTGGAAGTGGCGGTGACCGATGACCAGGTGGAACTGGTGGTCGAGGCGATCGTGAAGGCCGCGGGCACCGGCAAGATCGGCGACGGCAAGGTGTTCGTGTACGACCTGGGCAGCGTGGTGCGCATCCGTACCGGCGAACTGGACGCGGACGCGCTGTAAGCGCGTCAGCTGGGTAGAGTCGACCGCTGGTCGACTATCGCGCGCAGCGCGGGCATTTCGGGTGCGGATGGAAGGGCAGTCGACCAGCGGTCGACTCTACCGCTTCGCCCACTTGTAGAACCGCTTCCAGCCCTGGCGCACGGCCGCGACCCAGCCCGGGTCGGCCACCAGGGCCGCCTGCGCGGCGCTCGGCGCCTGGCCGGTCACGCGCTGGCGGATCTTCAGCAGGTTCTTCATGTCGCTGCGGCGCATCTGCCGGCTGAGCGGGTTGCGGCGCAGCCAGCGCGGGGCGCGCCAGGCCGAGGTGAAGTCCAGCAGCACCGGCACGCCACCACTCACCACCACGTTGGTGCCGTGCAGGTCGTTGTGGGTGATGCCGACCGCGTGCAGGCGGCTGAGCGCGTGCTGCAGCTGGTCGAACACTTCATTGCCCACCGCCTGCGCGGTGCTGAGCGTCTGCCCGGGAATGAATTCCATGCCCAGGGCGAGGCCGCCGAGGGTGCCGAGCAGGGCCGGGGCGTGCTTCCAGCCACCCAGGCGCTGCAGGATGCGCGCTTCGCGGCGCACCATCAGGCGCGCGATCAGCGAAACCGGCGTGCCGCGGTAGCGGGAATAGTCCTTCACCACCGCCGGACGGCCGTCCAGGCAGGTGCGGTACACATCGGGGGCGAGGAAACGTTCACCGCGCTTGAGCAGCAGCGGGGCCACGGCGTCATCGCCGCAGGACGGGGAGGGGGAAACAGTGGAAGTCATGGCGGGGTCTCGGACGACGACCCGGTGGGTGGCGCTGCAGCGTCAAGCGAACCGGTACGACTGGGGGGAGGTAGCTAAACTTTCGTTAAGTGAATTTTAGTACCGCCGAGTTCGCTAATCCACGTCTTGTCGGAGAAATGTCGGGGCCGTGGCTGGAACAGTTCGTCGCGCCTGATCGGACAATTTCGTCTCACTTAGTGTTTCAGGCCTCTGCAATCAATGATTTGCCATCCAACTGCTCTGCAATGCGCTGCACGAACGGCAGCAGTGCGTCGCGCAGCTGGTCCAGGCCGGGCTGCTCGATGGGGAAGTGGCCGCACGCTTCCAGCAGCACCCGCTGCCTGGGCGCGGCCAGCCGCTGGAAGAAGCGGTCGCTGATCGCCACCGGCGTCCAGTCGTCGCAGGCCGGGTGCAGCATCAGCACCGGGCAGCGCTGGAACTGCTCGGGTTCCAGCGCCGGGGCGGTGTCGAACAGCGAGCCCAGCAGCCCCAGCGGCACGCGGTTGCCGCCGCCCAGCGGATCGGCACAGACCAGCGCGGTCAGGGCCGGGTCGCGCGACATGCGCTGCATGTGGGTGAACCAGCGCACCGGCACGCGCAGGCCGCGGGTGAGGCGGCTGAGGGGCCGCAGCGTGGGCAGCAGGGCGCGCATCCACGGCTGGCGTACCAGCGCGGCCTGCACCACGGGATCGCGCGGGTCGGCCAGGGTGGTCGCCACCAGCCCCCGCACCCACGGCGATTCGGCCGCCACCAGGTAGGCCAGGTAGCCGCCGATGCTGGCGCCGAGCAGCACGATCGGGCGCGGCCGGCGCTGCTGCTCGGCCTCGATCAGGGCCAGCAGGGCCTGCTTCCACGCGCCGTAGTCGATGGCGTTCCAAGGGGCGGCGCTGAGGCCATAGCCTGGCAGGTCGGGTGCCAGCACTTCATGCCCGGCGTCGGCCAGGCCGGCCGCCAGCGGGGCGAACATGCGCCCATAGCCGCCGGCGCCATGCACCAGCACCACGGTCGCGTCGGCATCGGCCGGGCCGTGGCGGTCCAGCTGCAGCGAACCACCGGCCCAGTGGAAAGTCTCGCTGCGCGGCGTGGCGGCGGGCTGGTCCGGGAAAAAATCCGCGTAACGGGCGCTGAGGGCAGGGTAGGGAACGGGGGCGCGGGGAGGCATCGGGCCAGTGTAGGCCGGCTGTTCAGCTACGTGATGCTGAACAGGGCGCACGGGTAACTTGACCCCGGCGCAGCGGCTGCGGACCATAAGCTGTTAACCCGCGACATCGGCGGCCGCCCCCACCCGGCACGTCCCCGTCCCCTGCCGCGTCCCCCCTGGTGCAGGCCGCGCGGCCGCATCGTTCGTTTCCCTGTCCGGCGCCCGCTGGAGGAAAGTGCTTTGATCATCAAGATTGTCCTGGCAGCGCTGTTCGTGGCCTGCGTGCTGTACATCCATTACCGCGGCAAGGTCCGCGCGCGCTGGTCGCGCCAGTTGCTGGACCACTCCAGCTTCATGGCCCCGATCAACGTCATCATGTATCTGTTCTCGAAGGTGCCGACCACGCCGTTCCTGGACCCGGGCAAGGAACTCCCGCAGCTGGAGCCGCTGCGGCAGAACTGGCAGGTCATCCGCGACGAGGCGCTGGCGCTGCGTGACGCGCAGAAGATCGCCGCCTCCAGCAGCTACAACGATGCCGGCTTCAACTCGTTCTTCCGCCGTGGCTGGAAGCGCTTCTACCTGAAGTGGTATGGCCCGTCGCACCCGTCGGCCAAGGCGATGTGCCCGAAGACCGTGGCGCTGATCGAGTCGATTCCCGATGTGCGCGCGGCGATGTTCGCGCAGCTGCCGCCCGGCAGCGAACTGCGCCCGCACCGCGATCCCTTCGCCGGTTCGCTGCGCCTGCACCTGGGCCTGAGCACGCCCAACGACGATGGCTGCTACATCGTGGTGGACGGGGTGAAGAAGAGCTGGCGCGATGGCGAGTGGATGATGTTCGATGAAACCTACATCCACCACGCGCACAACGAGACCGACCAGGACCGCGTGATCCTGTTCTGCGATATCGCCCGCCCGCTGCGCTTCGGCCTGCCGGGCCTGTTCAACCGCGCGGTGGCGTCCACGCTGCTGGCCGGCGGTGCTTCGCCGAACCTGCCGGGTGACCCCACCGGTGGCGTCAACAAGGCCTTCGGTGGCGTCTACAAGGTGCGCCTGAAGGCCAAGGCCCTGCGCGAGCGCAGCGTGGTGGCCTACCAGGTCATCAAGTGGGGCCTGGTGGTGGCGGTGATTGCGGGTATCTGGGCGATCTGATCGCGGTCGTTCATGGGGTTGCCGGCCAGCGGCCGGCACTACCGCAAAAGCAAAAAACCCGCGCTGTCGCCAGCGCGGGTTTTTCATTGGTGGGTGCCGACCGTTGGTCGGCACGCATTAGCCCCGGTAGGTGCCGACCGTTGGTCGGCACACCTTGCCATCAGCCCTTGAGGGCTGATGCCACGAACGGCGGGGTCACCAGCACGCCGGTGTGCAGCGCGGCGGTGTAGTACAGGGTGTTGAAGGTCTTGGCAGCCGAGTCGGCCTGGCGGAAGTCGAAGCCGCTCTCGCCCTTGCGCGCCATCGTCACGCTCCACCAGCCGGTGGGGTAGCACGGCTGCGGGAACGGCAGGGTCTTGAACGAGCCGAAGCCGGCCTTGCCCATCTCGGTGCGCATCTCGTTGATCAGCTCCAGCTGCATCAGCGGCGATTCGGACTGCTGCACCAGGATGCCGTCGTCCTTCAGGGCCTTGAAGCAGCTCTCGTAGAACGCCTTGTTGAACAGGCCTTCGCCGGGGCCGACCGGGTCGGTCGAATCGACGATCACCACGTCCACGCTGCCGGCCGGGCAGTTGGCCATGTAGGCCACGCCGTCGTCGAACAGCAGTTCGGCGCGGGTGTCATCGTTGGAATCGCACAGCTCCGGGAAGTGCTTGCGCGCCATCACGGTGACCTGCTCGTCGATATCGCACTGGGTCACGCTCTCCACGCCCTTGTGCTTGAGCACTTCGCGCAGGGTGCCGCAGTCGCCGCCACCGATGATGACCACGCGCTTGGGCGCGGCGTGGGTGAACAGCACCGGGTGGCTGATCATCTCGTGGTAGAAGAAGTTGTCCTTGCTGGTCAGCATGATGGCCCCGTCGATGGTCATCAGGTTGCCCCAGTCGGTGGTCTGGAAGATCTCGATCTTCTGGAACGGCGACTGCACCTCGTCCAGCTTGCCGGTGATGCGGAAGCCGATGGCCGAGCCAGTGCGTTCGAAGTGTTCGATGTACCAGTTGCTGCTGTCAGTCATTGGATAACGGTCCTGTTCGGAGGGTTGAAGCCGGGCTGGCGGGCGGGGCCGCGTGGCACAGATGCCACATCCGGACGGGTCGGCCCGTTCAGGTTCAGACCTGCCACGGGCGCGGGCGCGCATGATAACGAACCTGTGGGCATATAGGCGTTATCATGCCCCCCCCTTTTATTGCCAACAAGGCCGACTGCAATGACCGATTGGTCCCTCGACCAAGCCCGCAAGACCTACTCGATCCCGCATTGGGCGGATGGTTATTTCGATGTGGATCAGGCCGGGCACATGGTGGTGAGACCGACCGGGGCAGAGGGCCCGGTGGTGTCGCTGCCCAAGGTGGTGGACGCGGCACGTGCCGGCGGCGCCAAGCTGCCGCTGCTGGTGCGCTTCCCGGACATCCTCGGCCAGCGCCTGGGCAAGCTGCAGGCGGCGTTCGCCCAGGCCCAGCAGGACTGGGAATACCCGGGCGGCTACACCGCCGTTTACCCGATCAAGGTCAACCAGCACCGCGGCGTGGCCGGCACCCTGGCCAGCCACCACGGTGAAGGCTTCGGCCTGGAAGCGGGCAGCAAGCCCGAGCTGATGGCCGTGCTGGCGCTGTCGCGCCCGGGTGGCCTGATCGTGTGCAACGGCTACAAGGACCGCGAGTACATCCGCCTGGCCCTGATCGGCCGCAAGCTGGGCCTGCAGACCTTCATCGTCATCGAGAAGCCGTCCGAGCTGAAGCTGGTGCTGGAGGAATCCAAGGCGCTGGACGTGAAGCCGGGCCTGGGCGTGCGCATGCGCCTGGCCTCGCTGGGCGCCGGCAAGTGGCAGAACAGCGGTGGCGACAAGGCCAAGTTCGGCCTGTCCCCGCGCCAGCTGCTGGACCTGTGGAAGTCGCTGCGCGATACCGAATACGCCGACTGCCTGAACCTGCTGCACTTCCACATGGGCTCGCAGATCTCCAACGTGCGCGACATCGCCAACGGCATGCGCGAAGCCACCCGCTATTTCGTCGAGCTGTCACAGCTGGGCGCGAAGATCACCCACGTGGACGTGGGCGGCGGCCTCGGCGTGGATTACGAAGGCACCCGTTCGCGCAGCTTCTGCTCGATCAACTACGGGCTGAATTCTTACGCCAGCAACATCGTGCAGCCGCTGGCCAATGCCTGCGAAGAACACGGCCTGACCCCGCCGCGCATCGTCACCGAGTGCGGCCGCGCGATGACCGCGCACCACGCGGTGCTGATCGCCAACGTCTCTGAAGTGGAGCAGGCACAGGAAGGCCGCGTGCCGGACCAGCACGACGACGAGCCGGCCTCGATCCGCCACCTGCGCGAGATCCACGAGGAACTGGACACCCGCCCGGCGGTGGAACTGTTCCAGGAAGCGCAGCACTTCCACGCCGAAGGCCTGGCCAGCTACGCGCTGGGCCAGATCGACCTGCCGCAGCGTGCGCGCATCGACGATCTGTTCTATGCCATCGCCCACGGCGTGCGTGCGCGCCTGAGCTACGACGAAAAGAGCCACCGCCCGGCGCTGGATGAACTGAACGAGCGCCTGGTCGACAAGTACTTCGTCAACTTCAGCGTGTTCGAATCGATTCCCGATGCGTGGGCGATCGACCAGGTGTTCCCGATCGTGCCGATCGAGCGCCTGAACGAGACCCCGGACCGCCGCGGCATCATCGCCGACATGACCTGCGATTCGGACGGCATGGTCAA
Organism: Stenotrophomonas sp. SAU14A_NAIMI4_5; assembly: GCF_003086795.1. NCBI lineage: Bacteria > Pseudomonadati > Pseudomonadota > Gammaproteobacteria > Lysobacterales > Lysobacteraceae > Stenotrophomonas > Stenotrophomonas sp. SAU14A_NAIMI4_5. The sequence goes on along the minus strand of NZ_CP026003.1, from coordinate 4,206,648 downwards.
GACCTATGTCGAAAACGAGAGCCTGGACACCTCGCTGCCGCTGCACGCGATGAAGCACGGTGAGAGCTACCGCATTGGTTTCTTCATGGTCGGTGCCTACCAGGAAATCCTGGGCGACATCCACAACCTGTTCGGCGATACCGATGCCGTGGAAGTGGTGGCCGATGCCGATGGCTACGCGATCACCCAGCAGCGTCGCGGTGACACCACCGACGTGATGCTGGATTACGTGGGCTACAAGCTGGACGACCTGCGCGCGGCCTATGCCCAGCGCGTGGCCGCGGCCGAGCTGTCGCCGGAACGTGCGCAGGAACTGTCGCAGGCGCTGGAAGCCGGCCTGACCGGTTACACCTACCTGTCCGACGAACCGCTGGCGTGATGTCTGCGGTGCGCCGGGGATGATCCGGCGCAACCGACGCCGATGAGCGCGCGCGCGATCTTCCATCTGTTCCTGCATGCCGCCGTGCCAGCCCTGCTGGCATGGCTGTTCTGGCGCAAGCGGTTTGCTTCGGCCTGGCTGCTGTTGCTGCTGGGCTGGATCATCGATCTGGACCACCTGCTGGCCGACCCGATCTACGCGCCGAACCGCTGCAGCATCGGTTTCCACCCGCTGCACACCGCACCGGCAATTGCCGTGTATGCGGGGCTGTGCGTGCCGAAGAAAACGCGGCTGGTGGGCATTGGTTTGATGATCCACATCGCGCTGGATGCCATCGACTGCTGGTGGATGCATCACCGCTGACGGCGGATGTCGCGCGCCGCCGGGCATGGCCCGGCGCTACCACGGCACGGCGCTTCCGGTAGCGCCGGGCCATGCCCGGCGAGCGCAATGGCAGGTCACCCCACCGGCAACCATACCGTCGCGCGTAATCCCGACGCGGCGTTCTCCAGCACCAGCCGCCCGCCGTAGCTGGCGGCGATGTCTCCCACGATCGCCAGGCCCAGCCCGCTGCTGCCTTCGCGCTCATCCAGGCGCACGCCGCGGCGAGTAACCTGCGCCAGCGCATCGGTGGCCAGGCCGGGGCCGTCGTCGCGTACATCAATGCGCAGCTGCCCTTCGTCACTCGCTGCGCTGATCGACACCCGCTGCCGCGCCCACTTGCCGGCGTTGTCCAGCAGGTTGCCCAGCATTTCCTCCAGGTCCGCACGCGCACCGGCAAACTGCAGCGCCTCGTCGATACCCTCCGCACCAAACACCACGCCGCGCTCGCCGTGCACGCGGGTCATCAGCCCGCACAACGCCTGCGCCACCGGCGCCACGCCGGTGCGCTGGCGATGATCCGCAGCCAGGCCCACCGCCAGGTAGCGGTCGACACTGGCCTGCATGCGCGCACCCTGTTCGCGCACGGTCGCGCGCCACTCGGTCCCGGTGCCATCGGCCTCGGCGGCCAGCACGCTCAGCGGCGTTTTCAATGCATGGGCAAGGTCTTCGGCACTGGTGCGCGCACGCGCGACCATCCGCTGCTGGTGCTCGAGCAGGGCGTTGAGCTCCTCGCCCAGCGGCACGATCTCGCTGCCCAGGCCATCGGTGTCGATGCGTTGGGCCTGCCCGCGCCGCACGCGTTCAAGCTGATGGGCCAGGCGCCGCAGTGGGCGCAGGCCGAACTGCACCTGGCTGGCCAGCACCGCCAGCCAGACCGCCACCAGCACGCCCAGCGCCAGCGCGGTGCGCTGGCGGAAGGCCACCACATCGGCATCCAGCGCGCTGCGGTCGGTGGCCACGGTCACCCGATACGCCTCGGTGGCGCGTGGCAGGCGCACTTCCTGCACGCGCGCACGCAGCGCTTGCTGCAGCGGGCCGGGCAGGTTGCGGGTGGCATCGCCGGCTGCTGCAGCCGGCAGGGTTTCATCCCACAGCGAGCGCGACTGCAGCAGCACTTCACCTTGGCGGTTGGCGATCTGCCAATAGGCACCGGAAAACACCCGCTGGAAGCGCGCATCGTTGGGCTCCTGGCGCAGCTGCAACTGCCCGTCCGGCGTGGTTTCCATCTGCGCGACCAGGGTCAGCAGGTTCTGCTGCAGCTCGTGGTCCAGGCGGTCGCGTGCGCTGCGTTTGAACAGTTCGCCCAGCAGCGCGCTGGCCAGCAGCGAAACCAGCAGCAGGCCGATGCCGCCGGCCAGCAGCAGGCGGCGGCGCAGCGAGGGTTGCCCGCTCACGGCGCGGCCAGCCGCCAGCCCTGGCCGCGCACGGTCTGGATCAGGTCGCTGCCGAGCTTGCGGCGCACGCGCCCCAGCAGCACATCCAGCGCATTCGAATCCGGGTCCAGGCCACCGTCGAAGACCTGCTCGCCCAGGCGGTCGCGGCCGATCACCTGGCCACTGTGGTGGATGAAACAGCTGAGCAGGCGGAATTCCTGCGGACTGAGTGCCAGGGCCTGGCCGTCCAGTTCGAAGCGCCCGGCGTTGACGTCCAGCTGCAAAGGGCCGCACTGCAGGCGTGGGCTGGCATGGCCATGGCTACGACGGATCAGGGCGCGCAGGCGCAGCACCAGTTCATCGGCCTGGAAGGGTTTGGTCAGGTAGTCATCGGCGCCGGCATCGAAGCCGGCCAGCTTGTCGTGCCAGCGCCCGCGTGCGGTCAGCACCAGCACCGGGAAGCTGCGGCCGTTGCTGCGCCAGCGCTCGATCACGCTCAGGCCGTCCAGCCCGGGCAGGCCGAGGTCGACGATGGCGGCCTGCAGATCCTCGATCTGGCCGATCTCTTCGGCCTGGCGGCCATCGGCCACGGTCTGCACCACGTAACCGGCCTGTTCCAGCAGCGGCTGCAGGCGCTGTGCCAGCGCCGCATCGTCCTCGGCCAGCAGGATGCGCATCAGTCGTCCAGCTCCGTCTTCAGCAGCCTGCCGTTGCGCGCATCATAGTCCAGCTCCACCACCACGCCGTCGGCGCGCAGGATTTCAACTTCATACACCCCATCGTCCAGTTCCACTTCCAGCAGCTGGCCGGGATGGCGCTTGAGCGCGTCGCGCACCACGCCTTCCAGCGCAACGTAGCGACCCTGCTGCACGGCCCGGCGCGCGACATCCTGCGCCGGATCCTGGGCAGGCCGGGCGGCGGTCGCGGGGCTGGCCAGGGCCAGCAGCAGGGGCAGGGCGAGCAGCAGCGTCACGGGGGAGGGCAGCCATGCGGGGAGGATGGCGCGAGTGTGCCGGTTGCGGCTAACCATTGGCTAACAGTGCCGGCTAAGGGGCTGTTAACCGCGCCCGGCATCGTGGCGGTGCCGGGATGGTCCGGCATCGAACAGGAGAACCCCCATGTTGAAGTCGCTCACCCTCGCCACCGTGGCCGCCCTGGCCTTCGCCCCCGCCGTGCAGGCGGCCCCGCTGGGCATGGCCCAGGTTGAACAGACCCTGCGCAAGGCCGGCTACACCCAGATCCACGAGATCGAGCGCGATGATGGCCTGTGGGAAGCCGACGTCAGCCGTGCCGATGGTCGCTTCAGCGAGGTGTATGTCGACCCGAAGACCGGCGAGATCTTCGACGAGCACGATGGCCGCGCGCTGCTGGGCACCGAGCAGGTACTGGCCAAGGCGCAGGCGCACGGTCTGCGCGAGATCCATTCGCTGGAACGCGATGGCGCGACCTGGTCGCTGGAAGCCCGCAACGCCCGCAACCAGCGCGTGGAGGTGCGCCTGAGCGGCTATGACGGGCGGATCCTGCACAGCGAGCGCGACGGCTGGCTGGATTGACCTGCGGGTAGTGCCGGCCGCTGGCCGGCAAGCGCGGGTACTGGCGGTAGCGCCGGGCCATGCCCGGCGAGCGCAGCGGGTGCTGTTTACCAGCCGTACGGCGGCGGGTAATCCCAGTAACCCGGGCCACCGCCGCCATAGAAACCACCACCATACGGGCCGAAGCCCGGGCCCTTGCCTTCGCTGACATGGATGTTGACGTTGACCCCGTGGGTCTTGCCTTCATCGGTGGTGTAGTTCTTGCTGAGGTTGAGCGTGGCGGCGTTGTAGTGCGAGTTGCCGTAGCCCTTCGAATAACCGATGCCGGTGGTGAAGCTGCCGGACACCTTCAGCTTGTCGTCGGTCACGTCGGCGATGCGGGCGTCGTCGTGCACGCGCGGGCCGCTCTTGTCGCCGTAGTAGGTGCCCGGCGGGTCCTGCTGCACGGTCGGGTCGTTGAGATAGCGCATCGGTGCCTGCGGCACGGACAGGTCCAGGCCGGGCGACTGCGGCGCCGTGGCACCCGCAGCGGACTGGGCAAGCACGGTCCCGGGCAGGCTGGCCAGGCACAGCAGCAGGGTCAGGGGACGGATCATCGCGATGCTCCAACGGGCAGGGACCGCGCCACGCGCGGCGGTACAGGCCGACGCTAACAGGCGTTGCTTGAATGATGCCTGTCGCCGCCGGCTTGTGGTAGATCCGGGCCAGGCCCGGATCCCCTTAGACCCGGTCGAACCCGAAAAGATCCTGCAGCGGGTGACGGCGCCGCTCGATCCGCGCCCGCAGCAGCCCGGCACCGATCATCGAATAGGTGATGCCGTTGCCGCCGTAGGCCATGGCCAGGTGCACGCGCGGCCCCCACTGCGGGTGCGGGCCGAAGAACGGCAGGCCGTCGGCGGTCTCGGCGAAGGTCCCCGCCCAGGAAAACGCCGGGGTCGGGTCCAGCTGCGGGAACCACTGCTGCAGCTGCTTCATCAGCTGCTTCGCTTTGCCCTCCACCCGGCGGTCGCGGCGCGCCGGGATGTCGATCGCATCGTCCAGCCCGCCCACCAGCAGCCGGCCCTCGCCGGTGGCCCGCAGGTACAGGTAGGGGCGGGCGCTTTCCCACACCATCGTGCGCTGCAGCGGGCCCAGCACGTCGGCATCGATGGGGTCGGTGATGAACGCGTAGCTGCTGCGGTTGCGCGCCACCCGCTGGTCGATCCAGCGCAGGTTGGCGTAGCCCATCGCGAGCACGACGTGGCGCGCACGGATGGTGGCCCCCGCCTCGGTACCTGCGGTCACGCTGCGCGAGGTGGCCTCCAGGCTGTGCAGCACCGTGCGGTCATGCACATGGCCGCCGCGGCGGCGCACGCGCTTGAGCAGGCCATAGGTGAGGCAGTAGGGATCGACCCGCGCGGCCTGGCGGGTCAGCAGCGCGCCACCGGCGTCCACGCCGAAGCGCTGCTGCAGGTCGTCGGGCTGCAGCCAGCGGGCGTCCAGTCCGGCCTGGCGGCGTGCGGCACCCTCGGCCATCAGCACCGGCACGTCGCGGTGGCGGCTGGCCAGATAGAGGCTGTCCATGCGCTCGAAATCGACGTTCTTCAGCCCGCGCGCCACTTCGCCCAGGGCCGGGATGGCGTCGGCGCAGGCGCGGTAGGCCAGTTCCGCGGCATCAGTGCCGTACTGGCGGGCCAGGTCCAGCAGGTGGGTGTCGATCTCGTACTGCAGCAGGGCGGTGCTGGCCGCGGTGCTGCCCCAGCCGATGTCGCGCTGCTCGATCACCGCAACCTCGTGGCCGTGGCCGGACAGCTCATCGGCAATCAACGCGCCGGTGACACCGCCACCCACCACCAGGACATCGCAGCGCAGGTCCTGCTGCAGCGGCGGGAAGGCCTGGATCAGCCCATTGCTCACGGCCCACCAGGGGTAACCGCTCTTCAGATCCATGGGGCTACCTATCGATCAGGCAGTGGGGCGGCCAGTGTGGGGCGTCTGGATCAGTTCGGACAGATCGAAGCCCTGCAGGCGGGCCGCTGCCAGATAATGTTCCTGCACGGTGATGTCCAGCTTCGGCTCCCGCGCCAGCAGCCAGAGGTACTTGCGGTCAGGACTGCCCACCAGCGCCACACTGTAATCGGGGGCCACCTGGATCACCCAGTAGTCGCCCTTGGCGAAAGGCAGCCAGCGCAGGCCCTTGGGCAGGAAGCTGACCTCCAGGCGAGCCACGTTGTTGCCCACGGCGCATGCCTCACCGGTGGCTTCCTCGACCTCGCCGTCCATTCGGCAGCGGTTGGTGACGCCCAGGTTGCCGTTTTCCAGTAGTTCGTAGTGCGCGGTCACGTCGGTGCAGCCTTCCGGCTCGTGGCGCATGGGCAGGCGGGCGATCTCGTACCAGGTGCCCAGGTAGCGGGGCAGCTTGAGGTCGGCGACGGTCTTCAGCGGCGGGTGGTCGGTCATGGACAGGCGGTTCGGGAACGGACCTCCACCATGCCGTCGGGCTCGCCATGGGCAGGTGAAGCCGGGGCGAGGCCCACGTCCAGAACAATGCGTCGCCCGCGCGGCGGCGCAGCCATCACCGGCGCAACGCTATCCTTGCGTCAGCGCCGGGTTTTTTCCTTATACAAGCGAAGTGGAGGTGCCGATGTACCAGGTGATCCTGTTGAAGAGTGAAACCGCGTTTGCCCGCGAGCAGTGGCCGCAGGTGGACGACGTGGTGGATTACGAGGGCGTCAGCTACAGCCTGCGCGCGGGTCCGCGCCAGCCGCTGCCGACCGACCATGACTGGCATCCCATCGCGGTGTACGCGCCGGATGAGATCAGCGAAGAGGAATTCCAGGACTGGTACGCGCTGCAGCAGCCGCAGGTGGAAGAGCTGCGCTTGAAGTACTGAGGGCTGGGTAGAGTCGACCGTTGGTCGACTGCTCTTGGCGGGACACGCTGAAAATCCCGCGCTGCGCGCGGTAGTCGACCAACGGTCGACTCTACCCCGGTCGGTGTTGGCGTGGCCGTCCATCCGGCCTTTACCAGCCGTGCCGTATAGTCGCGCGCAGGCGCGGTGGTCCGCGCGAACCGGTGTGGCTGGCTTGCTTTCCTTCTTCCGAACGATCCTGATGCGTGGCCCGTCGCTGGCGCTGCTGTTGTGTGGTGCGCTGCTGCTGGCCGCGCCGGTGCTGGCCCAGGACGACGACCCGACGCCGAAGCAGCAGCTGGCCCAGTTCGATGCCAGCCTGAAGGACGTGGAGCGCAAGCGCGATTCCGCCGAGGCCACCGAAACGCTGGCGATGCTGTCCGAGACCGCATCGCAGGTGCGCCGCGATGCCGAGGCGCTGGACAAGAGCCTGCAGCCGCAGCTGGACCAGTTGACCGAGCAGCTGGCCCAGCTGGGCCCGGCGCCCGATGGCACCACCGAGCTGCCCGAGCTGGCAACGCAGCGCCGCAACCTGACCCGCCAGCGTGATGCGCTGGCGTCTTCGGTCGCGCAGGCCAAGGCCAGCGCCGTGCGCGCCGGCCAGTTGGCCAACGATATCGAGAAGCAGCGCACCGCGCAGCGCACCGAGGAACTGGGCCAGAAGGTCGATTCGCCGCTGTCGCCCGCGCTGTGGCGCAAGGTCGCCAAGCAGCTGCCGGTGGATATTGCCCGGGTCACGCCGCTGGCCGCGCAGGGCCGCGATGCCCTGGTGGCCGCCTTGGACAAGGAAGGCTGGGGCACGCCGCTGCTGGGCCTGCTGGCCGCGCTGGTGATGATGTTCCCGCTGCGCCTGTGGCTGCGCGCGCTGGGCCGCCGCTTCGCCGCCTCCGACCGCGCGCCCGATGGCCGCCTGCGCCGCTCCGGCCTGGCCATGTGGCTGCTGCTGGTTGGCACGTTGCTGCCGGGCTACGCGGTGGTGGTGTTCATCGCCTCGCTCAATGCCATCGGCGGTATCGCGCCGCGCCTGCAGAACGTCGCCGACGGCGTGGAGGCGGCCAGCTTCGCTGCCGCCTTCATCGCCGCGCTCAGCGCCTGCCTGCTGGTGCCCACGCGGCCCTCGTGGCGCCTGTTGAACCTGGATGACACCGCCGCGCTGAAGCTGCGCAAGTACGCCTGGGGCGCGGCCGCGCTGGCCTGGTTCAGCACGGTGCTGGTGGCCATCGACCAGGCCACGCGCACCAGCGACGTGACCACGGTGGCGCTGGACGGCGTGATCGCGCTGACCTACCTCGGCCTGATCATGGCCATGCTGGTCACCTTGTCGCGCCTGCACCGCCGCCAGACTGCCGAAGCCGAGGCCAAGCTGGAGGCGCAGGCCGATGGCGTGGGCGCGGCGGTACCGGTGCGTCGCAGCAGCTGGCTGGTGCTGGCCCGCGTGGCCGGCAACCTCGCCGTCACCGCGGCGATCATCGCCACCCTGCTGGGCTACGTGAACTTCGCCAAGTTCGTGAACCAGCAGCTGATCGGCGGCAGCATCGTGGTGCTGGCGGCGCTGCTGCTGTTCAAGTTCGTCGATGACCTCTGCACCTGGCTGCTCAACGCCGACAGCAAGGTCGGCCAGACCATCCTGCTGAGCACCGGCCTGAGCGTGTCGCGGCTGGAGCAGGCCGGCGTGCTGCTCTCGGCGATGCTGCGCACCTTGGTGGTGCTGATCGCGCTGCTGGCCCTGGCCGCGCCGTTCGGCAACGTCGGTACCATCGTCGAGCGCATCGCTGCGCTGGCCAACGGCATCACGATCAACAAGGACCTGACGCTGCAGCCCGGCCGCATCGCCACCGGTGTGCTGGTGCTGCTGATCGGCGTGGGCCTGACCCAGCTGATGCAGCGCTGGCTGACCGACACCTACCTGCCCAAGACCGAGCTGGACCTGGGCGCGCGCAACTCGATCAGCACCATCTCCGGTTACGTCGGCATCATCCTGGTGGGCCTGTGGGCCCTGACCGCGATGGGCCTGGACATGAAGAACCTGGCGCTGCTGGCCAGCGCGCTGTCGGTGGGTATTGGTTTCGGCCTGCAGGCGATCATCCAGAACTTCGTGTCGGGCCTGATCCTGCTGGCCGAGCGGCCGGTGAAGATCGGCGACTGGGTGAAGCTGGGTGACCAGGAAGGCGACATCCGCCGCATCAACGTGCGTTCGACCGAGATCCAGGTGGGCGACAAGTCGACGCTGATCGTGCCGAACTCGGAGCTGATCACCAAGACCATCCGCAACATGACGATGGGCAACAACCAGGGCCGCATCCAGATCCAGTTCGCGGTGCCGACCAGCACCGATGTGGCGGGCCTGAAGCAGGCGCTGCTGGATGCCTATGGCGCGCACCAGGCGGTGCTGCAGCAGCCGGCGCCGTCAGTGTTCATCGACAGCATTGCCGGCGGCCAGATCACGTTCAACAGCTTCGCCTACGTGGCGAGCCCGCGGCAGGTGTACGGCACGCGCAGTGATCTGTATTTCAGCCTGCTGCAGATACTGGCCGAGCGGGACATCCCGCTCTCGACCCCGACCGACATCCACCTGGTACGCGACACCCCGCCGGAGTAGTGGGGGGGGCTTTTTGCAGGGCATGCAGCCCTGCACCTGCAGAATCAACGTCAACGGCAAAAGCGGGCTATCCGTGGGATGGCGGGGTGGGTCCGGTTGAGGGGGACGCCGTAAACCCATCCATGGGGGCTTGGTCGCGGCATCCATGCCGCTCACACCCCCTCAACCGGACCCACCCCGCCTTCGACAGTTTCCCAGGGATGTTGGTGGGTGCCGACCGTTGGTCGGCACGGGGTCGAATATCGATATCTGACAGATGTGCCGACCAACGGTCGGCACCTACCAACAGCTCCCGTTGCCAGTAGATCCACGCCATGCGTGGATGATCTATTCGATATCTGACAGATGTGCCGACCAACGGTCGGCACCCACCACCAGCAGTTGCCAACAGCCACCGGCCAACTGTCGAAGGCGGGGCCCTGTGGGTTTGCGGGGTGTGAGCCGCATGGATGCGGCGACCAAGCCCCCATGGTGAAGTGACCCCCAAAAGTTGGACAGTTGGGGGATCAGGCGGCCAACGCGGCCTGCTGCCGGTACTTTACCGGGCTCAGGCCCTTTAGTTTCAATCGGATACGGTCTTCGTTGTAGTACCGGATGTACAACCGCCTTGACCGATGTGGAGGTCTTGCAGGCCTCTTTGGCCACCTGCAATTTGAAACGAACCTCATATCTATTCATATAACCCTCTGGGTTGGATCAGGTGTCCAACTCCAGGGGGTCACTTCATGGATGGGTTTACGGCGTCCCCGCAAACCCACAGTGCCCCGCCATCCCACGGAATGCCGCTCTTGATCTTGCTTCGGCTTCTGCAGGTGCAGGGCTGCAAGCCCTGCAAAGGAAAAACCCTTACCCCCGCGGGCGTGCGCGCGACGGCACCAGCGCAAACGTATCCACCGCCAGCTTCTCGGCATGGTTCAACCACGCCCGGATCTCCAGATCATCCACCTCGTGGTCCAACCCGAACGAGACGTTGATCTTGCCGTCCGCATCCGGCTGCACCCACTGCTGGGCCAGCACCACCTTGCGCTGCGACGACACTGCCTCGATCCAGAAACCGCGGTCCGGGCGCTGGCTCGCCACCAGTTCCAGCATGTACTGGCCGGCACGGGTGCGGCGGCCCTTCTGGGTGATCATGTGCGCCTGGCGCACGCTCGGGCGCGGGCCCTGGAACGACTCCAGCGGTGCATCCACCGCGATGCCGCCACGCAGGTCGTCATCGCGGAACAACTTGATGCCGTTGTCGCGGTTCACCAGCAGCGCGCACCAGTCGCCGTCGGCCGAGCCATCCTCGAACGCCGTGCAGCGATCCACATAGGCGAGTGTGTTGTCCGGGTCGGCATCGTCGAACTGGCGCGAGGTGTTTTCCAGATACACCGATTTCAGGCTCCAGTCCTTGTCGTACTCCAGCAGCACCGGCGGCTGCACGTGCTGCAGGCCGACCACCACCTGGTCATCGCCATCGATCTTCAGTTCGCGGGTCGGCTCGCCCAACCAGAGCGAGCGGGCGAAGGCCAGGTACTGCGGATAATCGCGGCCACCATCGCGCTGGGTCGCCACACTCGCGCTGGGCGCGCGCTGGGTATCGATCAGCGAGCGACCGAAGCCCATCGTCTTCAGCTGCGGGTCCAGCAGGCTGAGCAGGGTCGCACCCGAATCCAGCGTGGTGCCGGCGTCGGCCTTCAGCTGCTGCGGGGCAATGCCATCGCCGAGGAACAGCAGCAGGTTCTCGCGCTTCTGCTGGGTCAGGATGTCGGTGAGGTCGTTGGGCATCGCCAGGTGATCCGAGGCGATCACGATCAGCGTGTCCTTGCCATAAGGGCTGGCCTGGATGCGCTGCACCAGCTGCGAGATCAGCCGGTCGCTGCACTTCAGCGCGTTGAGCATGTTGATGTTGCCGTACTTGCTTTCATAACGCTGGCCCTTGCACGCCACCGGCAGATGGCCAGCGGGGTGGTGGGTGTCCATGGTCAGCGTGGTCAGCATGAACGGCTCGCCCTTGCGCGAGAGCTGTTCGAAGCGCTGGTAGGCGGTGTCCAGCAGCACGTCGTCGTGCACGCCCCACGGCGAGTAATGCACGCGGCCGATCTTCTTCTGCTGCTTGAACCATTCCAGGTCGTGCACTTCATCGAAACCGTGGCTGGCCAGGAACTGGCCCTTGCCGGCGAAGCGGCCGCTGGCGCCGCCCAGGTAATGGTTTGTGTAGCCCTGCTGCTTCAGGTAGTCGCCCAGGCACACGGCCTTGGGCAGGAAGCTGCCCATGCGGTCCATGCTGTTTTCATCGCCCTGCGAGGTGGTCAGCGGCACGCCGCACATCGACGACACCAGGCCGGCGATGGTCCAGCCGCTGCCTTCGGCCGAGGCCAGCCCGCGCACGTCCAGCGACTGGCTGGCGAGACGGTTGATGTTGGGCATCAGGCCCGGGAACACGTTTTCGTCCAGATAGGTGCGTTCCAGGCTTTCGCCGTAGATCCAGACGATGTTGCGCGGGCGCTGCAGCGGCTGCGTCGGCACCTGGTATTCGGGAGCGATGCGGGCGAAATCGACCGGGCGCAGCTGCTGGTACAGGCGCTGGCCATCACGTGCCAGCGGGCTGATCATGATCGTGGTGATCCACACCACCGCGAAGCCGGCGAACCATGCGCCACCGCGACCCGGGCGGCGCCAGCGCTTCACCCGCGTGGCAAACAGCGGCAGCAGCGACACCAGGACGAGCGCGATGTAGCCGGCGATATAGCCCTTGAAGTCCGCGATGCCGGCGCCTTCCATGTCGGCGCCCAGGTGGTAGAGCGTTGCGGCATTCAGGCCATCGCCGGACAGCTTGTCGATCAACCACCACGTGCTGAGCAGGAGCAGCAGCAGCGAGAACGTGCTCGCCTTCCACCACACCCACTTATCGGAGGCGAGGAACAACCAGGCCAACAACAACAGCGACAGCAGCAGGATCCAGAGCATAAGCGGCTTCGGCAGTGACGGGAGGTGGTGATGGACGTCGTACCGACGCGTGTCCATCCGACCAGCGCTGCCTCAAGCACACGTGCATGACAGGCTGATGACCCGATAGTGCATGCACGAACCTGACTGAAATGTTTGTTTGTTACATGAGGTGAAATCGCGCGTTTCAAGTAAAACCAGCGTGAAAGCCGCTACGCGATTTCATTAAAAAGCGGCGCGATTTCCCGCTTCTTCAACGATGCCCGCGTTCCTCACGCGCACGTGCACGCCGATCGAACAGCAATGCGCTGGTCACGATGCCCAGTCCGAGCACGACGCCGATCAGCATCAGGAACAGCGCGATGGCCGGATAGCCGAAGATGTGCCAGCCGGTCTCCAGCTTCATCATCAGCGAGGCAGCCATGATCAGCGCCGCGCTGATGATGCCGGCCGCCACGCGGTTGGCGATCTTCTGCAGATTTTCCATCAGCCGCGATTCTTCCAGACCGGTCACCTTCATCTGCAGGCGGTTCTCGGCCAGCAGCGCCATGATGTCGGTCAGCTTGCGCGGCCCATCGCGCAGCAGCTGCTGCAGCTCCATCGCCTCGCTGGCCAGGTTGGGCATTGAGAGTGACTTCTTCAGGCGTGCCCGCATCACGTGCTGCAGCTGTCGTTCGACGATGCGGCGGGTGTCCAGTTCCGGTGCCAGCAGCAGGCACACGCTCTCAAGGTTCAGCAGCGCCTTGCCCAGCAGACTCAATTCCGGCGGTGTGCGCAGACCGCAGGCGGTGGCGATGCGCACCATGTCCAGCACCACCTTGCCCTCGGTGAAGCTGCTGCTGGCCGCATAGCGGGCGATCAGCTGCCCGGTCTCACGCAGGTAGCGCTCCTCGTCAAAGGACTCCAGGCGCGTGCTGATGCTGATCAGGTCGTCGGCCACCTCCTCGCCCCGTCCATCCACGGCCGCAAACAGGATCTTCAGCATGCGCTCGCGCAGGCGCGGCGGCATGTGCGCGACCATGCCCAGGTCGAAGATCGCCAGCCGGCCATCGGGCGTCACCCGCAGGTTGCCGGGATGCGGATCGGCATGGATCTCGCCATGCACGAAGATCTGGTCCAGATAGCCCCTGATCAGCGCGGCAGCCAGGGGGTCCATCGGTTGCTCGGTACGGCGCACGGCGGGGATTGCATCGACGCGCACGCCGTTGACCAGTTCCATCGTCAATACGCGCTGGCCGCAGTAATCCCACAGCGGCTGAGGCACCCACAGCCGCTTGAAGGGCGAGAGGTGGCGGCCGAAGCGGGCCAGATTCTCCGCCTCGGTGCGGTAGTCCAGCTCCTGCATCAGCGTCTTGCCGAACTCATTGAGCCAGTCGCGCAGGCGTACCCGGCGGCCAACCTGGGTGAGATGGTCGGCGGCCAGGGCGAAGCTGCGCAGCGCATCAAGGTCCGAACGCAGCTGCGCGGCGACCTCCGGCTTCTGCACCTTTACCGCCACCAGTCGGCCGTCGTGCAGGACCGCGCGGTGAACCTGGGCGATCGAGGCGCAGCCAAGCGGCTCTGGGTCGAACGAAGCAAACAGCTTGTTGACCCCGGCGCCCAGCTCCTGCTCGATGACGGCGTGGATGCGCTCGACCGGGATGGGCGCCACATTCTCCTGCATGCGTTCCAAGGCCGTGGCGAACTCGGCCGGGATCATGTCCGGGCGCGTGGAAAGCATCTGCCCCAGCTTGACGAACGTCGGCCCCAGTGCCTCCAGGTCGCTGACGAACTGGTCAGGGTTCCCGTCGGCCGGGATATCGGAGTGGGGGCCGGAGGCTTCCAGGTTCATCCCGGAAAAAACGCCCGAATGGCGGTAGCGCATCAGCAGGCGCAGGATCTGGCTGCGCCGGTTCATGCCCTTGACCAGTGTGGGATTGGCCGTGGCGGTGGACGGATTGCTCAAGCGGAACTCCTCGGGGCGGTGCGCTGCTCTGGTAGCGCCGGACCATGCCCGGCGGACGGGCCCGGCAGAAGGGGGGACGCTGCCAGTGTCCCTGCTGCGCGGTAGGCACGCAGTGAACCCGCTTCCGCAGCAGGCACCGGATCAGTCAGAATCCGCCCATCCCCTCTTTGGATCCACCATGGCCGGTGCCAGCCTGTTTGCCCTGCTCGACGATATCGCCACCCTGCTCGACGACGTCTCGATCCTCACCAAGGTCGCCGCGAAGAAAACCGCCGGCGTCCTGGGCGACGACTTGGCGCTGAACGCGCAGCAGGTGACCGGCGTCAACGCCAACCGCGAACTGCCGGTGGTGTGGGCGGTGGCCAAGGGTTCGCTGGTGAACAAGGTGATTCTGGTGCCCGCGGCGCTGGCGATCAGCGCGCTGGAAGCCTGGCTGCACAGCCGCGGCTGGAACGTGCCGCTGATCGTGCCGCTGATGATGATCGGCGGCGCCTTCCTGTGCTTTGAAGGCGTGGAGAAGCTGGCGCACCGCTTCCTGCATTCGGCCGATGAGGACGCCGAGCACCAGGCCGAGCGGCGCAAGGCGCTGGCCGATGCGCAGGTGGACATGGTGGCGTGGGAAAAGGACAAGGTGAAGGGTGCCATCCGCACCGACTTCATCCTCTCGGCCGAGATCATCGTGCTGACCCTGGGCGTGGTCGCCACCGCGGCCTTCACCCAGCAGCTCGTGACGCTGGCCGTGGTGGCCTTGGCGATGACGGTGTTCGTCTACGGGCTGGTGGCCGGCATCGTGAAGCTGGATGACGTGGGCCTGTACCTGTCGCGCAAGGGCGGTGCGGTGGCCGCGTTCGGTCGTGGCCTGGTCGTGTCCGCGCCGTGGCTGATGAAGTTCCTGTCGGTGGCCGGCACCATCGCCATGTTCCTGGTCGGTGGCGGCATCCTCGTGCACAACGTGCCGCCGCTGCACCACGCCGTGCAGGGCTTCGGTGGCGAAGGGCAGTGGGGCTGGCTGATCAGTGCCGCAGCGAACATGGTGGTCGGCATCGTTGCCGGTGCGATCGTGCTGGCCGCGGTGACCGGCATCCAGAAGCTGCGCGGGAAGTAACAACGGCCGCCGCGCGAAGGGCGTGCCGACCAACGGTCGGCACCCACCAACCGCCGCCGCCGGGCCATACCCACCAGGGCGGATTACCCCGCCTGCACCCGGTTCTTGCCCTGTCGCTTGGCCACGTACAGCGCCTCATCGGCGCGCCGCAGCAGTGCCTCGGCATCATCGCCGGGCTGCCACTGCGCCAGGCCGGCACTGAAGTGCACCGGCACGCGCTTGTCCTGCACGGTCAGCACGCGATGGGCCAGTGAGCGCTGCAGGCGCTGCACCGTGGCCATGCTGTCGGCGCCCGGGGTTTCCGGCAGTACCAGTACGAACTCATCACCGCCGAGGCGGGCGACGCCATCGGTGGCGCGCAGCAGCAGCCGGCAGGTCGACACCAGGTGCTGCAGCAGCGCATCGCCACCGGCGTGGCCGTGGGCATCGTTGGTCTGGTGGAAGTCATCCAGGTCGATCACCGCCAGGCCCAACGGCGTGTTGTTGCGCGCCGCGCGGGCCATTTCCCGCTGCAGCATCTCGTCCAG
This sequence comes from Stenotrophomonas sp. SAU14A_NAIMI4_5, assembly GCF_003086795.1. Classification (NCBI taxonomy): domain Bacteria; kingdom Pseudomonadati; phylum Pseudomonadota; class Gammaproteobacteria; order Lysobacterales; family Lysobacteraceae; genus Stenotrophomonas; species Stenotrophomonas sp. SAU14A_NAIMI4_5. Next base: position 4,190,983 of record NZ_CP026003.1, on the reverse strand, counting down.
GCCACGGCGATTGAGGGCCTGGGTCAGCGGATCGATGCGGGCCAGGTCGCCGGCCTCGCGCAGTTCCTGTTCCAGTTCGCTGATGCGCCGCTCGGCGCGTTCCACTTCCTGCCGCGCACTGGCCAGGTGGTCGCGCGCCTGTGCGGCCTGCTGCTGCACCTTGCCGGTGTCATGCATCACTTCCTGCAGCAGCTGGTTGAGGTCGGCGATGCTGCGTGCCTCGCGCAGCTGCAGGGCATAGGTGCCGATGCGGTCGTGGTATTCCCCGGTGCTGGCGGCCATGCCGTCCATGCGTTCGATGAACTCACCCATCAGGCCGCGCATCGCCGCCTTGGAATCGTCGATGCCCTGGCGCAGCAGCCCCTGCTTGTAGATCACCTCGCGCAGCTCGGCGCGCGTGCGCTCGACCGATTCCGCTTCCAGCGGGCCGGCCAGCAGCTGGCGTACCGCGGCGATCTGGCCCTGCAGCCAGCTGCGGTCATCCAGCAGCTCGCTGACGTTCTCCAGCAGCAGGGCGAACAGTTCCAGCAGCAGCGCCTGCTGTTCCTGCCAGCTTTCCGCACGCACGCCCACCTGGTGGCCCAGCTCGCGCACGCCCTGTTCGATGGGCTCCAGCGGTGCACCGGGCTGCCATTGCCGCAGCTTGCCGGCCAGCGCCTGGGCCTGTTCGCGCAGGTCCGGGTCGTGCAGCAGCAGCGACACCACCGCACCACCCAGCAGCAGGCGCAGCTGCTCGGACAGGCGCAGGCTGTCGGGCTGGCCATCGGGCGAGTGCTGCTCGATGGTGCGGATGTATTTGTCGATCAGCTGCCGCATGGCCCGGCCGTAGCGCGGCCAGTCGGCGCTGGCCTGGGCCGACTGCAGGCGGTCACCCATGTCGCCCAGCTCGCCGGGCAGGGTGGCCATGCCATTGGCGAAGGCGGCCAGCAGCGGCTCGGGCGCATCGGCACCGGCGAACAGCTGCTGCAGCGCCACGGCCGTGCCGCCCTGCAGGACCACCCGGTCGCCGCGGCCATCGTCGGACACCGCACGCACGTGCGCCGGCGGTCCCAGGGCGGTACCGGGGGCAGGGCGGTGGTCGGACTGGTCCGTCATGGCAAAAAATCCTGGGGCTGGCAGGGACTGGTGACAGCATATCGGCGCGGCCGCCGACGGCTTGAACGGCTACGATGGTCGACAGGATGCCGTAGGGGAGGTGGGTATGCGCGTGATGTTGCTGGGGGCGACCGGCCTGGTCGGCGGCCTGGCCCTGCCGATGCTGCTGGATGACCCGCTGTGCCGCGCGGTGGTGGCTCCGACCCGGCGTCCGCTGGGCCTGAGCCATCCGAAACTGCATGCCCCGGTGCTGCAGTTCGACGCCCTGCCGGACGCACCGGACTGGGCCCAGGTGGATACGGTGATCTGCGCGCTGGGCAGCACCATGGCCCAGGCCGGCAGCCGCGAAGCCTTCTACCGCATCGACCACGATTACCCGCTGGCCTTCGCCCGCCTGGCCCGGACTGAGGGCGCGCGCGCCTTCGTGTTGAACTCCGCAGCCGGTGCCAACGCGGGCTCGGCCCTCTTCTACAACCGGGTGAAGGGCGAGCTGGAGCGCGACCTGCGCGCACTGGGCTTCGCCTCGCTCACCCTGGTGCGGCCGGGCCTGATCGGGGGCCAGCGGCAGCAGGTGCGTCGCAGCGAGCACTTCGCCCTGCAGGTGCTGGGCGTGCTCGGGCCGGTGCTGCCGCGAGCCTGGCGGATCAATCCGGCCAGCCGCATTGCCAGGGCGCTGGTGGATGCCGCACTGGCACCGCCGCCGGGCGAGCACGTGGTGGCGTCCAGCGCGCTGGCCGGCTGATGTCGCGGGCGCTGCGCCTGACCCAGCTGCTGCAGCTGCTGCGCCGGCACCGCCGGCCGGTGGCCGGGCAGGCCCTGGCCGAGGCGCTGGGCATCAGCCTGCGCACGCTGTACCGCGACATCGAGACCCTGCGCGCGCAGGGGGCCGACCTGCGCGGCGAGGCCGGCGTGGGTTACCAGTTGATACCCGGCGACGTGCTGCCACCGATGACCCTTCCGCCGGCCGAGATCGATGCGCTGGTGCTTGGGCTGCGTTGGGTGGCTGCGCGCACCGAGCCGGCACTGGCTGATGCTGCTCGCGATGCCCTGGCACGCATCGCCCATGTACTGCCCGCCGCACGCCGTGAAGCGCTGCGCGACAGCGGCCTGCGCATCGGTCCCTCGAAGGCTGGAGCGACGGTGCCGGCGGCGCGGCTGCAGGCGGTGCGCGAAGCCGTGGGCGTGCAGCAGCGGCTGCAGTTTGCCTATGAGGATGCGCAGGGGCAGCGCACCGAGCGCGTGGTCTGGCCGTTCGCGCTGGGCTACTTCGATGAGGTGGTGGTGCTGGCGGCATGGTGCGAGGGCCGCGAGGATTTCCGCCATTTCCGCCTGGATCGCATCCGCCAGGTGCGCACGCTGGAAGATCGCTACCGCGTGCCGCGCGGCACCTTGCTGCGCCGCTGGCAGAAAGCGCAGGGCATCGCCCCGGATTGGCTGGACCGGGCGTGAGCTGCAAGAGCGCGCTGCCCGGAGCCGGCGGCGTACGAAACGCCGGGGGTAGAGTCGACTGCTAGTCGACTATCGCGCGAAGCGCGGGATTTTCACGCAGGAGCAGTCGACTGACAGTCGACTCTACCAGGGCAGAAGCGCAGGCCAGCGCCGTCAACGCTGCTGACAGGATCTGTCAGCAGGCCCGCACCACCATGGGCGCTCCCAACAACGGAGGTCCACCATGTTCAAGCCCAGCACCCTGCTGCAGTACGTGCGCGATGTCGCGGCCAGTGCCACGTTCTACAGCGGCATCCTTGGCACGCCGCCGGTCGAGCAGTCGCCCGGCTTCGCCCTGTTCCTGCTCGGCGATGGCGCGGCCCTGGGCCTGTGGCAGCGCGATGGCGTGCTGCCGCCGGTCACCGCCGAGGCCGGCGCCGCCGAGCTGGCGATGGTGGTGGCCAACCCCGCTGAAGTGCAGCACCTGCATGATGCGTGGTGCGCACTGGGGGTACAGATCACCCAGGCGCCGGTCACCTTGGAATTCGGCCATACCTTCACCGGCGTCGATCCCGATGGCCACCGCCTGCGCGTCTACAGCCGTGCAGAGGGCCTGGTGGCGCGCGACTGAGCAGAAGGGCTGGGGAACCGCACCCGGTTTCTGTACGTACGTCACGTTGAGGGATTTTCCTACAGATTTCTGGGATTTTTCCTGCGGTTCCCTCACCTTTTCGCCGAAGGTTCCATGCTAGTTTCTGCCCATCGACACTGCAGCGGGGTAACTCCAGCGTGGCTACCACCATTCCCCGTCCCGGGCGCGCCCGGGGCAGAGGCGGGATACGTGTCCCCGGGGCGGCACGGTCCGCTGTCGCCCCGCTTCTGGTTTCCCTGTTCCTTCTGACATCTGCGACAGGATGTTCCGCCATGAATGACACCGGACAGCAAGCGTCCCGTTTCCACGAACAGCAGTCCACGGCCGCGGGCAAGGCCCAGCTCGGCCAGTGGGCAGGCCCCGGCAGCGTACTGGCCGAGGCGGTGCAGCACCTGCGCGCGAAGGGCTTTGACTGCCAGCCCTCGCAGCCGCAGGCGCCCACCATCAAGGCCGCTTTCTACTGCAGCCTGCAGACGCCACCGCCGCCGCCGGCAGACCAGCGGGTTACCGCGCCGCCCACGCCGGTGCAGTGGATCGTGACGCTGGAATCGGAAGACGGCGTGCGCGTGCAGCACCTCGATGTGTCCCGTACGCCCGCCCATCTGGGAGATTGAGCCATGCCGGACGGCAACGCGAAGATCATCGTAGGGGCCAGCCCGGTTGCGGCCGGGCGGCGGCATACCTACCTGCTGTTCGAACATTCCGATGGCAGCCAGCAGGTGGTTCGCGGCGGCCCCGATACGCAGCCCGAAGGCAATGCGCTGTCCAACCTGGCCGGCAGTACCTTGCTGGGCTCGGACAACTACGGCCATATCCAGGTGGATGCAGCGCCGTATGAACCGCCGCAGCAGTTCGTCAGCCAGCGCCAGGCCGATGGCAGCCATGCCCGGGTGCCGCTGGACCAGGCGCGGCTGGATGATCCGGCACTGCAGCGCAATGCCGAAGGCAAGGTGATGGTGGGCGAGCAGCGCTCACCCGACTGGCCGTTCCCCGGCGAGACCCACGAACGCCAGGTGGTCTGGCAGGGCAGCGACCAGGAACTGGAAAAGAAGCTCGCTGCGGCCAAGGCGGCCGGGCAGCAGATCAACGATGCGCAGATGGAGTATTCGCCGCTCTACAACAACAGCAACGGCGTCACCAGCACGTTGATGAAGGCGGCCGACATCACGCCATCGCTGCCCAAGGACAAGGACGGCAAGACCGTGGACGCGCCGGACTTCGGCGAGAACCTGCACCAGGATGTCGGCCTTGGCTCGCACCGCAGCGGCTACTGGTTCGATGGCAAGCAGTGGTATGACGGCGACGACCGCAGGATCCAGCCGCCGCGCGATGGCGAGAAGACGGTGCCGCTGGACCCGGACGCGAAGTCGCATTCCGGTTCGGGCCCGTTGCGCATCAGCGCCAATGACGGCGAGGCACCACGGCAGGGCGGCAATGCCGGCTTCTCCACCGGGGATGCGGAGCTGGACCGCATGGCCAGTGCCTTGTATGCCGGCGACGATGCCGCCTTCAATCGTGCCACCGCGAACATCGCACAGTCGCCTGAAGTGGCCGCATTGGCACAGCAGGACCAGGCGGCCCATGAGCAGGCGCAGGTGCAGGCCCAGAACGCGGACGCCGCACAGCGCCAGCAGCCGGCGCAGCAGCCGCACGCACGCAGCATGGACGCCTGAACGGCGCACCGGGGGGAGCAGACAGCGTGGGCGAACAGGACCCCGCCGCCGTGCTGGCGGCGCTTCAGAACTCTCTGCGGCTGCAGGCCGCCATGCTGTCCAGGTTCGAGCAGCGCGAGACGCGCATGCAGGCCACCTTTGACCAGTGCGTGCAATCGCTGCAGGCGGACATGGAAGCACTCAACCGCAAGGTTGAAGCCATCGTGGGCGGTGCCAGTGCACGCATCGCATCGGATGCGAAGGACGCCGTGGCACCCGTTACCGCACAGTACGGGCGCGATCTTGCCGCCGCTGCCACGGTCCTGCGGCGCACCGGCGCCACGCTGTGGATGTGGAGCATCGCCGCCGGTGGCCTGCTGGTGCTGGTGCTGATCGTCGGCTGGGCGGTGCTGGGCTATTACCGCGGCGAACTGGCAAGCAGCAAGGAAGCGCTGCAGCGCTACGACGACGCGTTGCCGGTGCTGCAGGCGTACTACGCTTCGGATGCGGTGATCTGCGATGGCCGCGTGTGCATCAACCCTGAAGCCGGTACCCCACGCGGTGGCGGCGACAAGCCCTACCGGCGTGCCAAGGCGCGCCACTGAAGCCGGCACGCGGATGAAGAAAAGGCTGCGATCCCGGAAGATCGCAGCCTTTTGCGTTTACCGGCCTGGGCGGTGGATCAGCTGGCCAGCGCCAGATCATCCATCATCGCGCGCAGGAAGCGGGCCGCTTCACCGCCGGTGGCAGCGCGGTGATCGAAGGTCACCGACAGCGGGATGACCTTGTGCGCTTCCACGCCGCCCATCACCGGGGTCATCTGGTGGCGGGCACGGCCGGCACCGATGATGGCCACGCACGGCGGCACCACCACCGGGGTCGCGTAGCGGCCGGCGAACATGCCGAAGTTGGACAGCGAGATGGTGTAGCCGCTCAGTTCCGAGGCGGCGATGGAACGCGCTTCCACCTGCTCACGCAGGCGGTTGACGCCTTCGCGGATGCCACGGGCATCAAGCATGTCGGCATTGCGCAACGCCGGCACGAACAGGCCGTCGTCGGTGTCCACGGCGATGCCGATGTCCACCTGCGCGTGCAGGGTGCGGGTCAGCGCTTCACCGTCGAACCAGGCGTTCATCGCCGGCACCTTCTGCGCGGCAACCACGATCGCACGCACCAGGCGGGCGGTGACGTCGTTGCCCGGCAGCCAGGCGTGGATGTCGGCGTCGTCGTTCAGCGTGGTCGGCACGACCTTGCTGTGCGCGTCGGCCATCACGCGTGCCATGTTGCGGCGCACGCCCTTCAGCGGTTCCGGCTGGCCCTTGGCGACCACGCCCGGCGGCTGGGTGCGCATCGGCTTGCCGGCGGCGGACAGCGGGGTGCGGGCTTCGCTCTGCACCGGGGCGGCCACGTGGGCCGGGGCCGGCGCGGCATAGGCAGCAGCAGCGGCAGCCACCGGGGCCGGCGCAGCGCCGACCTTGGCGCTGCCGTCGGCCGCAGCCTGCTTGACGTCGGCCATGGTCACCGCGCCATCGGCGCCGGTGGCACGCACGCGGGCCAGGTCCACGCCCAGCTTGCGCGCGGTGGCACGCACGGCCGGCACGGCCTTGACGCCACCGACGGCCAGCGCCTGTTCGGTGTGCACGGCATTGGAGCTCTGCATCGCGCCGACCACGGTACCGGCGTCATCGCGCTCGGCCTTCTCTTCGGCGGCGGCAGCCACCGGGGCGGCAGCGGCCGGCAGCGGCGGCGGGTTCGGTGCGGCCGGGGCCGCCGGGGCGTGCCCGTGGCTGTGGCCGGTGTCCTGGCCATCGGCGCGCTGCGGCAGGTTCGGGTCGACCTCGAAGGTGGCCAGCACGGCACCGGTCGGGATGATGTCGCCGGCGGCGCCGGACAGCTTCAGTACCGTGCCGGACACCGGCGAGGGCACTTCCACCACGGCCTTGGCGGTCTCCATCGACACCAGCGGCGCGTCCAGCTTGATCACGTCGCCTTCCTTGACGAACCACTCGACGATGGTCGCGTCCGGCAGGCCTTCACCCAGGTCGGGCAGGTTGAAATTCTTGGTCTGGCTCATGTGCAGTTCTCTTCCAGCAGTTCCAGTTCGCGGGCCGGCAGCCAGCCCGTCGCGCCATTCGCGCGCTCGGACCACCACCACCCACCATGTTCGTGATGCAGCTTCACCATCTCGCCGTTTTCCACATCCAGCTCGCGGGCGTCGTAGTCGCGCAGGGCTTCGGCGCGACCATCGTCCAGCAGCTGCAGCCAGGCGACGGGCGCCCATCCAGCGCGCCCATCGTTGGTGCGTACCCAGGCAAACGCCGGCCATTCCTCGTCACGTACACCGACTTCGACGATCTGGCCGGTGCGGAACCGGAGTGGATTGGAATACTGGCTGCGGTAAGCCCCAAGGAGCCGTGCCCGCATGTCAGCCTGCCGCCACCGCGCGCTTGGCCGCGGTCACGATCCGGTCCACGCTGGGCAGGTACTTCATTTCCAGGCGGAACAGCGGAATGTGGGTGTCGTAGCCGGTAACGCGCTCGACCGGGGCCAGCAGGTCGTACAGGGATTCTTCGGCCAGGCGCGCGGCGATCTCGGCACCGAAACCCGCGGTCTTCGGGGCTTCCTGCACGACCACGCAGCGGCCGGTCTTGGCCACCGATTCGGCGATGGTGGCGAAGTCCAGCGGACGCAGCGTGGCCACGTCGATGACTTCGGCACTGATGCCTTCGCCGGCCAGCTTGTCGGCCGCTTCCAGCGCTTCCTTCACCTGTGCGCCCCAGGCCACCAGGGTCACGTCGGTGCCGTCGCGCAGCACGAAGCACACGTCCAGCGGCAAGGCTTCGCCGTCGTTGACGACCACTTCCTTGTACTGGCGGTAGATGCGCTTGGGCTCCATGTAGATCACCGGGTCGGGATCACGCATGGCGGCCAGCAGCAGGCCGTAGGCACGCTGCGGGCTGGACGGCAGCACCACGCGCAGGCCCGGCACGTTGGTGAAGATCGATTCGTTGGCTTCGCTGTGGTGTTCCGGCGCGCGGATGCCACCACCCCACGGCACGCGCAGCACCATCGGGCAGTGCAGGCGGCCACGGGTACGGGTACGCAGGCGCGCGGCGTGGCAGATGATGTGGTCGACCATCGGGTAGACGAAGCCGTCGAACTGGGCTTCGGCCACCGGCTTCATGCCCTGCGCGGCCAGGCCGACGGTGAGGCCGGCAATGGTGGTTTCATCCAGCGGGGTGTCGAGGATGCGCTGCGAACCGAAGCGCTGCTGCAGGCCGGCGGTGGCGCGGAACACGCCGCCGTTGACGCCCACGTCCTCGCCCAGCACCAGCACCGACGGGTCGTGTTCCAGCTCCCAGGCCAGGGCCTGGGTGATGGCTTCGATCAGGGTGATGGGGGTAGCGGTCATTGCGATATCTCCACCGGCGACAGCGGCGCTGTCGGCGGCATTGGCCTGGGAAGCGGATGCGCCCGTCTTGATGTCATCCATGGCGCTGCTCCAGGGCAATGGCGGCCGCGCGCTGGGCCAGCAGGTCCGCCGGCGGATCGGCATACAGGTAGTCGAACATCGCCTCGACCGGCTGCACCGGGGTGTTGAGGTACTGGTTCACTTCCTCGTCCACCTTGGCCGCGCACTGCTCGACCCAGGTCTTTTCTTCGTCGTCGCTCCACACGCCGTTGGCGATGAGGTACTTGCGCAGGCGCAGCATCGGCTCACGGGTCCAGGCGTCCTTCACCTCGGCGTCGTCGCGGTAACGGCGCGCGTCATCGGCGGTGGTGTGGTCGGACAGGCGGTAGGTCAGCAGTTCCAGCACGGTGCCGCCTTCGCCGGCCAGACCGCGTTCGCGGGCCTGTTCCATCGCGGCCAGCACGGCGATCAGGTCGTTGCCGTCCACCTGCAGGCAGTGCAGGCCGCCGGCCAGGCCCTTCTGGGCCAGGGTTTCGGCACCAGTCTGGGCCGAACGCGGCACCGAGATCGCCCAGCCGTTGTTGACGATGCACAGGATCAGCGGGAGCTTGTAGGCACCGGCCGAGTTGAGCGCGGCATAGAAGTCGGTCTTCGAGCTGCCGCCATCGCCGCACACCGCCACCGCGATCTGCGGTTCGTTGTTGAGCTTGAACTTCAGCGCAGCGCCGGCAGCGTGCAGGCACTGGGTGGAGATCGGCACGCAGAACGGGAAGTCCTTCACCGCGTTGCCGGTGTAGTCGTTGCCGCGCTCGTCGCCGCCCCAGTACATCAGCACGTCGTACGGGCGCACGCCACGCATGAACATGGCACCGTATTCGCGGTAGCTGGGCGCGAACACGTCGCCGGCCTTCATCGCTGCGCCGATGCCGACGTGTGCGGCTTCGTGGCCCAGGCAGGCGGCGTAGGTGCCGAGCTTGCCGGTGCGCTGCAGCGCGATGGATTTGCTGTCGAACGTGCGTACGTACAGCATCTGCTTGAACAGCGGCACCAGGACGGCCGGATCCTTCAGGGATGCGGGCAGGTCGTCACGGACGAGCTTGCCGTCCGCGTCCAGGTACTGCAGGTATTCGATCTTGAACTCAGCGGCAACCGTCATTGCGTACTGCACCTTCGACAGAGAAGTTACAAATGATATGAATCGCCATGTTAAGGATTGCGTACGAAATAGCCTTCCTGCGGCGCAACACGGGGATTCCCCTTTGTACCCCTGGCGACGGCTCGGGGGCCAATAACAACAACGTATTCAGTCGTTGCTGCAAAGCATCAGAATACGCCTTTGGCTGACTGCCGGCGCAACGCCGCAAACGGTTCCACGCGCAACGGCGGTTCCACAGGCCCACCGCACGCCCCGGTACGGTCGTCCGGCTGCCCGCACGGCAGGCAACGCGCTACCCTTGCCGCCCCTGATCTGGTCCCGCCCATGTCCGTCGACAACAACCAACGCGATCTCGAAGCCGGCATCCACACCGACCTGCAGGGGCGCCTGACCTACAGCGGCTACCTGCGCCTGGACCAGCTGCTGGCCGCGCAGCAGCCGCTGTCCAACCCGCCGCACCACGACGAGATGCTCTTCATCATCCAGCACCAGACCTCGGAGCTGTGGCTGAAGCTGCTGGGCCACGAGCTGCGTGCGGCGATCGGCTTCCTGCAGCGCGACGAAGTCTGGCAGTGCCGCAAGGTGCTGGCGCGCAGCAAGCAGGTGCTGCGCCAGCTGACCGAGCAGTGGTCGGTGCTGGAAACGCTGACCCCGTCCGAGTACATGGGCTTCCGCGACGTGCTGGGCCCGTCTTCGGGCTTCCAGTCGCTGCAGTACCGCTACATCGAGTTCCTGCTGGGCAACAAGAACGCGCAGATGCTGCAGGTGTTCGAGCACGACGTGGACGGCCAGACGCAGCTGCGCACCGTGCTGGAAGCGCCGAGCCTGTACGAGGAATTCCTGAAGTACCTGGCGCGCTTCGGCCACGATATCCCCGACCTCTACCGCGACCGCGACTGGACCCAGCCGCACGTGTCCGATGACAGCCTGCAGCCGGTGTTCGCCCGCATCTACCAGGACACCGACCGCTACTGGCGCGAGTACTCGCTGTGCGAGGACCTGGTGGACCTGGAAACCGCCTTCCAGCTGTGGCGCTTCCGCCACATGCGCACCGTGATGCGGGTGATCGGCTTCAAGCGCGGTACCGGCGGATCGTCCGGGGTGGGCTTCCTGCGACAGGCACTGGAGCTGACCTTCTTCCCCGAGCTGTTCCAGGTGCGCACCAGCCTGCAGGTCGCGCCGCCGGCCGACCTGGCCTGAGCCCCATTCAGCAAGGCCGCCGACGACGGGCTGGATCGTTTCAGATGCAAGTTCAGCGAGCAGGCCGTGACCTGCCTCAAACGGCGTGTATTTGACGTGAACGCCAGAAGTCGGTGATCCTCGCGCGTTGCTCCAGCGCACATCGGATGTGCCGTCCATCCACCGAACCAGGAAATCCGCATGAGCCTAAACGCCACTGCGAACACCCCAGAGCCGGCGCTGCCGGACTTCAAGACCACGATGGGCCACCCGCGCCCGCTGTGGATGCTGTTCATGACCGAGTTCTGGGAGCGCTTTGCGTTCTACGGCATCCGCTGGGCCTTGGTGCTGTACATCGTCGCCCAGTTCTACAACGGCAGCGCTGCCGGTGAAGGCGACGCCAGCCGCATCTACGGTGCCTACCTGGCCCTGGTGTACGCCGCGGCGATCTTCGGTGGCTACGTGGCCGACCGGGTGCTGGGTTACCAGCGATCGATCCTGACCGGCGCGATCATCATGGCCGCCGGCCTGTTCATGATCTCGCTGCCGCAGGAGCACATCTTCAAGCTCGGCCTGGCCACGATCATCGTCGGCAACGGTCTGTTCAAGCCGAACATCTCCACCATGGTCGGCAAGCTGTACGGCCTGAAGGATGAGCGCCGCGACTCGGGCTTCACCATCTTCTACATGGGCATCAACATCGGCGCGATGATCGCCCCCGTGCTGACCGAGTACCTGGCCCGCAAGGTCTTCGGTACCGATGCGATGCCGTCCTACAAGGTCGTGTTCATCGCCTCGGGCGTGGGCATGCTGATCTCGCTGGTGTGGTTCTACATCGGTCGCGCCGGCCTGAAGGGCATTGGTGCACCGCCGGTGGGTGCCGAAGGCATCGGCCCGATCATCAAGGTGCTGGTCGGTGCGGTCGTCGCCATTCCGGTGTCGTACTTCCTGCTGGCCACCGGCGCCGCCGCGCTGGCCTGGATCCTGGGCGCGATGTTCACCGCCCTGGCCATCCTGCTGCTGGTGGAAGGCATCCGCGAGGGCAAGGTGCAGCGCGACCGCGTGATCGCCATGCTGATCATCTTCGCCTTCAACGTCATGTTCTGGATGTTCTTCGAACAGGCCGGCAGCTCCTTCACCTTCCTGGCCGAGAACATCGTCAACCGCCAGATGGGCGAATGGACCTTCCCGACCGCATGGTTCCAGTCGGTCAACTCGGTGGCGATCATCGCCCTGGCGCCGATCATTGCCTGGATCTGGGTCAAGATGGGCAGCGCCAATCCGTCCATCCCGCGCAAGTTCGGCCTGGGCCTGCTGTTCAACGGCGCCGCCTTCGCCCTGCTGATGTTCGCCCTGTCGCAGATGGTCGTGGACGGCAAGATTCCGTTCTGGACCCTGTTCATGGTCTACGTCATCCAGTCGGTGGGTGAGCTGTGCCTGTCGCCGATCGGCCTGTCGATGGTGACCAAGCTGGCCCCGGTGCGCCTGGTCGGCTTCGGCATGGGTGGCTGGTTCCTGTCCACCGGCATCGGCAACAACCTGTCGGGCATCTTCGCCGGCGCGGTGTCCGGTGAAGGCGGCATGACGATCGAATCGGCGCTGAAGGGGTATACCTTCGGGTTCTGGGCCCTGATCGGCTCCGGCGTGGTGCTGTTCCTGATCGCCCCGCTGATCAACAAGCTGATGCACGGCGTCAAGTAAACACAGAGGGTAGTAGGCATGCGTACAACGTTTGGCAGTGCAGTGGTGGCAGTGGTGTGTGCGGCGCTGATCAGCGCCTGTTCCCAGCAACCGCCGCCGGCGCCTGCCGAACCGACGCAACCGCTCGATACCCGTCCCACCGAGCCACCGGCCGCTGACCCCAGCGCGCCGGTGGCCTCGGGCAACACCCCGGCCGCGGCCGACATCGCCGCCATCGCCGGCCTCAATGCCAGCTTCGACCCGGCGCGTGACCCGGCCGCCGATCTGGAAACGGCCAAGGTCGAAGCGCAGCGCGGCAACAAGCACATCATCCTGGACGTGGGCGGCGAGTGGTGCCCCTGGTGCCACCTGATGGACCAGTTCGTGGAAGGCGATGCTGAAATCCGCCGCTTCCGCGATGCCAACTATGTGTGGATGAAGGTCAACTACAGCGAAGAGAACGAGAACGCGGCGTTCCTCTCGCAGTACCCGCAGGTGAAGGGTTACCCGCACCTGTTCGTGCTCGATTCGGATGGCACCCTGCTGCAGTCGCAGTTCACCGGCGAGCTGGAAAAAGCCAAGAGCGAAGGCAAGGGCTACAACCGCAGCAAGTTCATGGCCTTCCTGAAGAAGTGGGCGCCGCAGCGCTGACCCGCCGTTTGTAGAGTCGAGCCATGCTCGACTGCCGCGCCGCTCGACTGCCCGGGTCGCTCGACGACTACAGAAACCCACCCCACGGCCGCTAACGGCAAGGACATCAGTCGACAGGATCGTCGGCTGCCCCTACCGGAGCGCCCATGCACAGCGACCACGCCCAACGCCAGCCCGACGCGGCCAGCGACGCCGCCCCCGAGGGGGTGAGCCTGCCGCCGCAGGATGCCCTGCTGGATGATGCAGGCACCGGCGAGGACGGTGTGGAGCTGGCACCGCCGCGCCACCGCCTGCCGCAGATCGCCCTGCCGGACAACGTCGTGCTGAAAGGCGCGGTGCAGAAGCTGGTTGAACAGAAGGCCCGCCTGGATCGCTTGGCCGCCGAAGGCCAGCTGGCTGGCCTGCTGCCGCCGGAGTGGCCCGCAAATGGCCTGCGCGCGATCGACCTTTCCAGCTTCGTGCAGGGCGTGCTGCCCTTCCTGCAGACCGGCGAGCGTGGCGAGACCGCGCCGGCCCGCCTGCCGGTGCGCCACGTGCTGGGTGATGACAGCCGCTGGGGCCTGCAGGACGTGGCCGAACCCAAATCGCTGGCCTGGTACCTGGCTGCGGATGAGCGAGCCACGGCCGGCAGCAAGGACGTGGCCGAAGCCTGGCTGGTCGGTGCGCTGGGTCTCGCGTTCATGCAGGAAGGGCGCAGCCGCCCCGGCTTCCTGCGCGCGATGGACCAGGACAGCCTGGCCGCGCGGGTGACCATGCTGGGCTACCCGCCGCCGGGCGAGCTTGCCCTGTACAGCGTGACTGCGCATGGCCAGGCGCAGATCTGGTGCGTGTATGGCCGGCGCAAGGTGCGCCCGCTGGTGGCGCCGTGGCTGAGCGTGCCGCTGCTGACCGCCTATGGCGTGGCCGCGCCTGCCGCCTGGCCGGCCAGCTTCCCGCCGGTGGAAGCGGTGGCCGAAGCCATTGCCGCCGCCCGCCCGGGCAAGCTGGTGCCGGAAGTGGACCTCGGCAAGGTCGTGGCGAAGATCGCCGAAGACGCCGCGGCCGAAACCTGGCAGCCGGTCAGCCTGCTGCAGCTCAACACCTGGTCGCCGCGCTGGACCTTCTTCCTCGGCACCTTTGTCGGCCTGCCGTCACTGCTGCTGGTGGCCGCCGCGCTGGCGCTGCCGGGTGCGATCGAAGCGGCGACGGTCGCGGCCTCGCTGGGCTTCGCCGGCGGTGCCATCGCCGCGCTGGCCGTGCCGTGGATCCATGCGCGGCGCAAGCACCTGAGCTGAGCCGCGGGGTCGGATCCCTTTCCGCAGGAAAGGGCTCTGACCCCATTGCGGGTAAAGGCATCGCAGCCATCCACGCATGGCGTGGATCTACTCCCGCACCACCCGCAACGCGGTCGCATAGGCCTTGGCGAAGCTGGTGAAATCGCGCAGCCGGTTCAGCGACAGCAGGAACCCGGGCGGGCAGGGCTTCAGGCGATGGTGCTCGAACCAGACGTCGGCGAAGGATTCCACCGTCGCCAGCGCCTCATCGATGCGCTGCAGGTCGGCCTCATGATCGATGGAGACAGGGGCGGGCGCCGGAACCTTGCGGCGGGCGGATCGGGACATGGTGGGATTCCTGAGCCTGGGTCAACGGGCTTTCAACCCCGGCAGCGGTGCTCCGCTGCGCGCCCAACCTCGCCCCGGTGGGGCCGGTCGTCCAATAGGCAAAATCACTCGATTGAAGCCGTTGGATAGGCCCGACCTGTCCAAGACGACGCTACCGGGCCGATCCCGAAACATCAGGCGGCAAAGCCGACAGGCCGTGACGCGTCCGGGATGAGTGCCGTTCGTCGGCGAATGCCAAGCCGCGTGCACCCAATGTCATCAAAGATGGCCCGACGCATGCGCGCAGGGTTGCCGGCGACACGTCGGGGATGGCAGCCAACGTCATCCACGCATGGCGTGGATCTACCAGAGCGGCGTCCGGCTAGGGTGGGTGCCGACCGTTGGTCGGCACGGGTTCTGACCCACAATTAATTTCGCTATCTGACAGATGTGCCGACCAACGGTCGGCACCCACCGACAGCGCACGGAATCTGTCAGAGGTGGGGCGGTGTGGGCTTGCAGGACCGTTGGCGCCATGGATGGCGCCATCGAGCCCCCAGGGGTGAGGGCGCTTTGCTTGCGAAGCATTGCTTCGCAAGCGCCCGAACGCACAGCCGCCAGCGGCTGGGCCGGACCCCGGAGGGGGGGTCACGGCGTGTCCTGCAAGGCCACACCGCCCCGCCATCCCACGGAAAGCCAGCTGTTGCTCTGGACGTTGCCCTAGTCGAGCACGATCGACGCGACCGGGTACCGGGGGCCGGGGCAGGGCCCCGGAAACCTTCCCCTCAGACGCCTTCGCCCATCCGCTCCAGGCCATCACCCGCCAGCCGCAGGATCAGCTTCTCCAGCACCTGCTCCTCTTCCTCGCTCAGCACCGACATCAGCTTGCGGGTGATCTCGATCACCAGCGGCGCGATCGTCTCGTACACCTCGAAACCCGCCGCCGACAGCGCCAGCACCGAGCGCCGGCGGTCGTCGCCGTGCGTCTCACGCTTGATGAAACCGCGCTCCAGCAGCCGTGCCACCGCCCGGCTGACCGCCACCTTGTCCATCGCCGTGCGGTCGGAGACCTCACTGGCCGACGACCCCGGATACAGCGCCAGGATGGTGATCACCCGCCACTCGGGAATG
Organism: Stenotrophomonas sp. SAU14A_NAIMI4_5; assembly: GCF_003086795.1. Lineage (NCBI taxonomy): Bacteria > Pseudomonadati > Pseudomonadota > Gammaproteobacteria > Lysobacterales > Lysobacteraceae > Stenotrophomonas > Stenotrophomonas sp. SAU14A_NAIMI4_5. Next base: position 4,175,367 of record NZ_CP026003.1, on the reverse strand, counting down.
GCCAGGCCGTAACGGTCGCCATAAAGTTTGGCGATGTTGCCGCTCACGCGGTTGGACAGCACGCTCAGCCGATACGGCAGGAACTGTTCCAGGTCGAGCAGGACGTGCGAGGCACGCACGCGGGTGGAGGCGGGGTCGGCTGGGCTCATGCTGCGGTGCACCTTGCTGGTGGTTTCAAGTGTAACTATAAGTGGTATGTCCGGACCCTGCATTCTCGCCGGGTCCACCCTAGCCCGCACCTGGTTTGTACCGATGCGGTACCGATTCGGAGCCACGCCATGAATACCGCAGTCCCGACCGCCTCGCACCCGAACCCCGGCATGCAGGTCACCACCTTCGAAAACCCGATGGGCATCGACGGCTTCGAGTTCGTCGAATTTGCCGCCCCGGCCGGCCGTGGCCGGGAGCTGCACGAGTACTTCCGCAAGATGGGCTTCAGCGCGGTGCTCAAGCACAAGCAGCGTCCGATTACCGTCTATCGCCAGGGCGACGTCAACTTCCTCGTCAACGAAGACCCCGATTCCTTCGCCGCCGACTTCGCCGAAAAGCACGGTCCGTGCGCCTGCGGCTTCGCCATCCGCTTCAAGAAGCCGGGCCAGGAGGTCTACCAGACCGCCCTGGGCAACGGCGCCGAAGCCATCGCCTTCAAGCCGGACAGCAAGGCGGTCAACGCCCCGGTCATCAAGGGCATCGGCGATTGCATGCTGTACCTGGTGGACCGCTACGGCAGCGCCGGCAGCGTCTTCGATGGCGACTACGAGGTGATCGACGGCGCCGACCTGCGTCCGTTCGGCTTCGGCCTGACCTTCATCGACCACCTGACCCACAACCTGTACTTCGGCAACATGCAGCAGTGGTCGGATTACTACGAGCGCCTGTTCAACTTCCGCGAGATCCGCTACTTCGACATCAAGGGCCTGAAGACCGGCCTGGTGTCCAAGGCGATGACCGCGCCGGACGGCATCGTGCGCATCCCGCTGAACGAATCGTCCGACCCGAAGAGCCAGATCAACGAGTACCTGGACGCGTACAAGGGCGAGGGCATCCAGCACATCGCCTGCTTCACCGACAACATCTACGAGACCGTCGAAGCCATGCGCGCGCAGGGCGTGGATTTCCTCGACACGCCGGAAACCTACTTCGATGTGATCGACCAGCGCGTGCCGAACCACGGTGAAGACGTGGCGCGCCTGGCGAAGAACAAGATCCTGATCGACGCCGATCCGGAAACCCACCAGCGCAAGCTGCTGCAGATCTTCACCCAGAACTGCATCGGCCCGATCTTCTTCGAGATCATCCAGCGCAAGGGCAACGAAGGCTTCGGCGAAGGCAACTTCACCGCGCTGTTCGAAAGCATCGAGCGCGACCAGATCCGCCGCGGCGTGCTGTAACGTTCATCGGCAGCGCCGGGCCACGCCCGGCGGCTGCTCACCAGTAGAGCCGAGCCATGCTCGGCTGCTTTCCGTTCCGGCATCGCGTTCCAGGAGCCACCATGTCCACCACCCTCACCGCCCGCGGCTACCAGTCCGGTTTCGGCAACGAATTCGCCACCGAGGCCGTCGCCGGCGCGCTGCCGGTCGGGCAGAACTCACCGCAGAAGGTGGCCCACGGCCTGTACGCCGAGCAGCTGTCCGGCACCGCGTTCACCGCGCCGCGCGGCAGCAACCGCCGCAGCTGGCTGTACCGCATCCGCCCGGCGGTGACCCACGGCGAATTCACCCCGTTCGCGCAGTCGCAGCTGCAGTGTGATTTCGGCGCGCAGCCGGCCTCGCCGAACCAGCTGCGCTGGAGCCCGCTGCCGCTGCCGGAACTGCCGACCGATTTCGTCGAAGGCCTGTACACCATGGGCGGCAACGGCGCGCCCGATGCGCATGCCGGCGTCGGCATCCATCTGTACGCCGCCAACCGGGACATGGTCGGCCGCTACTTCTACAACGCCGACGGCGAACTGCTGATCGTGCCGCAGCTGGGCGCGCTGCGCCTGCTGACCGAACTGGGCGTGATCGAGATCGAACCGCAGCAGATCGCGGTCATTCCGCGCGGCGTGCGCTTCCGCGTCGAGCTGCCCGACGGCCCCAGCCGCGGCTACATCTGCGAAAACTACGGCGCGCTGCTGAAGCTGCCGGACCTGGGCCCGATCGGTGCCAACGGCCTGGCCAACCCGCGCGACTTCGAAACCCCGCACGCCGCATTCGAGGATGTGGACGGTGATTTCGAACTGATCGCCAAGTTCGAGGGCCGCCTGTGGCGCGCGCCCATCGACCATTCGCCGCTGGACGTGGTGGCCTGGCACGGCAACTACGCGCCGTACCGCTACGACCTGCGCCGCTTCAACACGATCGGCTCGATCAGCTACGACCATCCGGACCCGTCGATCTTCCTGGTGCTGCATTCGCCCAGCGACACGCCGGGCACCAGCAACATGGATTTCGCCATCTTCCCGCCGCGCTGGCTGGTGGCGCAGAACACGTTCCGCCCGCCGTGGTTCCACCGCAACATCGCCAGCGAGTTCATGGGCCTGGTGCACGGTGCCTACGACGCCAAGGCCGAGGGCTTCGTGCCCGGTGGCGCGTCGCTGCACAACTGCATGAGCGGCCATGGCCCGGATGCGCCGACCTTCGACAAGGCGTCCAATGCCGACCTGTCCAAGGCCGATGTCATCAAGGACACGATGGCCTTCATGTTCGAGACCCGCGCAGTGATCCGCCCGAGCGCGCAGGCCGTGGCCGCCAGCCATCGCCAGGGCGATTACCAGCAGTGCTGGAACGGCCTGCGCAACAATTTCCGTTGATTCATCGCATCCACGCATGGCGTGGATCTACTGGGGGCTGCGGGATCCATGCATGGCGTGGATCTACTGGCGGGCTGCGGGATCCATGCATGGCGTGGATCTTCGCGGTCAATGCGACCGGGTGATGTTGTAGATCCACGCCATGCGTGGGTGTTTTCGCAACCCTACGCCGTTGCCGCAAACGCGTCGCAGTGCTCCATCGGCAGCGCCTCCAGCAGGCGCTGCCGAACGCGCTCGCAGTAGCCTTCTGAGGTCATGCCGGGCAGTACCTGCAGCGCCGCCTGCAGCACCTTCACCACGTCGTTCTCGGCGCGGGCCTGCTGCAGGTCGCGGAACAGGGCGGCCGCCATCGGGTTGCGCTGCATCTCGAGGATGCCCAGCAGGTAGATGCGTGCGGCCACCAGCGAGCGGCGGCGCTCGACCGGTGCGGCCGGGGCGGGGGCTGGCACGGGGGCGGGCACGGGTGCGGCTGCCGCCGCCGCCGCAGGGCGGGGCGCGGCAGGCGCTGGCGCTGCAGATGGACTCGCCGCTGCGGGCGCGCCGGTTTCCAGATAGCCGCCCTGGATCAGCTGGATCACCATGGCAGGCGCTTCCTGGCCCATCAAGCCGGTCAGGTCGGCGATGCTGCGCTGGCCATCGCACAGGATCAGCAGGCGGCGCTGGCGCATGTCCAGCGGCGCGCGGTGGGCCTGCAGCGCGGTTCGGGCGAGGTCGGTCTTGCGCGGTTGCATGGGAGGGACAGCCAAGTCGGTGCACGCCGAGCCTGAACGCGGGGCATGAAACGGCGATGACAATGCAGCGCCTGCACGCGCGCTGCGCTAGCGTGCAGCCATCTCGTGCCAAGGATCCGCGCCATGAAACACCTCCCGATTGCCGGTCTGTTGCTGCTGTCGCTGGCCGCCTGTTCGCGCAGCCCCGACAGCCCCGAGGCTGCCCCCGCCCCGGCCAAGGACACGGCGACCGCCACCGCCCCGGCCGATGCCGACCTGGCCACCACCTCGCCGGCCGACCCGCGCAGCGACAGCCCGGCGCGGCTGGATGGCTTCGGCGGCGCCCGCCTGGGCGCGTCCATCGCCGACGTGCGCAGTGGCTTCGGCGCGCCCCTCCAGGTCATGAACCTGGATGCGACCGGCAAGCCGTTGCCGGACAATGACAACGACGACGAATGCTATTACCTGCACCCGCAGGGGGCCGATGATCCGCGCCTGATGATCGAAGGCCGCAAGCTGGTGCGCTACGAGGTGTTCAGCACCGGCATCGTCGCACCGGGCGGCGGCAAGGTCGGCATGACCCTGGGCGAGCTGCAGCTGCTGTACCCCGAACGCGCCGACGTCGGCCCGGACAAGTACGACGAGAAGGCCCAGCACCTGCGCGTGCGCCCGGCCCAGGAGGGCGCGGGCATCATCGATTTCGAGGTGGCACCCGACGGTAAGGTCAGCGGCTGGCGGGTCGGCCAGACCCCGCAGGTGGATTACGTGGAAGGCTGCCTCTGACCACCACGACCGTGGCCCACCCGCAGCGGGTGGGCCACGCGTAGAATCGCGCCACGACCGCTGGGGAGTGCTCGATGATCGCCATCTCGATTGCCTGGTTCCTGCTTGGCCTGCTGCTGCTGGCGCTGGGCGGGGATTCCATCGTCAAGGCCGTGTCCGGCCTCGCCCAGCGCTTCGGCGCCAGCGCTTTCACTGCGGGCCTGCTGCTGCTCGGCGTCGCCACCTCGCTGCCGGAACTGGCGGTCAATGCGCGCGCGCTGCTCGTCGGCCAGCCCGAGCTGGCCCTGGGCAACGCCATCGGCAGCAGCATCGCCAATCTCGGCCTGACCCTGGCCGTGGCTGCCATCGCCGCGCCGCTGGTGCTGCGCGCTCGCCTGCAGGGCGTGCTGTGGTGGTCGCTGCTGGCCGCCGGCCTGCTGCTGATCGTGTTCGGCCTGGATGGTCGCCTGCAGCGCTGGGAAGCCGGCGTGCTGGTGGCGGGCTTCGTGCTGGTGCAGATCGTGCTGCTGCGTCGCGGGCGCCTGGAAGCGCCGGACGTGCAGGCGGTCATCGCCGAATCCGCGTTGAGCCGCACCAGCCTGCCGCTGAACGTGCTGCGCGTGCTGATCGCCGCGCTGACGCTCTACTGGGGGGCGCGCCTGGTGGTGGGCGCTGCGGCGGATTTCGGTGCGGCGCTGGGCTGGACGCCGCTGCTGGTCGGCCTGCTGCCGGTGGCCATCGGCACCACGCTGCCGGAAGTAGCCGCGGCCATCGCAGCCGCGCGCCGTGGCCACGGTGACATGGTGCTGGGCCACGTGCTGGGCTCCAGCGTGGTCAACCTGCTGCTGGTGATCGGCGCGATGGGGCTGCTGCAGCCGCTGGCGCTGCCGGCCTCGTTCGTGCGCCTGGAACTGCCGGCGCTGCTGGCCTTCGCCCTGGTGCTGTACCCGATGCTGCGCGGTGACCTGAAGATCAGCCGTGGCGAAGGCGGGATCCTGCTCGGCGCATTCGTCGCGTGGCTGGGCCTGGAGATCGCCCTGGTCCTGTAGATCCACGCCATGCGTGGATGACGGGCCGTGCCGACCAACGGTCGGCACCCACCAAGAGCGGGCCGTGCCGACCAACGGTCGGCACCCACCAAGAGCGGGCAATGCCGACCAACGGTCGGCACCTACCGTCAGCTTGCGGGGGTTTCCTCTTCCCGCGCCGGTTCCGGCGGCGGCAGCTGCTCTTCCTTCGCGCGCTCGTTGCCCGGCAGGCTGGGGCGGGTTTCCATCAGCAGCGACAGCGCGGCCTTGGCCATCATGTGCGCGCTGATCGGCGCGGTGATGAACAGGAACACGGTGATCAGCAGCTCGCGCGGCTGCGGGTCCTGGCCCAGGAAGATGTGGTAGCAGACCGAGCACGCCAGCACGCAGCCCACGCCCAGCGTGCTGGCCTTGGTCGGCGCGTGCAGACGCTTGAAGAACGTCGACAGCTTCACCAGCCCCAGTGCACCGACCAGGATGAAGAAGCACCCAAACAGCAGCAGCACCGACAGGGCGATCTGGATGAAGGTGATCATTCGACGATGTCCCGGCGCAGCACGAACTTGCTCAGCACCACCGTGCTGCCGAAGCCGAGCATGGCAATGACCAGCGCCGCTTCGAAGTAGATCGCCGAGTTGAGGTACATGCCGAACAGCATCAGCTCGGCGATGGCGGTCACCGACAGCGTGTCCAGCGCGAGGATGCGGTCTGGCACGGTGGGGCCGCGCAGCAGGCGCCAGGTGCCCAGCAGCATGGCCAGGCCGACCACGTGCATGCACACCACCAGGGTGGTCTGGATGATCTGGAATCCAGTCATGGGAAGATCTCCATCAGCGGGGCTTCGTAACGTCGCTTGATCGTGTCGATCAGTTCCTGCGGGTCTTCCAGGTGCAGCACGTGCACCAGCAGGTACTTGCGGTCATCGCTCAGCGCGGCCGACACGGTGCCCGGGGTCAGGGTGATCATGCTGGTCAGCGCGGCGATGCCATGGATGTTGGCGATATCCAGCGGCAGCCAGATGAAACCGGGGTGGATGTTGCGCTCCGGGCCGAGCACCTGGATGGCCACGCGGATGTTGGACATCAGGATGTCCCACAGGGTGACGACCAGCAGCTTGGGCACCGGCCGCAGCGTGCCGATGCTGGCGAACTCGCGGTCCAGGCGCGCGGCGAACAGCGGCACCACCACGCCCAGCACCAGGCCCAGCACGATCTGGCCGAGGGTGAAGCTGTCGGACATCAGCAGCCAGAACGCCACCACCATCATGCTCAGGGCGGGCGAGGGGAACACGCGGCGGCGGAAGGAACGCTTGGCGGTCATGGCTGGCGGATCTCCGGCGTGGTCGCGCGCAACTGCTGCACGTAGTCACCCGGCTGCAGCAGCTGGGCGGCGATGGCGTCGGTGTGGCGCATCAGCGGCGCGGCGGCCACGGCCATGCCGACGCCGTAGGCCAGCAGCAGGCACGCGGCATACAGCTCGATGCGGCGCAGCGGTGCCTTGCGCGGCGGCGGCGCGTCCGGGTCGGGCGTCGGCACGCGCCAGAACAGGCGGATGCCGCCGCGGGTCAGGCCCATGATGACCAGCAGGCTGCTGACCAGCACCGCCGTCCACACCGCGGCGGTGTACTGCGCCGGCATGCCGGCCAGCAGCGCGGCCTTGGCCAGGAAGCCGGACAGCGGCGGCAGGCCGGCCACCGACACCGCGCCGATCAGGAACAGCACGGCCGGCGTTTCCTTGCCCGGCATCGGTGCCACCACTTCCTTGCGGTCGCTGGCACCGCCACGGCGGCGGCGGATCAGGTCGGCGATGAGGAACAGGGCCGCCGCCACGAAGCTGCTGTGCGGCAGGTAGTAGAGGCCGGCCGACAGCACCTTCGGCGTGCCCACCGCGAAGGCGATGAACAGCGTCGCCGCCGAAACGACGACCAGATAGGAGATCAGCACACGCAGGCGGGCCGCGGCCAGCGCGCCGAGGCCGCCCAGCACCAGGGTGGCCACGCCGGCCCACAGCAGCCAGTCGCGGCCGTAGCCGGCCAGCGCGCCTGCGTCCTCGCCGAACCACAGCATCTGCACGCGCAGCACCGCGTACAGGCCGACCTTGGTCATGATCGCGAACAGCGCCGCCACCGCCGCCGGCGCACGCGCATAGGATTCGGGCAGCCACAGGTACAGCGGCATCAGCGCGGCCTTGGCGCAGAACACCAGCAGCAACAGGCCGATGGTCGCTTTCACCAGGGTCAGCTGCGAGGCCGGTACCTCGGCGATGCGCTGCGACAGCTCGGCCATGTTCAGCGACCCCAGCGAGGCATACAGCAGGCCCAGCGCGATCAGGAACAGGGTCGAGGCGGTGACGTTGAACACCACGTAGTGCAGGCCGATGCGCATGCGCAGGCCACGGCCGCCGCTCAGCAGCAGGCCGTAGGAGGCGATCAGCATCACCTCGAAGAACACGAACAGGTTGAAGATGTCGCCGGTCAGGAACGCACCGTTCAGGCCCACCAGCTGGAACTGGAACAGCGCGTGGAAGTGCGGCGCGCGCCGGTCCCAGCCCGAGCACGCATGCATCAGGCAGGGGATGGCCAGCAGCAACGTGGTCAGCAGCATCCACGCCGACAGGCGGTCGGCCACCAGCGCGATGCCCAGCCGCGAGGGCCAGTCACCCAGCAGGTAGACGTTGATGTCACCGCCGGCGGTCTGCGCGAACAGCAGGCCCACCACCACGGCCAGCGCCGCCATCGCGGTCCAGGCCACGCTGCGCTGCACCTTCGGGCCATAGCGGCGGTGTTCGACGAACAGGGACAGCGCGGCGCCGAGCAGCGGAACCAGGATCGGCAGGATCACCAGATGATTCATGCCTGGTCCTCGCCCCGACGCGGCGGTGCGTCCTCATCCGGTTCGTGCGCATCCACGTGGTCGCTGTGGTTGTCGCTGCGGCTGCGCATCGCCAGCACGATGGTCACCGCGGTCATCGCAAAGGCGATGACGATGGCGGTCAGCACCAGCGCCTGCGGCAGCGGATCGGTGTAGTTGCCCAGGTTGCTGTCCACGCCTTCCTTCAGTACCGGCGCCTTGCCCAGCACCACGCGGCCACCGGCGAAGATCAGCAGGTTGGTGGCGTAGGACAGGAAGGTCATGCCGAGGATCACATCGAAGCTGCGCGCGCGCAGCAGCAGGTAGACGCCGATGGCGGTCAGCACGCCGATCGCGGTGGCCAGGGCCAGTTCCATCAGTGCATCTCCCCGGTGCGGGCCGAACGGCGTTGCAGGTCGATCTCGCCCCGGCGCGCGGTGCGCGTGCGCGACGGCTTGACCGTGCCCATCATCGACAGCATCAGCATGGCGCCGCCGAACACCACCAGGTACACGCCGATGTCGAACCCGATCGCGCTGGCCAGCGGTACTTCACCGATCAGCGGCAGGTGCAGGTCGAGGTGGCCGCTGGTCAGGAACGGCACGCCGAACAGCATCGAGGCGCTGCCGCTGAGCAGGGCGATCAGCAGGCCCATGCCGATGCAGCGGATGTAGTCGAAGCCGAAGCGCGATTCGACCGAGGCGGTGCCCTGGATCACGTACTGGATCAGCAGCGGCACCGCCAGCACCAGGCCGGCGATGAAGCCGCCGCCGGGCGCGTTGTGGCCGCGCAGGAACAGGAAGATCGACACCGTCAGGGTGAGCGGGAACATGATCTGGGCCAGATCGGCCGGCACCGGCAGCTTGATCGGCGGGCCCGGCATGATCTGTTCCGGCGCCATGCGCGTGCGCCGCAGCAGGGCATGCACCACCAGCGCGGCGATGCCGAACACGGTGATCTCGCCGAAGGTATCGAAGCCGCGGAAGTCGACCAGGATCACGTTGACCACGTTCTGCCCATAGGCCTCGGGCAGGGCGCGGGCGAGCATCTCGCCGGCCATGGTGTTCGGCGGCAGGGTCATCGCGCTGTAGGCCAGCGCGCCGAGGCCGGCGCCGGCGATGATCGCGATGACCGCATCGCGCTGCTTGCGCCAGCGCGGCCGCTCCGGCCCGGACTGGGCGGGCAGGTAGTTCATGCCCAGCAGCATCAGCACCAGGGTCACCATCTCCACCAGCAGCTGGGTCAGGGCCAGGTCGGGGGCGGACAGGAACACGAAGGTGAGCGACACCATCAGGCCGACGCCACCGACCAGCAGCACCGCCAGCAGGCGCTGCTTGTAGACGCGGAGGGTAGCCACGGCGCAGGCCATCATCACCAGCCACAGCGCCCAGCCCAGCAGCGGCATCGACTGCGGCCTGGTCCAGTTGGGCGAGGCCGGGTTGGCGATGTAGGGCGCGGCGGCCACGGTGATGGCCACCAGCACCAGGCCCAGCAGCATGCGCTGCAGGCTGCCGTTGGCGATGCCGTTGGTCAGGCGCATGGCCAGCGCGGACACCGTGTCCAGCTGGGCGTGGAAGACGTTGCGGCCGGTGGCGGTGTTCTGCACGCCGTGCAGGTTGATCAGCTTGCGCAGGCCGAAGTACAGGGCCACGCCGCCGACCACGCCGATCGCGCTCATCGCCAGCGGCAGGTTGAAGCCGTGCCAGACCGACAGGCTGTACTCGGGCATGGCGTTGCCGAGGATGGAGCCGGCCGCGGCATGCAGCACCGGGGCCACGGTCAGCGCCGGGGCGATGCCCACCGCCACGCAGATCACCACCAGGATCTCCACCGGCACCTTCATCCAGCGCGGCGGCTCGTGCGGCACGCGGTCCAGGTCGTGCGGGCCGGGGCCGAAGAAGGTGTCGTGCACGAAGCGCAGGCTGTAGGCCACGCCGAACACGCCGGCCAGCAGCGCGGCGATCGACACCGCGGTGCGCATGGTGCCCGGGCCGCCGGCGGTCAGCGCCTCGGCAAACAGCATTTCCTTGGACAGGAAGCCGTTGAGCAGCGGGATGCCGGCCATCGCCAGCGAGGCGATGATCGCCAGCGCGCTGGTGAAGGGCATCAGCCTGCGCAGGCCACCCAGCTTGCGCATATCACGGGTGCCGGTTTCGTGGTCGATGATGCCGGCGGCCATGAACAGCGAGGCCTTGAACGTGGCGTGGTTGAGGATGTGGAACACGCCGGCCACCACCGCCATCGGCGTGGACAGGCCGAACAGCAGGGTGATCAGGCCGAGGTGGGAAATGGTCGAGTAGGCCAGCAGGCCCTTCAGGTCGTGCTGGAAGATCGCGTTCCAGGCGCCGATCAGCAGGGTCAGCGCGCCGATGCCGCTGACCGTATAGAAGAACAGGTCGGTGCCGGCCAGGGCCGGGTGCAGGCGGGCCAGCAGGAACACGCCGGCCTTCACCATGGTGGCCGAATGCAGGTAGGCCGACACCGGGGTGGGCGCGGCCATCGCGTGCGGCAGCCAGAAGTGGAACGGGAACTGCGCGCTCTTGGTGAAGATGCCGGCCAGCACCAGGAACAGGGCATAGGGGTAGAGCGCGCTGGCGCGGATCTGGTCGCCGGCGGCCAGCACCACGTCCAGGTCGAAGCTGCCGACGATGCGGCCGATCAGCAGCACGCCACCGAGCAGGGCCAGGCCGCCGCCGCCGGTGATCACCAGCGCCATCCGCGCGCCCTCGCGGGCGTCCTTGCGGTGCGACCAGAAGCCGATCAGCAGGAACGAGCTGATGCTGGTCATTTCCCAGAACACCATCAGCAGCAGCAGGTTGCCGGAGATCACCATGCCCAGCATGGCGCCCATGAACAGCAGCAGGTAGCAGTAGAAGCGGTGCGCGTTGTCCTGGCTGCTGAGGTAGTAGCGCGCGTAAAGCACCACCAGCGCGCCGATGCCCAGCACCATGCCGGCGAACATCCAGGCCAGGCCGTCCAGGCGCAGGGCGAAGTCCAGCCCTATCTGCGGCAGCCAAGGCATCACGCTGCGGACCACCTGCCCCTCCATGATGGCCGGGGTCAGCCAGCCGAGGATGGCCAATCCGCCCAACGGCGCCAGCGCCGCCAGCCAGGCGGCTGTCGAGCGGGAACTACGGGGGAAGGCCGCAACAGCCACTGCCATCAGGAACGGCAGGGCCAGCAGCAGGGGCAGGCTGGGGAGCATGCAGGGAATCCATGATTCACGAGCAGGTCATTGAGTCTAACAGTCAGCCAAATGCCGCCGAAACCCATGTAACGGCCACAAACGGCATGTAACGTGCGCTATTCATCTTTTTTGCGGTGCGGCATGCCCATTCCAGGGCCTTGCGGCGTGTGGTCGCCGGCTTTGCAGGATCGGCTCCCTACGCCCGCGCATGGCGGCCTGCGCCCCCGCGTGGCAACGGCTGTGGCTTTCACGGCGGATGCGCAGGCAGCCGTGTGCCGCCCGTGCATCGCAGGCTGGCAGGTCGTTCGTGCAGCAGGGGTGACGGGACGCGCCCGTTCAGGAAACGACGGACAGTGACGCGGCAGGAGAGGTCAGTAGCGCCAGTCGAGCTTGCGGTAGGCCTTGGCCATCACCCAGGCCGGGCCGATCAGCAGGTAGGTCAGGTCGGTCAGGAAGCTGGGCTTGCGGCCCTCGAACTTGTGGCCGATGAACTGCGCCACCCAGGCCACCACGAACACGCCCACCGCCAGCCAGCGCAGGCTGTTCAGGCCGATCTCGGCTTCCAGCAGGCGGCACAGGCAGCCGAACACGAAGAACTGGATGAGCATGCCGATGCCCAGCGGGCGCGACAGCTTGTTGTAGAAGCACCAGGCGCTGAACATCGCGAAGGCCGACCAGATGCCGTACTGGAACCAGGTGATCAGCGGCGGCACGCACCACAGCAGGGCCACCACCGACCACAGGATCGCCGGCACCGCCACCACGTGGATGCGTTGGTTGATGACGTTGCGGTGGTCGTCTGAATAGCTGGCGAAGTAGCGGTCGATCGGCCGCGCAAGCTGGGTGGTGGTCTGCATGCCGCCAGCATACTCCGGCCGGGCCGGACGGTGCGGGGGCGTCCGCAGGGTAGGGTCGACCGTTGGTCGACCATCGCGCGCAGCGCGGGGTTCAGCGGATCATCCGGGCGAATGGGTCGTCCCAAGCAGAACGCCCCCGACCTTCCGGCCGGGGGCGCTGGGGCAATCAGTCGACGCTGATCCCGGCCAGGCGCTGCAGCGCCTCGGCGTACTTGGCGCGGGTGCGCTCGATGATTTCCGCCGGGATGTTCGGGCCCGGGGCGGTCTTGCCCCAGTCCAGCGTCTCCAGGTAGTCACGCACGAACTGCTTGTCGTAGCTCGGGGGGCTGGTGCCCACTTCGTACTCGTCGGCCGGCCAGTAACGCGAGGAGTCCGGCGTCAGCATCTCGTCCATGATGTACAGGCGGCCATCGGCATCGGTACCGAACTCGAACTTGGTATCGGCCAGGATGATGCCGCGCTCACGGGCGTAGTCCGCCGCGAACTTGTAGATGCGCAGGGTGGCATCGCGCACGCGCTCGGCCAGGTCCGCGCCCACCTGCTTGACCATCGCATCGAAATCGATGTTCTCGTCGTGGTCGCCGACGGCGGCCTTGGTGGACGGGGTGAAGATCGGCTCGGGCAGCTGCTCGGCCTGGCGCAGGCCGTCGGGCAGGTCGATGCCGCTGACCTTGCCGGTGCGCTGGTAGTCCTTCCAGCCGCTGCCGATCAGGTAACCGCGGGCGATCGCCTCCACCGGCACCGGCTTCAGCTTGCGGGTGACCACCGCGCGCTTGGCGTACAGGGCCGGGTCCACGCCCTCGGGCAGCACGCTGGCCACGTCGATGCCGGTCAGGTGGTTGGGCATCAGGTGGGCGGTCTTGGCGAACCAGAAGTTGGACACCTGGCAGAGCATCTCGCCCTTGCCCGGGATCGGGTCGGGCAGGACCACGTCGAACGCCGACAGGCGATCGGTGGCCACCATGAGCAGGTAGTCGCCCGGCGGGGTCCCTGCAGGCAGCCGCTCGCGCGGGATATCGAACACATCACGCACCTTGCCGCGATGGCGCAAGGGCAGGCCGGGGAGATCGGATTGCAACAGCGTGGTTGGCACGGGCACTCCTGGGGCGTTGTCGATACGGCTGCCCAACGGACCCGGCGGGCCCGCTGACCAGCGGGCGGCCTAGTGTAAAGCGGTCCGGGCCCGCTGTGACGTAAAATGAGCATCCATTTCGCCGGTCGACCCTGGGGCGCCATGCGCTGGTACGGAAAACTGCTCGGTTTCATCGCCGGGGCCCTGCTGTTCCGGCCCAATCCGCTGTTCGGGGCGGTCATCGGCCTGCTGCTCGGCCATGCCTTCGACTCGGACTGGTTCCGCCTGAACAAGGAAAACCCGTACCGGGAGCTGGGGCTGACCTCCGAGGCCACCGACGCCGAGGTCGAGCGGGCCTACCGCAAGCTCATTTCCCAGTACCACCCCGACAAGCTCGGCGGCGCGGCCCCCGAGCTGCAGCAGCAGGCCGAGCAGAAGTCGCGGCGGATCAACGCCGCCTACGACCGCATCAAGACGCTGCGCAAGCGCTGACCCCTTTCCCTCGTCTCCAAGGCCCCGGCCATGTCCAACTGCCTCATCGCCCCGTCCATCCTGTCCGCCGATTTCGCCCGCCTGGGCGAGGAAGTGGACAACGTCCTGGCCGCCGGTGCGGACTGGGTCCACTTCGACGTGATGGACAACCATTACGTGCCCAACCTGACCATCGGCCCGATGGTCTGCCAGGCCCTGCGCAAGCACGGCGTCACCGCGCCGATCGACGTGCACCTGATGGTCGAGCCGGTGGACCGCATCATCCCGGACTTCGCCGAGGCCGGTGCCACCTACATCAGCTTCCACCCGGAGGCCAGCCGCCACCCGCACCGCACCATCCAGCTGATCCGCTCGCTGGGCTGCAAGCCGGGCCTGGTGCTGAACCCGGCCACCCCGGTGGACATCCTGGACTGGGTGCTGGATGACCTGGACCTGGTGCTGCTGATGTCGGTCAACCCGGGCTTCGGCGGCCAGGCCTTCATTCCCTCGGCGCTGGACAAGCTGCGCGTGGTCCGCCAGAAGATCGATGCCAGCGGCAAGGACATCCGCCTGGAGATCGACGGTGGCGTGAAGGCCGACAACATCGGCGCGATCGCCGCCGCCGGCGCCGACACCTTCGTGGCCGGCTCGGCCATCTTCAACGCCAAGACCAGCTACCAGGACGTGATCGCGCAGATGCGCGCGAACGTCGCTGCAGCCAGGGGCTGAGCCATGGCGACGGTGGCCGTGTTGGACATCCGCCCGGCCACCGTGGCCGACGCTGGGCTGATCCTGCATTTCATCCGCGAACTGGCCATCTACGAGAAGGCCGAACATTCGGTGCAGACCGATGAGATCGGCATCGCCGAGAGCCTGTTCGGCGCCGATGCCACCGCCCGCGCGCTGATCTGCGAAGCCGACGGCGAGGCCATCGGCTATGCGGTGTATTTCTACAACTATTCCACCTGGCTGGGCCGCAAGGGCATCTACCTGGAAGACCTGTACGTCAGCCAGGAAAAGCGCGGTGTCGGCGCCGGCAAGGCGCTGCTGAAGTACATCGCCCGCCAGGCGGTGGCTGAAGGCTGCGGCCGCTTCGAATGGTCGGTGCTGGACTGGAATACCCCGGCCATCGAGTTCTACACCGCCGCCGGTGCCAAGCCGCAGGACGAGTGGACCGTGTACCGGCTGGAAGGCGCGGCGCTGAAGGCATTTGCCGGGTAGCCGCCACGTGGATGCGCTGACCCTGCCGCAACGCATCACCCTGCTTCGCCAGCAGCTGCCCGCGTCCATCAGTACCTGCCGGCAGGCACTGATGGAATCGGGTGGGGATCTTGCCATGGCGCATGCCTGGATCGTGCGCCGGCTGGTTGCCGAGTACAGGCAACGCACGGGCGCCCCGGTGGATGAGGCTGCCGCCGACCTGCAGCGGTGCGGCCATGATGTCGAGCGCGCGCTGGTGCTGTGGCAGCGCCGCCATCCAGAACCGCCGCTGCCTCCCCTGGAGCGGATCGTGCAGGGACACCCCCTGGCAGCAGAGCTTGCAACACAGGACGACCTGCGCCGGTTCGTGCATGTCCTGCCGGGTGCGCACGGTGCCTTCGAGGTGCGTCTTGTCACCCACGCCGCACGCTTCACCGAAACGGCCTATGGCTTCGACTACGACCTCGCCATGCATGATCCACTGACGCGGGTCGAGCGCCGGTTTGCCGATGGCATGGGTGCACTCGCCATCCTCCTGCAGCAGCACGGCATCGATCACGCAGGGCTGCGCGACGTGGATGATTTCGACAGCTGCCTGCTGCACAGCCCGATCGACGCCTATCTCTGAGCCGTCGCGGCATGGCAAAAAAAAGGCCGCGCCAAACGCTGGCGCGGCCCTGCTGCATTCGTGGGAGGCTGATCCTGCCTCCATCCGTCTTCCCTGCTATGGCCTTCCATTATCCGGCTGCTCGGTGACAGCTGGATGACATGATGTCGCAAACGGCTGTTTGGGTGCCGTCGCACGGGCACTAGACTGTGGGGATGGAGAATGATGCCGTTACGCTGCTTGAGTCGTGGTTTCAGTTTGCAGCAGAAGATACGCTGGTCATTGATCTGGACTGCATAAACGCCGAGGCGAACGGCAATCTCTGCGCATTCTCACCGCCGCCGGAAGTGACCCTGGATGTCGGTCAGGTAGTAGCATTCATCCGCAGGCTTGCCAGCCACCGTGCCGCGCAGATCCCGGGCCACGCAATGACGCTCTACTGCTGGCACGACATGTTGGTGCGCCAACTGCGCCTGAGTCTGGTGTCATCCGAGCACGGCCATCTGCCATTTGGCTGCCACCACGTTGAAACGACCGATATCCGCAGTGTTGTGCAGGCCATTGTGGCCGCGGATTGGAACAACCCTCGATACATGTGCTTTGAAGAGGGCCAGGCCGATGACGAAATCGATGCCGACACAGACGAGCCGATGTACACGGAAGAACGTCCCTTGAAAGTTGGGGTTATTGCGCTCGGCTGAACGATTTCGCCGGCTTCACCGGGCCCGCCGTCGGGCGCTGCTAGTGTTGGTGGCCCCATCCTTGGAAGCTCTGCATGACTACCCCGCGCTGGCGCCTGATACTCAACGGTAAATCCGCTGGCAATGACGACCTGCGCAGTGCGGTTGGCCGCTGGCGCGGGCAGGGCGTGCAGCTGGAAGTGCGGGTGACCTGGGAAGAGGGCGACGCCGAGCGCTACGTGGCCGAAGCCATCGACCATGGCGTGGACGTGATCGTGGCGGCGGGCGGTGATGGCACGCTCAGTGCGGTGGCCGAAACTCTGGCCCATCGCGAAGAGCCGGCCGACACGCTGCCGTCGCTGGCACTGGTGCCGATGGGCACGGCCAACGATTTCGCCACGTCGGTCGGCATTCCCACTGATCCTGAAGACGCGTTCGCGCTGATCGCGCAGGCGCCGGCGCGGCCCATCGATCTGCTGCGCGTGGACGCCGATGGCAAACGCTGGTGGTGCGCCAACCTGGCCAGCGGTGGCTTCGGCACCCAGGTGACCGTGGAAACCGATGCGGGCCTGAAGAAGATGCTGGGCGGGCTGGCCTATGTCATCACCGGCATCGCCAAGCTGGGCCGCATCGAGCCGATCACCGCGCGCCTCACCGGCCCGGATTTCGAGTGGGAAGGCGGCTTCATCGCCCTGGGCATCGGCAACGGCCGCCAGGCTGGTGGTGGCCAGCAGTTGTGCCCGCAGGCACTGATCGATGACGGCCTGCTGGACGTCACCGTGGTGCCCGAACTGGACGGCGAGGTCGCCGCAACCCTGGGCCAGATGCTGACCGGCGGCAAGGACGCGGCACTCGAGCGCGTGGCGACCCGTGCGCAGCTGCCGTGGCTGCAGATCGAGGCGCCGCAGGCACTGACGTTGAACCTGGATGGCGAGCCGGTGCAGGCGCAGCGCTTCCGCATCGACTGCGTGGCAGGCCGAGTGCGCATGCACCTGCCGGTCGGCTGCCCGCTGCTGGCCGGGCAGGGGTAGCGCTAACGGGGTAGCGTCGAGTGGGTAGAGTCGACTGTCAGTCGACTTGCGCGCGCAGCGCGGGGTTTTCAGCGGTCCCGCCAAGAGCAGTCGACTGACCGTCGACTCTACCGATGAGCCCCAGGCCCCCGAGCTGGCAGCCGAAGCCAAGGGGTAGAGTCGACTGTCACTCGACTTGCGCGCGCAGCGCGGGGTTTTCAGTGGTCCCGCCAAGAGCAGTCGACTGACAGTCGACTCTACTGATGAGCCCCAGGCCCCCGAGCTGGCAGCCCGAAGCCAAGGGGTAGAGTCGTTTGTCAGTCGACTTGCGCGCGCAGCGCGGGGTTTTCAGCGGTCCCGCCATGAGCAGTCGACTGACAGTCGACTCTACCGGCGCCCCCCGCCCGAACTCCCCAGCCATCCCCCCGACGGCCGGTTCAGTTTCACAGGGTTTCCCTCCCGCCCCGGCTGCGTTACAGTCAAGGGGTGTCCAGCCTGACGACCCCGCATACCCTTTCTTCCGCACGCCGTTGGTGGCGATGGTGGCCCGTTGCCGTCGTCCGCCCCCATAACGCTGTGTCCCGGAAGGAAAGTCGTCTTGAATTCGCTCGCTCAGTTTCAGCAGCAGGCCGCTGAAGGCCACACCCATATCCCCGTCGTCCGTGAAGTGCTGTCCGACCTGGACACGCCGCTTTCGGTCTATCTGAAGCTCGCCGACGGCCCCAATACCTACCTGTTTGAATCCGTCGAAGGCGGCGAGCGCTTTGGTCGTTACTCGATCATCGGCCTGCCGGCACGTCGCGTGTATGCCTTCCACGGCCACACCCTGACCGTGCGTGAAGACGGCCAGGTGGTGGAAACCCGCGAAGTGGCCGATCCTTTCGCCGAGGTCGAGGCGCTGCGCAGCGCCCACTCGGTGCCGAAGCTGGACGGCCTGCCAGGCTTCACCGGTGGCCTGGTCGGCTGGTTCGGCTTCGAGTGCATCGGCTACATCGAACCGCGCCTGGCCCCGCCGGCCGGCCGCGACGAGCTGGGCACGCCGGACATCCTGCTGCTGGATTCCAACGAGCTGGCGGTGTTCGACAACCTCAAGGGCCGCCTGTACCTGATCGTGCATGCCGACCCGCGGGTCGAGGGTGCGTTCGACCAGGCCCAGGCCCGCCTGGATGCCCTGACCGCCAAGCTGCGTGCGCCGGGTGCGGGCTATCCCGCGCCGCTGACCAGCGACGTGCTGGACGAATCCGATTTCATCTCCGGCTTCACCCGCGAAGGCTTCGTCGATGCGGTCCAGCGCAGCAAGGAATACATCCGCGCCGGCGACATCTTCCAGGTGGTGCTGAGCCAGCGCCTGAGCGTGCCGTTCAAGGCGCGCCCGGTGGATGTGTACCGCGCGCTGCGTGCGCTGAACCCGTCGCCGTACATGTATTTCCTCGATGTCGGCGACCTGCAGGTGGTCGGCTCGTCGCCGGAAATCCTGGTGCGCCTGCAACATACTGATGACGGCGTGGGCGAAGTCACCGTGCGCCCGATCGCCGGTACCCGTCCGCGTGGCGCCACGCCCGAGCTGGACCAGGCGCTGGAAGCCGAGCTGCTGGCCGATCCGAAGGAACGCGCCGAGCACCTGATGCTGATCGACCTCGGCCGCAACGATGCCGGCCGCGTGTCCAAGGCCGGCACCGTGGAAGTGGGCGAGCAGTTCGTGATCGAGCGCTACAGCCACGTCATGCACATCGTCAGCGAAGTGACCGGGCAGCTGCAGCCGGGCCTGAGCTACGCCGACGTCCTGCGCGCCACGTTCCCGGCCGGTACGGTCAGCGGCGCGCCGAAGATCCGCGCGCTGGAAGTGATCCGCGAGCTGGAGCCGATCAAGCGGAATGTCTACGCCGGCAGCATCGGCTACATCGGCTGGCACGGCGATGCCGATACCGCCATCGCCATCCGCACCGCCGTCATCAAGGATGGCCGCTTGTACGTGCAGGCCGGCGCCGGCATCGTCTACGACTCGGACCCGGACAAGGAATGGGACGAGACGATGAACAAGGGCCGCGCACTGTTCCGCGCCGTCGCCCAGGCTGCCAAGGGCCTGTAAGCCTTCCCGTGCCGTGGCCCGCGCCGCGGCACCTTACGCTGTTCCCGTTCAAGACAAGGAGTACCGCATGAAGCTGCTGAGCGCATTGCTGTGGTCGTCGCTGCTGGCCACGATGGCCCCGTCTGCATGGGCGCAGGCCAACACCCTTCCCTCGCAGCCGCATCTGCTGGTGAAGGGGCAGGGCACCCGCACGGTGATGCCGGACCGGTTCGGCCTGCAGTTGAACATTGAAGAGACCGACATGGATGCCGATGCGGCGCGCCGCCGCGTGCAGGACAACGTTGCCCGCGTGCTGGCGCTGTTCAAGCAGAACAAGGCGGTGGAGGGCAGCGTGCGTGCGGACAACCTGCGGATCGGCCCAGCGACGCGTTATGAGCAGAGCCGGCAGGTCTTCATCGGCACCCGCGTGTCGCGCCAGCTGCGTGCCAGCTTCGCCAGCGTGAAGGCGATGCAGGACGTGCTGGGCGCGCTGAAGGCCAACGAGAACGTACAGGTCAGCAGCATGGCCCCGACCTACTCGGGTGAAGTGGCGCTGCGCCGCGAACTCAAGGGTGAGGCGGCGGCCAGTACCCGCGAGTCCGCGCAGGGCCTGGCCAAGGCCTATGGAACGAGCGTGCGCGGCCTGTACAGCATTTCCGATGTGGCGCCGAGCTTTGCCTACGGCGTGCAGGCTGGCAATTGGCCTCGCGCCGACGACATGATCACTCCGCCCGCGCCGCCCGCGCCGCAGGACAGCATCGAGGCCACGGGCTCCCGCCTGCGCGAGTCGGTCGAAGCCGGCCCCATCACCTACACCGAAAACGTGTACGCCATTTTCCTGATAAGCGACGGAACCTGACCATGTTGTGGATGATCGACAACTACGACAGCTTCACCTACAACCTCGTGCAGTACCTGCAGACGCTGGGCGCCGAGGTCAAGGTGGTGCGCAACGATGCGATGAGCGTGGACGAGATCGCCGCGCAGAAACCCGAGCGCATCGTCATTTCGCCCGGCCCATGCACGCCCAATGAAGCAGGCGTGTCGCTGGAGCTGATCCAGCGGCTGGGCCCGACCACGCCGATCCTCGGCGTGTGCCTGGGCCACCAGAGCATCGGCCAGGTCTACGGCGGCACGGTCATCCGCGCCGGCAACATCATGCACGGCAAGACCTCGCCCATCCGCCATGAAGGCAAGGGCGTGTTCGCCGGCCTGCCGGACCGCTACCAGGCCACCCGCTACCACTCGCTGGTGGTGGACAAGACCAGCTTGCCCGACGCGCTGGAAGTAACCGCCTGGACCGAGAACGAGGACGGCTCGATCGAAGAGATCATGGGCCTGCGCCATCGCCAGTTCCCGGTGGAAGGCGTGCAGTTCCACCCCGAATCCATCCTCACCGAACACGGCCACGCCCTGCTGCGCAATTTCCTGCAGCGCCCGGCGGCCTGATCCAAGGAGCATTCCGATGAGCTTCTCCCCCCAGGAAGCCCTGCAACGCACCATCGAACACCGCGAAATCTTCTTCGACGAAATGGTCGACCTGATGCGGCAGATCATGCGCGGCGATGTTTCGCCGATGATGACCGCCGCCATCCTCACCGGCCTGCGGGTGAAGAAGGAAACCATCGACGAGATCGCTGCGGCCGCCACGGTCATGCGCGAATTCGCGCTGGCGGTGCCGGTGGCCGATACCACCCACCTGGTCGACATCGTCGGCACCGGTGGCGACGGCTCGCACACCTTCAACATTTCCACCTGCGCGATGTTCGTCGCCGCCGCCGCCGGTGCGCGCGTGGCCAAGCACGGCAACCGCAGCGTGTCGTCCAAGTCCGGCAGCGCCGATGCGGTGGAAGCGCTGGGCGCGGCCATCGAGCTGCAGCCGGCACAGGTCGCTGCGGCCATCGAACAGACCGGCATCGGCTTCATGTTCGCGCCGATCCACCATCCGTCGATGAAGGTCGTCGCACCGGTCCGCCGCGAGATGGGCGTGCGCACCATCTTCAACATCCTCGGCCCGCTGACCAACCCGGCCAGCGCACCGTCGGTGCTGATGGGCGTGTTCCATCCCGATCTGGTGGGCATCCAGGCGCGCGTGCTGCGCGAGCTGGGCACCGAGCGCGCGATGGTGGTCTGGGGCCGCGACAACATGGACGAGATCTCGCTGGGCGCCGGCACCCTGGTGGGCGAGCTGCGCGACGGCAAGGTGCGCGAATACGAGATCCACCCCGAAGACTTCGGCATTGCCATGTCGGCCAGCCGCAACCTGCGCGTGGACAGCCCGGAGCAGTCGATCCAGATGCTGCGCGCGGTGCTGGACAACCAGGCCGGCCCGGCGCTGGACATCGTCGCGCTCAATGCCGGCGCGGCGCTGTACGTGGCCGGCGTGGCCAGCGACATCGGCGACGGCCTGGCCCGTGCCCGTGCCGCCATTGCCAACGGCAGCGCCCGCCAGCGCCTGCAGCAGTACGTTGATACCACCCGCGCGCTGGTTGCCTGAGCGCGCGGTTCAGCCTGACCCACCCGATGGCCGATAATGGCCGTCCTCACCGCCCCAGTACCGAAGCGACGACGATGAGCGACATCCTGCAGACGATCCTGGCCCGCAAGGCCGAAGAAGTGGCCCAGCGCCGCGCCCAGCGCCCGCTGGAGGCGCTGCAGGCGGCCGTGGCCAGTGCCCCCCCGGTGCGCGGCTTCGTGCGCGCGCTGCAGGCGGCGGTGGCCAACGGCGACCCGGCGGTGATTGCCGAGGTGAAGAAGGCCAGCCCGTCCAAGGGCGTGATCCGCCCCGACTTCCGCCCGGCCGACATCGCCGTCAGCTACGAGTTCGGCGGCGCCAGCTGCCTGTCGGTGCTGACCGACGTGGACTTCTTCCAGGGCGCCGATGCCTACCTGCAGCAGGCCCGCGAGGCCTGCACGCTGCCGGTGCTGCGCAAGGACTTCGTGATCGACGCCTATCAGGTGTACGAGGCCCGCGTGCTGGGCGCCGACTGCATCCTGCTGATCGTGGCCGCACTGGACGACACCCAGCTGGCCACCCTGTCCGAACTGGCGCTGTCGCTGGGCATGGACGTGCTGGTGGAAGTGCATGACATCGACGAACTGGAGCGCGCCCTGCAGGTGCCGGCGCCGATGATCGGCATCAACAACCGCAACCTGCGCACCTTCGAGGTCTCGCTGCAGACCACCCTGGACATGCAGAAGGCGGTGCCGCGCGACCGCCTGCTGGTGACCGAGAGCGGCATCCTGGGCCCGCAGGACGTGGCGCTGATGCGCGACGCCGGCATCCATGCGTTCCTGGTGGGTGAGGCCTTCATGCGCGTGGAAGAACCGGGCGAGGGCCTGCGTCAGCTATTCTTCGGGGCATGACAACGCACTATCCAATGCCGCGCGAGGATGCGCCGCTGGTCGTTTTCGACTTCGACCACACTCTCTACGACGGTGATTCGGGCACCCACCTGTTCGCCTCGCTGATCAAGCGCAATCCGCTGCGCATGCTGGCCGCGCTGCTGGTCACGCCGATCGCCGGGCCGCTGGTGGCGATGCTGCCGACCCGCCGTACCGGCATTTCGGTCTACGTGTGGATCGGCAGCTTCGGCCTGCACCGGGCGCGTGACTTCAACAAGGTCATCGATGCCTACGTGCTGCGCAACGAGGCGCAGATGCGCGCCAAGCTGCTGCCGCAGGCGCTGGAGGTGTTCGCCGCGCACCGGGCCCAGGGCGACCGCGTGGTGGTCGCCACCGGCGCACCGCCGGAGCTGGCCCGCGCCATCCTCGGCTTCGTGGCCCACCAGGACGTGCCGGTGATCGGCACCGAGGTCGGCCCGCGCCTGGGCGGTGTGGGCCCGACCCGCCACTGCCACAACGAAGAAAAGATGCGCATGCTGCGCGAGCGCGGCTATGGGCAGATCGACATCGCCTATTCGGACAGCACCGCCGACCTGCCGCTGCTGCTGGCGGCCAAGGCCCCGGTGGTGGTGAACCCGAAGCCGGGCAAGGTGGAGTTCTTCCGCCGAGTGCTGCCGGCCGGCACCCGCATCCTCAACTGGGGCTGCGTGGACCGCGGCGGCGAGAAGGCCTAGTCCGGGCGGGGTCAGAGCCCCTTCGGGGATCTGACCCCACCGCACGATGACGGATCTGCCGGCCAGCGGCCGGCACTACCCGGTAGTGCCGGCCGCTGGCCGGCAAACAGGGCGCACGCTCAGCGCCCCAGGTACCCGGTCAACGCATGGCCGATCTGGAACAGGCTGATGGCCAGCACCAGCACGCCCACCGCCACCAGCACCCAGCGCTCCTTCAGCCGCTTCACCAGCAGCGCCGCCACCGGTGCGGCCATCATGCCGCCGATCAGCAGGCCGGCCACGATCTGCAGGTGATGCAGGCCCATCGACATCAGGAAGGTGGCCGACACCGTCAGGGTCACCACGAACTCGGACGCGTTCACCGTGCCGATGGTGGTGCGTGCCTGGCCGCCCCGGGCGAGCAGGGTGGAGGTCGCCACCGGGCCCCAGCCACCGCCGCCGCTGGCATCGAGGAAGCCGGCCACGAAGCCCAGCACGGGCACCCGCTTGACCTCGCCCTTGGGCATCAGCCGCCCGGCCGCACGCGCAAGGATGATGATGGCCAGTACCAGCAGGTAGAGGTAGATGAGCGGGCGTATGACTTCGCCCGGCAGTTGGGTCAGCCCGTAGGCGCCCACCGCACCGCCCACCGCGCCGGGAATGGCGAGGCGGAAGAACAGGCGTTTATCGACATTGCCGGCGACCAGATGCGACACGCCCGAGGCGCCGGTGGTGAACACTTCGGCGGTGTGGATGGCCGCACTGGCCTGCGCCGGCGGGATGCCCATCGCCAGCATCACCGACGATGACACCAGGCCGAAGGCCATGCCCAGCGCGCCGTCGACCAGCTGTGCGCCGAGGCCGATGAGGATGAACCACCAGAACTCGCTGCTCAGTTCCATGCACCGAGCCTAGCGGATGCGCGTGTGCGGGGCGTGCGATGGCAGGTCGCACGTCCGCGGAGCCGCCGGGCGATGCCCGGCAGACACGCATCGATCAACGGGTGCCGTACAGCACCACGGTCTTGCCGCGGGCATGCAGCAGGCCGTCGGTCTGCAGCTTCTTCAGCACGCGGCCGGCCATTTCACGCGAGCAGCCGACCAGGCGCGCCAGTTCCTGGCGCGAGACGCGCAGCTGGCTGCCCTGCGGGTGGCTCATCGATTCCGGCTCCTGGGCCAGATCGTGCAGGGTGCGCACGATGCGGTCGGTCACGTCCAGGAACGCCAGGCGGCTGGCCTTGCGGCTGGTATCGAGCAGGCGCTTGGAGATCTGCTGGCCCAGCGCGTACAGCAGGCGCGGGGCATCGGCCGAGAGCGGGCCCAGGAACAGCTGGTGCAGGCGCTCGTAGCTGATCTCAGCCAGTTCACAGGCGGTGCGCGTGCGCAGGATCACCTCGCGGCGGTCCGACTCCACGAACAGGCCCATCTCACCGACGAACTCGCCTGCGCCGAAATAGCCCAGCACCAGCTCGCGGTCGTCATCTTCCTCGGCCATGATCGAAACCGAGCCGCTGATGACGTAATACAGGGTCCCCGCCGGGTCTCCAGGGCGGAAGACGTCAGTCCGGGTGGGGTACCGCCGCCTGTGGCTGTGAGCCAGAAAGCGGTCGATTGTGGCGATGTCCAAGGCCAATGGGCTGCTAGCTAGGCGCACGGTTGACACGATAGGGGCGCTCCCTCTGCGCATGAACGGATTCACAGGATCGATGGCGGAGCTTAACCAGCGCTCCTGTTAAGGGCAAATAGTGTGCCAGAGTCGTGAGCTCTTCACGTTCCCCCCGGGGACACTTTGCCCCATAATTCACTCTTTCCCTTCTTACACAGGAATCGACCGCCGTGGTCAAGCCGTTGCCTCGCCTGAGGCTGCAGGGTTTCAACAACCTCACCAAGGCGCTGAGCTTCAACATCTATGACGTGTGTTACGCGCGCACCGAAGAGGAGCGTCAGCGTTACATTGAATACATCGATGAAGAGTACAACGCCGACAGGCTGACTCAAATCTTGACCGATGTCGCCGAGATCATCGGCGCGAACATCCTGAACGTGGCCCGCCAGGACTACGATCCGCAGGGTGCCTCGGTGACGATCCTGATCTCCGAAGAGCCGGTGATCGACAAGAAGCAGGCCGGCAAGGAGCTGATCTCCGATGCCGTGGTCGCGCACATGGACAAGAGCCACATCACTGTCCACACCTACCCGGAGACCCATCCGCAGGAAGGTATCGCGACGTTCCGCGCTGACATCGACGTGGCCACCTGTGGCGTCATTTCGCCGCTGAAGGCCCTGAACTACCTGATCGAGAGCCTGGAATCGGACATCGTGATCATGGACTACCGCGTCCGTGGCTTCACCCGCGATGTGAAGGGCAAGAAGCACTACATCGATCACAAGATCAACTCGATCCAGAACTTCCTGGCCAAGAACATCAAGTCGCGTTACGAGATGTTCGACGTCAATGTCTACCAGGAAAACATCTTCCACACGAAGATGCACCTGAAGGACTTCGACCTGGACCAGTACCTGTTCGAGGAAAAGGCCAAGAACCTGTCGTTCAAGGAACGCATGAAGATCGAAGCGCTGCTCAAGCGCGAGATCGAAGAGCTGTTCCACGGCCGCAACCTGTCCGAGTAAGACCCGTGCGCGATGCCCCTGGCATCGCCACCCAGGCGGGACGACCCGCCCCGTGGAACGCGGTTTTTGCGCAGTTTCCAGTTCCACGGTGATGTACCGACCCACGGCCCGGTGTGAAAACACCGGGCCGTTTTGTTTTTCTTCAACAAGGTGAGGAGCCCCCACTCATGCCCTGGATCTACCTGCTGCTGGCCGGCCTGTTCGAAATCGGCTTCGCGCTCGGAATGAAGTACTCCGAAGGCTTCAGCAAGCCGCTGCCCACCGTCGCCACCGTGGTGGCGGCGCTGATCAGCCTGTTCCTGATGAGCCAGGCGATGAAGTCCATTCCGGTCGGCACGGCCTACGCCATCTGGACCGGTATCGGCGCCATGGGCGTGGCGGTGCTGGGCATCTTCCTGTTCAACGACAGCGCCTCGCCGGCGCGCCTGGCCTGCGTGGGCCTGATCGTGGCCGGCGTGATCGGCCTGAAGCTGGTCTCGCCGAACTAAGGCGGCCCGACCAACGGTCGGGCCCTACCGTCGGGCACCGCCGCACCTTGGGCGGGCCCCGCCGTCGGGGTCTCGGCGCACCTCTTTGGTAGGCCCCCACCGTTGGTGGGGGCGGCCGTTCAAATGCGGTAAGCGATGTGCTTCATCACCTTCGATGCCAGCGCCATCGCGCCCGGGATCGGGAACGGCAGGCGGCGGGCGCCGGCCTGTTCGGCGTGCTCAGCGTGGCGGGCTTCGTCTTCCTTCATCACCCGGATGACCGCGCGGCTGCGCAGGTCGCCCGCGGGCAGGTCGACAAGGTGCTCGTCCAGGTGCGCTTCCACCTGGCGTTCGGTTTCGACCACGAAGCCCAGGTTCCAGCCGTCGCCGCGCAGCCCGGCCAGGGTGCCGATGGTGTAGCTGCCGGCATACCAGAGCGGGTTGAACAGGCTGGGGCGGCTGTCCAGCTCGCCCAGCCGGGTGGCGCACCAGGCCAGGTGGTCGGTCTCTTCCTGGGCCGCTTCCAGCAGGTGCTCGCGGGTGGACGGGTCGCGGGCGACCGCGGCCTGGCCGAAGTACAGGCCCTGCGCGCAGACCTCGCCGACGTGGTTGATCCGCATCAGGCCCGCCGCGTGGCGGCGCTGTGCCGTGTCCATGCCCGGCTCATCGGTATCGGCGGCCGGGTAGGGGCGCGATGCCGGCGGGTTGCCGAACACCGTGTCCAGGGCGCGCTGCGCCTCGGTCAGCAGGTGGTCCAGCGGGGTGGTCTGGCGGAGCACGGTCATGGCGGCATGGGTGGGGCGGGGGACCCCCGATTCTCGCCCGGCCCCGGCCCCCTGCCAACCCGGCACAGGGTCTGGCTTGCACCGGGCCGCCAGGGTGAGTACAATCCCGCCTCTTACGCTTCACCTTTTCACAACGCGTGGCAGAGTTCCGGCGAGCCTTTCGCCGCAATGAGCCCGACCTAACCTAGAGTTCTTCATGAGCACTTTCACTGCCAAGAACGAGACCGTCCAGCGCGACTGGTACCTCGTCGACGCCGAGGGCAAGACCCTGGGCCGTCTCGCCACCGAGCTGGCCCGCCGTCTGCGCGGCAAGCACAAGCCGGTCTACACCCCCCACGTTGATACCGGCGACTACCTGGTCGTCATCAATGCAGAAAAGATTGCCGTCACCGGCAAGAAGCTGCAGGACAAGATGTATCACCGTTTCACCGGTTACATCGGCAACCTGAAGACCGAATCCCTGGCACAGGCGCTGGAGCGCCACCCGGAGCGCGTGATCGAGATCGCCGTGAAGGGCATGCTGCCGAAGGGCCCGCTGGGTCGCCAGATGTACCGCAAGCTCAAGGTCTACGCCGGCACTGAGCATCCGCACGCCGCACAGCAGCCGCAGGTTCTGGATATCTAATCATGGCTATCACTCAAAACTACGGCACTGGCCGCCGCAAGTCCTCCACCGCTCGCGTTTTCCTGCGCAAGGGTTCGGGCAACATCACCGTCAATGGCCGTCCGCTGGACGAGTTCTTCGGTCGTGAGACCGCGCGCATGATCGTGCGCCAGCCGCTCGAGCTGACCAAGAACACCGAAAGCTTCGACATCCTGGTCACCGCCGCTGGCGGCGGCACCACCGGCCAGGCCGGTGCGATCCGTCTGGGCATCGCCCGTGCTCTGGTCGAGTACGACGAGACCCTGAAGTCCGAGCTGCGCAAGGCTGGCTTCATGACCCGTGACGCCCGTGAAGTCGAGCGTAAGAAGGTCGGTCTGCACAAGGCCCGCCGCGCCACCCAGTTCTCCAAGCGCTGATCCATCGCGCCTGGTTGGGCTCCCTCGGGGGCCCGCTGGCTGGAAAAGCAAAAGCCCGGCTTCGGCCGGGCTTTTGTCGTTTTGGGATCGGGTATTTCGTGGTTGCCGGCCAGCGGCCGGCACTACCCGTGGATCCGGATGTCGGGCGGGTGGGGTCAGAACCTTTTCCTGCGGAAAAGGATCCGACCCCGGACGCTGATCCATCGCGCCGGGTTGGGCTTCTTCGGGAGCCCGCTGGTTGGAAAAGCAAAAGCCCGGCTTCGGCCGGGCTTTTGTCGTTTTGCGAACATGCACTTCCACATTGCCGGCCAGCGGCCGGCACTACCCGTCTTTTTGCATGTCCGACCCCGGGGTTCTCTCTGGAGGGGAGCCACCTTGATGTTCAAGGGGGCGCGCCGACAGGCGCGGGGATAAGGTGGAATGCGCGACCAAATAAAAAAGCAAAAAGCCAGATCTTTCGATCTGGCTTTTTGCTTTTTTATTTGGCTGCCCCTGATGGATTCGAACCACCGATGCCTGAGTCAGAGTCAGGTGCCTTACCGCTTGGCTAAGGGGCAATGTAACGTGAAACTATTTTCTCACTTTTCACACTGAAAAACAACTTGATTTTCAGTGTGGTGGCTATGGGTGGACTCGAACCACCGACCCCAGCATTATGAGTGCTGTGCTCTAACCGGCTGAGCTACATAGCCTTGGTGAGCCCGCTATTCTGCTCATGTGTATCGGGCCTGTCAACACTTTTGTGCCGAGCTTGTGGGCCGACAGACGGCATGGGATAGTCCCGACCAGTAGATTTTCTTAGGAGTCCGCATCGTGATCGATCCGGACGGCTATCGACCGAACGTCGGCATCGTGCTGATGCGGCAGGACGGGCAGGTGTTCTGGGCACGACGTGTGCGCCGGGATGGCTGGCAGTTCCCGCAGGGTGGCATGAACACCGACGAGACCCCGGTCGAGGCCATGTATCGTGAATTGCAGGAAGAGACCGGCCTGCTGCCCGAGCACGTAGAAGTGCTGGGGGCGACACCGGGTTGGCTGCGCTACAAGCTGCCGGCCCGGGCCATCCGCCGTAACGAGCGGCAGGTCTGCATCGGCCAGAAGCAGGTCTGGTTCCTGCTGCGCCTCACCGGCGATGAATCGCATGTGCGGCTGGACCATACCGACTCGCCCGAGTTCGACAACTGGCGCTGGGTCGATTTCTGGTACCCGGTCGAGCACGTGGTGATGTTCAAGCGTGGGGTCTATGCGCGTGCCTTGCGCCACCTGGCGCCTCTGGCGCGCGGCGTGGCCGGGCAGGGCGTGACCGCCATGCCCAAGACCGCCGCCGAGGCCTGGATGCCGGGCAATACCGCAGGCCACGACCGCCCGCGCAAGCGCCCGCGCAGCAAGGGCTACTGGCCCCGCAAGGTGCAGGGCGACGGGCCTTCCGGCTGAGTGGATGAACGGTAGCGAGAATGGTTCAGGTCTCTGATTGACAACCATTCTCGTTTCCATTGGAATGGGCACCAGGCCGCTTCTGGCCTGTCAGCCCGGTTCCCGCCTGTGTACGTCTGCATCTGCAACGGAGTCACCGACCACCAGATCCGCGAGGCCGCCAGCCATGGCGTCACCACGGTGGGCGAGCTGACCATGCGTACCGGTTGCGGCGCGACCTGCGGTTCCTGCCTGGACATGGCCGGCGATCTGCTGGCCAAGGCACTGGCCACCCACGACCTGCCGCTGCCCGTTCTCGGCCTGCAGGCTGCCTGAGCCGTACCCCGCGGCGCTATGACGCCGCGTCTCTGACGTTCCGCCGCTGGCCGCACAGGCCAATGCGCACGATTCGCGTTCCTTCACGCGCGCCCTCAAAGCGATACAGTGCCTGCGTTTTCAGCGTGCAGGAGCATTCCCATGAAGGGCGACACCAAGGTCATCGAATTCCTCAACAAGGTCCTCTTCAACGAGCTGACCGCGATCAACCAGTACTTCCTGCACGCCAAGATGTTCAAGAACTGGGGCATCAAGGAACTGGCCGAGTACGAATACAAGGAATCGATCCATGCGATGAAGCGCGCCGACGCGCTGTCCGATCGCATCCTGTTCCTCGAAGGCCTGCCGAACTTCCAGGCGCTGGGCAAGCTGCGCATCGGCGAGAACCCGCCGGAGATGCTGCAGTGTGATCTCTCGCTGGAGCAGGACGCCGTGGCGGTGCTGCGCAACGCCGTGGCGCATGCCGACTCGGTGGGCGACTACGTGAGCCGTTCGTTGTTCACCAGCATCCTCGATGCAGAGGAAGAGCACATCGATTGGCTGGAAACCCAGCTGGACCTGGTCGAGCGCATCGGCGAGCCGAAGTACCTGCTGAGCAAGCTGGAAGACTGATCCAGCGGCGCTGCGGGTAGCGTCGAGCTTGCTCGACTGCGTCTTCCAACAGCAGTCGAGCATGGCTCGACTCTACAAAGCGGTAGTCGCGCAAGTTCGACGCTACCGCTCCTGGGCCAAGTAGCCGGTCAACGCCACGCGTGCGCGGGCGAACTCGGCCACCAGCAGCGCCACCGCCACCGCGGGGCGCTGCAGGCTGCCCGCGCGGGCTTCGTGCTCGATGCGCCGGGCCACCGCCGACAGTGACAGTGCGCCGACATTGGCGCTGGATGATTTGAGGGTGTGCGACAGCGCCTGCAGGCGCTCGATGTCGTTGGCCTGTGCTGCCTGCTGCAGGGCCTGCACGAGTGCCGGAGCATCCTCGAGGAACACGGCGACGATCTGCAGTGCGGCCGGGCCGATCACATCCTGCAGTTCCTCAAGCACGCTGCGGTCCAGCACCGGCTGCGGCGGAGTGTCCGCGTCGGGCGCGGGAGGTGTCCCGCCTGGCCGACCTTCGTTGTCCAGTAGAGTCGAGCTTGCTCGACTGTTTTCGGCATGACGACAGTCGAGCAAGCTCGACTCTACGGCTTCGGAAGCATCGTGGCAGTCGACAACAACAGGCGCTTCGCCCCAGCGCTGCAGCAGCGCATGCAGGGTTTCGCGGTTGATCGGTTTGGACAGGTAATCATCCATGCCGGCCTGCAGGCAGCGCTCGCGGTCGCCGGCCATGGCATTGGCGGTCATGGCGATGATCGGCAGACGCGCGCGGCCATGTGCCGCTTCCTCGCTGCGCCACTGGCGGGTGGCGGCATAGCCATCCAGTACCGGCATCTGGCAATCCATCAGCACCACATCGATGCCGCCCTCGCCCAGCGCCAGCAGGGCCTGCTCGCCGTCGGCGGCGTTGCGCACGTCGCACTGGAAGACCCGCAGCAGCTGTTCGGCCACCATGCGGTTGACCGCGTTGTCCTCCACCAGCAGCACGCGCAGATCCAGCGGCGGCAGCGTGGCCGGTGCCTGGCCGCGTTCGGCGGTGGCCAGCAGGGCTGCCGGTCGCACGCTGGCGGTGGGCGCGGCCAGCACGGCATGCAGGTGGGCGTCGTTGAAACTGGCCGGCAGCTGTTGCTGGCGGGCCTGTGCGGGGGCGGGCTCGTCCTGCAGCCACAGCACCTGCAGCGTGTCGTCCGCGCCGCGCTCGGCCAGCGTACGCAGCAGCGTCGCTTCGCCGCCACGGCGCGAGCGGGCATCCACCAGCAGCCACGCCGGGCTCGGCTGGCCCGGGCGTGGGGCAGCGCGCAGGCGCTCCAGCAGCACATCGCGCTCGGCCAGCACCTGCACCGGCAGCCCGTGGTGGGCAGCGATGCGCTCCACGCGCGCCTGCAGCGCCACATCGGCACTGTGCAGCAGCAGCGGCGACGGCGCGCGCGCCAGTGCCGGCAGGTCGCCGGGGATCTTCAGCAGTGGAATCTCGAACCAGAACGTGGCGCCCTGGCCGGGCCTGGACTGCACGCCGATCTGGCCGTGCATCAGGTCGATGATGCGCTTGCAGATGGCCAGGCCCAAGCCGGTGCCGCCGTACAGGCGGGTGGTCGATGCATCGGCCTGGCTGAAGGACTGGAACAGCCGTGACTGCAGGGTGGCGTCGATGCCGATGCCGGTGTCGACCACTTCAAACCGCAGCTGGTGCTGGGCCGGGCCTTCGCCCAGGCGCTGCACGCGCAGCTGCACCTGGCCGCGCGCGGTGAACTTGATCGCATTGGCCAGCAGGTTGGTCAGTACCTGGCGCAGGCGCACCGGGTCGCCACGCACCGGCAGGCGCACGGCCGGGTCCAGCTGCAGGGCGAGCACCAGGCCCTTCGATTCGGCAGCGCGCTGCAGCAGCTGCACCACGCCGTCCAACAGCTCGCGCAGGTTGAAGCTGGTGATCTCCAGTTCCAGGGCCTGCGCTTCCAGGCGCGAGTAATCGAGGATGTCATCGACGATGCGCAGCAGCTGCTGCGAGCTGACCGATGCGGTGGCCAGCATCTGCCGCTGATCCTCGCCCAGGGGCCCGCGTGCGATCAGCTCGAGCATTGGCAGGATGCCGTTGAGCGGCGTGCGGATCTCGTGGCTCATGGTGGCCAGGAACTCGCCCTTGGCCAGCGCGGCCGCCTCGGCGGCCTGCTTGGCCTGCAGCAGCTGCTGTTCCAGCTGGCCCTGGCGCTCGGTGGTACGGCGCAGCTGGTCGCGCTCGCTGGTCAGCACGGTGCGTTCGCGCTGCAGGGCCGCCAGCGCCTGGCCGCGTTGGCGCAGGCGCAGGCCAAGTGCCAGCGCCACGCTGGCGGCCAGCACCAGAGCTGCCAGCAGCGCGACCGTCAGCGGCACTCAGAGCACCGCGTTGTGGAAGTCGAAGTTCAGGTCGCTGCCCGCCGACTGCACCATGTTGCCCTGGATGTAGTCCACGCCGCCGACCCACATCGCCGCCGCTGCCTGCGGATCCTCGATCTGCTGGCCGATGATCTGCAGGCCTGCGGCATGCGCGCGATCGATCGCCCGACGCAGTTCCTCGCGGGTGCCCGGGTTGGAGTGGCTGCTGGAGAAGCGCGCGGCCATGCGCACGAACGACAGCGGCAGCTGGGTGAGCAGGGCATCGGCTTCGCTGCCCGGCTCGAACTGGCTCAGGCAGAAACGCACGCCGGCACTGGCCATGCGCTGGCAGAACTGCTGCAGCGGCACGGTGTGGATGAGCGCGTCGGGCAGGCGCACGTCGATCACCAGTGCGGTGCCGGGCAGGTCGCGCTGCTGCAGCGATTCCAGCAGCCAGTCGGCGAACGCATCGCGCTGCAGCGTGCGCAGCGACTGCGAGACGAACAGGTTCAGCGGCTGGGTCGCGTGGCGGTACAGGTCGAGCAGGCCCATCGCATGTTCCAGCACCTGCTGGTCCAGATCGGCGATGCGGCCCGCGGCTTCGGCAGCCGGAATGACCTGGCCGGCGGTGAGTACGGTGCCATCGGCCTGGCGCAGGCGCAGCAGCAGCTGGTACTGCGCGGTATCGCCGCCTGCCACGGCTACGATCGGCTGGTAGGCCAGTTCCAACTGGCCTTCCAGCAGGGCCAGGTGTTCCTGCTCGGTCACCGCCTGGCGATGCACGTGGCCGGCCACGCCGGCGGTCAGCAGGCGGGCCTGCAGGGTGGTGCGCTCGATGGCTTCCAGCGCGCTGTTGGCATCGTCGAAGCCCGGCGACAGCGGCGCATAGCCGACCACGCCACGCAGGTGCACCGATTCATCGTCGCGGATGACGAAGGCGCGCGCGGACAGCTGCTCGCGCAGTGCGGCGGCGATGCCTTCCAGGCTTTCCTCGTCGGCGCCGCGGGCCAGCAGCAGGAAGCTGTTGTCGTTCAGGCGTGCCAGCAGGTGCGGGTGGCCGGCTTCGGCCAGGCGCTGGCCGGCCTGCACCATCAGCCGCTCGAAGGCGGCATAGCCATAGCGCTCGCGCAGGCCCAGCGCGCTGGAGATCTCCACGAAGAACACGCCACCTCGGTCGCGCTGCTCCAGCGCCGTGCTGAGCTGCTGCAGCACGTGGTGGCGGGTCGGCAGGCCGGTTTCCGGGTTGCTGGTGGCCGGTGCACCGCTGGCGCCGGGCAGGGTGGCGGCCTGCGCGCGGGCGCGGCGGATGCGGTTGGCCACGGCCGCGATCAGGTGGCGCGGGCGGATCGGTTTGCTCAGGTAATCATCGGCGCCGCTGTCGAGCACTTCGAACTGGCGCTCCGGGTCCGGGTCGCCGCTGAGGAAGACGATCGGCAGCAGCTGCATGCCCGGCTGCTGGCGGATCATCGCGGTCAGGCGCATGCCATCCAGGCCCGGCAGGTGCAGGTCCATCAGGATCAGGTCGGGGCGCAGTTCGCGGATCGCCTGCTGCACGCCATCGGCATCGGACAGCACCTCGGCCTGCATGCCGGCACCGTGCAGCACGCTCTGCGCGAACAGGGCCTGGGCACGGTCGTCTTCGACGATCAGCACGCGGTACGGCGAGTCCGAGGCGGCGGGTGCATCGTTGCCGTTGCCTGCGTCCATCGGTGCGGATGGCAGCGGCGGCGGCGTGCCCAGGCTGCCGCCCGCATCGGCCGGTGCGGAGGAGACCGCGACAAGCGTGGGCGCAGCGGCGGGCGAGGTGTTTGCCCAGCGCTGCCAATGATCGGCCGGTGGGGTTTCAGCGCGTCCGGGGCGTGCGCCCGCGGGGGATTCATTTGCGGACATCACAGCTCCTGGTGTTCGCCGCCATTATGCGCCAAGCCCGACGTTCAACCGGTGCGCGGCTGGCCTGATGCGGCCGTACCGCCAGCGCGTGCAAGCCATCGCACGCCCTTCCACAACGTGCGCCAGACCAGCCACACCAGCAGGGCGCCGGCCAGGCTGCAGGCCAGCACCACGACCAGGGCGATCCAGGGATGGGCCAGTGCCAGCGCCAGGCCGCCGACCACCACGGTGTCCTCGGCGACAGAGGCGACCCAGTTGCTGGCCGGTTCCGGCGAGGTGTTGAGCAGGGCACGGGTGCCGGCCTTCAGGCCGTGGCTGGCCAAGGCGACGCCGGCGCCGGCCAGCAGGGTGCCGGTGCCGAGCTGACCATCGGGCGAGAGCGTGGCGGCAGCCAGGAAGGCGCCCGCCGGTACCCGCGCCAGGGTGTGGATGAGATCCCAGATGGAATCGACCCCGGGGATCTTGTCGGCGAAGAATTCGGCAATGGCCAGCGCCGCCGAGGTGCCCAGCACCCACCACGATTCGGTGGCCTGCAGGGCCGGGGGCAGGTCGACCCAGCCGAGCAGGCCGGCCAGGCCGACGCCGAACACGGTGAGGTAGACGCGGATGCCGGCCAGCCAGGCCAGCAGGATGCCGATCACGAACAGGTGGGCTTCGGTCATGGCGGGGGGCTCCGGCGACGGAACTGTGCGGGGTGCCACACTATCGACGATGACGTGGCTGAACACCACCGGCCCCTGGCGGCCGGCACCGGGGAAAGCCCCCGTTCCTGTCATACACTAGCCCGTCGTTTGCTACAGGGGCCGTGCTGGTGTCGCCATTGCGAGTCCACGGAGACTACCCATGAACAACCGCCCATCCATGCGCGTACAGGTCCGACTGCCCGGTTCCAAGCCGCAGCCGCTCGACCGTCGCCGCCTGCTGGTCATCGGTGGCATCTGGCTGCTCAGCCTGGTGCTGGCGGTGCTGGGCGGCTGCTGGCTGGGCGCGCCGCGCGATGCCCAGGGGCAGCGCCTGCAGGCCGCCGAGAAGCGCGCCGACACGGTGCAGTCGCAGCTGACCGAGCTGCGCCAGAAGCAGGCCACGCTGGAAGCCTCCGACCGCATCAGCCGCGCCGCCAACACCGAGGTGCAGTCCTCGCTGGCCGAGCGCGATGAAGAGATCGCCGGCCTGCGCGCCGACGTGGCCTTCTATGAGCGCCTGGTCGGCTCGACCAGCCAGCGCAAGGGCCTGAACACCCATTCGATCGAGTTCAGCGCCGAATCGGCTGGCACCTGGCAGTACGCCGTGGTGCTGACCCAGAACCTCAACCGCGGGGCCATCAGCCAGGGGCAGATGCGCTTCACCGTGGAAGGCGTGAAGAACGGCAAGCTGGCCACGATCAGCTGGGATGAGCTGCACCAGCGCAGCAAGGTGCCGGGACAGGATTACTCCTTCCGGTACTTCCAGCAGCTTACCGGCAGTGTGATGCTGCCGACGGACTTCACCCCGCAACGGGTGAGGGTGACACTGGGGAGTGGTGCAGGGGGCACCACGCAGGTATTCGACTGGAAACAGGCCGGCGCACCGGCCAGCAAAGGGGAGTAGGCAGATGTTCGGAAACAGCAAATCCAGCCGTGATGGCCAGTTGGTGGTGGATGCCCTGATCGGCAACCAGGTGGTGATCCGCGGTGATGTGGAATTCAGTGGTGGCCTGTATGTGGAAGGCCGCATCCATGGCAAGGTGATCGCCCAGGAAGGCGCCAGCGGCGCGACGTTGACCCTGGCCGAGCATGGCGTCATCGAGGGCGAGATCCGCGCCCAGGTGGTGGTCATCAGCGGCCGCCTGGACGGTGACGTGCACGCCACCGAAAAGGTGGAACTGACCCCGAGCGCGCGGGTGAACGGCAACGTCCACTACCAGGTGGTGGAAATGAACGCGGGCGCCCAGCTGAATGGCCGCCTGATCCACGCCAGCAGCCCGGTTGCGGCCCTGCCGGCGCCGGAAGGCGAGGGCGAAGCGGCCGAAGGCAAGGGCGGCACCGCCGCGCGCCGCAAGCTGGCCGAGGCGATGGCTTGAAAGCCATCCCCGGCACCCCCATGCTGAGGCCATGAGCACGCTAGTTTCCCTGCCCGGCGCCACGCCGGCCGCCGCTCCCGACTACCAGTCGCTGGAGCGGCCGCTGAACTTCACCGAATCGGCCGCGGCCAAGGTGAAGGAACTGATCCAGGACGAGGGCAACCCCGACCTGTCTTTGCGCGTGTACATCGAGGGCGGTGGCTGTTCCGGGTTCCAGTACGGGTTCGAGTTCGACGAGAACCGCGCCGAGGACGACCTGGCGGTGCAGACCAGCGGGGTCACCCTGCTGGTCGACCCACTCAGCCTGCAGTACCTGATGGGCGCCGAGGTGGATTACACCGAGAGCCTGACCGGTGCGCAGTTCGTGATCCGCAACCCGAACGCGAAGACCACCTGCGGCTGCGGCAGCAGCTTCAGCATGTAATGCCGGGCGCGGGGCCGATGCCCTGCGCCACCGTTGTGCGCAACGCCGACTGATTGCGCACATCCCCGACCTTGCCACCTGCGGCAATTGGCGGCAGGCTTGTCGGATGCCCAATACTCCTTCGCCGCTTTCCGGTTTCGCCTTCGTGGCGGAGCCGCTCGAGCGCGCCGATGCCCTGCGCGATGATGCCGATGCCCTGGCACGCCTGTGGCCGGATGCGCGCATTCTTGTCCTGGACCAGGACGGCACCGCCTTCACCGGTGATGACGACCAGCCGGTCGCGCTGACCGGCGCCGACATCGGCGGTGGCCCCGGTTCGGCCATCTTCCTCGGCCTGCGCGCGGGCCAGGCCTGGTTCTCCGTCGAAGCTGCCAACGTCACCCAGAGCGCACCGCGCCGACTCGACCTGCGCCAGGCCGCGCTGCTGTGGAGCGTGGCCGAAGCCACCGCCTTCAGCTATGCCCGCGGCATGTCCTACTGGCATTCGCGCACGCGCTTCTGCGGCGTGTGCGGTGGTGCGGTGGCCTTCGCCCGCGGCGGCTTCGTCGGCCGCTGCGCGCAGTGCGCCACCGAGCATTACCCGCGCGTCGACCCGGCGGTGATCGTGGCCGTGGAAAACCAGGGCCGCCTGCTGCTGGGCCGCCAGTCCAACTGGGCGCCGCGCCGCTATTCGGTGTTGGCCGGCTTCGTCGAACCTGGCGAGACCTTCGAGCAGACCGTCGCGCGCGAGGTGCATGAGGAGAGCAAGGTGCGGGTGACGTCCTGCCAGTACCTGGGCTCGCAGCCGTGGCCGTTCCCCGGCGCGTTGATGGTGGGTTTCCGCGCGCAGGCGCAGGACGACGTGCCGACCGTCGATGGCGAGCTGGAAGACGCACGCTGGTTCACCGCCGAAGAGGTGGGGGCGGCGCTGGCGCGTGATGTCGAGGACGATGGTGAAGGCATCCGCCTGTCGCCGCCGATCTCGATCTCGCGCGGCCTGATCGAACACTGGTACCGGCAGCAGCAGGGCTGATCCCTGCGGCTGTGCCGGCGTGCGCGGGCGGCAGCATTGCCGCCACCTGAACACGCGTCGGGTTACAGTCCGGTTCACCGCTGAACGCGCCGCTGCGACAGGTAAGGTAGCGGCGCAGAACGCTTGTTCGTAGGGAGACCTGCCATGTTCACCACCCTGGTCGCCGTGTTGGTGGCGCTGGCCCTGGGCCACGTTGCCCCGGCCGCTGCCGCCTCGCTGCGCCGTTTCGACGGCTTCCGGCGCTGGCTGGGCTGGTTGGACGGGCATGGCGGACGGGCATGGCAGGGAGCGGCCGGCGTGGCGCTGGCGATCGTGCCGCCGCTGTTGCTGATGGCCCTGCTGGCCTGGCTGCTGCGCGGGGTGCTGTTCGGCCTGCCCGGCCTGCTGCTGGGCGTGGCGGTGCTGGCCTGGTGCTGGGGCCCGCGCGATCTGGACCGCGATATCGAAGCGATCATCGACGCCGACGACGCGGCGAGCCGGCAGGCGGCGGTGCGGCACCTGCAGGCCGCCGGTGGC
Organism: Stenotrophomonas sp. SAU14A_NAIMI4_5; assembly: GCF_003086795.1. Taxonomy (NCBI): domain Bacteria; kingdom Pseudomonadati; phylum Pseudomonadota; class Gammaproteobacteria; order Lysobacterales; family Lysobacteraceae; genus Stenotrophomonas; species Stenotrophomonas sp. SAU14A_NAIMI4_5. Next base: position 4,136,525 of record NZ_CP026003.1, on the reverse strand, counting down.
AGCCTGCGCGAGGACGTGCCCTCGCTGGTCGAGGCGACCGTTCTCAACGCACTGCGGCGCTGGTTCGCGGTGCTGTTCTGGTTCCTGCTGCTGGGCCCGGTCGGTGCCCTGGGCTATCGCCTGCTGGCGCTGACGGCCGAGAGCCCGATGCGCGCGCGGGTACCGGTGGAGCCGCTGGCGCTGGCGCAGCGCCTGCTGGCCTGGATCGAATGGCCGGTGGCCCAGCTGATGGCATTCTCGATGGCGCTGGTCGGCAACTTCGACACGGCGTGGAAGGCATGGCGTCAGGCCCATGGCGAGCGACTGGCCGGTGACATCGGCTTCCTCGGTGCGGTGGCGCGGGCCAGCGTGAATGCCGAGCTGCGCGAAGAAGCGCATGACTACACCGATGCGGGCCTGTTGCCGGTGTGGCAGCGGCTGCCGGACCTGCGCGATGCGATGAGCCTGGTGTGGCGGATGCTGCTGCTGTGGCTGGCAGTGCTGGCGCTGCTGGTGATTGCTGGCTGGGTGACGTAGATCCACGCCATGCGTGGATGCCTTCTGCGTGGATGGGGTCAGAGCCCTTTGCTGCGCAAAGGGATCCGACCCCTTCATCCGACCCCTGCTATCCCGCCAGCGGCGCCAGTGACGTGAAAGGTGGCCAGGGAAGATTGCGCGCGATCCAGAACGCGGGCAGCAGGATCAACCAGAACGTGGGTCTGCCCAGCAGCTGCATCAGCGGCTGCAGCCAGCGCGGGCGATAGCCCATCCACCAGGCCATGGCCAGCGGCAGCAGGGCCACCAGCATCACCAGCAGCGGGTTCATCGACCACGCCGTGGCCAGGTCGCCATGCAGCAGTGCATGCGCGCAGCGGGTGCCGCCGCAGCCGACGCAGTAGAAGCCGGTGACGGCACGGAAGGCGCAGGCGGGGAACGGGCTGTCGACGCCGCTGGGGTCAATCCGGTACAGCAACCACGCGCCTCCGCCGGCGAGTGCGACCGCCGGCGGAAGTGCGAGCCAGCTCCAGCGCGGGAGCTGGAGGCGATGCATCAGCGGCTGCTTTCCAGCTGGCGCTGGAACTGCTGCATCTGTTCCATGTAGCCGCCGACACCCATCGTCGCCAGCGAGATGATCCAGACCAGGAAGCCCAGGGCGAGCAGGCCGGCGGTCACCCACATCCAGATCTTGGCGTTGCGCGAAGCGGCCTGTGCAGCGGTGATGTCACCTGCCGCCAGCGCCTTGCTGGTCTTGCTGCCGAAGACGATGGCCACGATGCCGGTGCCGATGCCCACGATGCTGACGCACGACAGGCAGCAGACGATGAACGATGCGACCGTCAGGATGATCGACGGCGTCATGTAGGTGGGGATCGGGGCTGCCGGCGTCTGCGGCGCGATGGGCGGCTGCGGAGTGCTCATGGATCTTTCCTTGAAGAGGGTGGGCGCGCAATCTTGGCACTACCTGACACCGGTCGTCCATCGCGGGCCGGTGCCGAAACCGTCGTCCGGGCCCGGCAATACGGGCCCGGATGGCGGCTCACGCGTGGTCGCCGCGCAGGGCGCGGACCTGCGTTTCCAGCGTCGGCGCATCGGTGCTGTGGCCATCCACGGGCGCGGCGGCCACCACCTGCACCGTCGCGCGGAAACGCCGCGGCACGCGCATGCGGCCCAGGCGCGTGTCGCGCCGGCTCCACATGCTTGACCACATGCCACGCAGCGCCATCGGCACCACCGGCACCGGACGGCGCTCCAGGATCTTCTCCACGCCGGATTTGAACGGCGCCATCGTGCCGTCCTTGGTCAGCGCACCTTCGGGGAAGATGCAGACCAGTTCGCCTTCGGCCAACGCTGCATCGATCTCGTCGAACGCGCGCTGCATCAGCGCCGGATCTTCGCGTGCACCGGCAATGGGAATGGCCTTGGCGGTGCGGAAGATCCAGCTCAGTACCGGGATGTTGAAGATCCTGTAGTACATGACGAAGCGCACCGGGCGCGGGATCGTCGCCGACAGGATCAGCGCGTCCATGTAGCTGACATGGTTGCAGACCAGCAGCGCGGCGCCTTCGTCGGGCACGTTGGCTTCGATGCCGTGCGGGCGCAGCCGGTACAGCGTGCGCACCATCACCCAGCTGAGGAAGCGCATCAGGAATTCGGGGACGATGGTGAAGATGTAGATCGCCACGATGGCATTGGCGATGGCCAGGGCCAGGAACTGCTGCGGAATGGACCAGTGCAGCAGCTGGTGCGCGGCCAGCGACAGCAGTGCAGCAGCGACGATGAAGCCGGAGTTCTGGATGTTCAGCGCAGCGAACACGCGCGACATCTGTGCCTTCGGCGTGCGGCTCTGGATCAGCGCGAACAGCGGCACCACGAACACGCCGGTGAACAGGCCGATGCCGATCAGGTCGATGACGATGCGCACGCTGCCCGGCTGCTGCAGGAAGGCCAGTACGCCCAGGTTCTGCACGGTCGCCTCGCCGGTGCGGGCGAAGTACAGGTCCAGCAGGAAGGCGGTCATGCCGAACGCGCCCAGCGGCACCAGGCCGATTTCCACCGTGCGCGCCGACAGCTTCTCGCACAGCAGCGAGCCGATGCCGGTGCCGACCGAGAACAGCGCCAGCGCGAACAGGTACAGCTTGGGCTCGCCGCCGAGGTTGACCAATGCGTAGTTGGGCAGCTGCGAGGTCAGCACGGTGCCGACGAACCAGAACCAGGACACGCCGAGGATGGCGTTGCGCACCGCCTTCTGCTGCCGCGCCATGCGCAGCACCACCAGCGACTCGGGCAGCGGGTTCCAGTTGATCTTCAGGTCCGGATCGCCGGCATCGACGCGCGGAATCATCCGTGCGGCGAGGTTGCCGCAGATCGCCAGCGCGATGACCGCCGTTGCCGCCACGACCGGGCCGTGGCTGCCGGCCAGCAGGAACACCGAGCCGCCGATGATCATGCCGGACAGGATCGAGATCGAGGTGCCCATTTCGACCAGGCCGTTGCCGCCGGTCAGTTCCTCCGGCTTCAGCACCGAGGGCAGCACCGAATATTTGACCGGCCCGAACAGGGTCGACTGCATGCCGGTGCAGAACAGCGCCACCAGCAGGAAGGGCAGGTTCTCGGTGATGAAGCCGATGGCCGCCAGCGACATGATCACGATCTCCATGGTGGTGGTGATCACGATCAGCCGCGATTTTTCCAGTTTGTCGGCGATCTGCCCGGCCAGGGCGGAGAACAGGAAGTAGGGCAGGATGAAGATGGCCGGTGCCAGCGTGGTGTACAGCGAGCGCTGCTCGTCCGATACGCCCAGGTAGAACAACAGGCCGATGATGGCTTGCCGGTACACGTTGTCGTTGAAGGCGCCCAGCGCCTGCACGATGAAGAACGGCAGGAAGCGGCGCTGGCGCAGCAGGGCAAACTGGTTGTGACCGGACATGTAACCTCCTTGACCGGCGCAGCCTAGCATCCCTGCCTGTCAGGCAGGGATGCGGTAGGTGCGGACCGTTGGTCCGCACACCTCAGCCACCCCACCAACGCTCACACGATATCGTCGACCACGCCACCATCCACGCGCAGGGCGGCGCCGGACGTGGCCGAGGCCTGCGCCGACGCCAGGTAGACCACCATGTTGGCCACTTCCTCGACGGTGGCCGCGCGCTGGATCACCGAGGCGGGGCGGTGGGCCATGACGAATTCACGGCCGATCTGCTCCAGCGGCTTGCCGCTGCGTGCGCGTTCTTCCTCGAACATTGCCGCGAAGCCGTCGGACAGGGTTGGGCCGGGCAGCACCGCATTGACGGTGACGCCGCTGCCGGCCACGCGCTTGGCCAAGCCGCGCGACAGCGACAGCTGGGCGGTCTTGCTGACCCCGTAATGGATCATGTCGGCCGGAATGTTGCGCGCCGATTCGGAGGAAATGAACAGTACCCGGCCCCAACCGGCATCGACCATGGCCGGCAGCAGGGCGCGGGCCAGGCGCACGCCGGACATCACGTTGGTCTGCCAGTAGCGCTCCCAGGTGGCGTCGTCGGTGTCGAAGAAGTCCTGCGGGCCGAAGATGCCGGCGTTGTTGACCAGGATGTCGATCTTCGGCAGGCCGGCCAGCAGGGTCTCCACGCCGGCCGCGTCGGAGAGGTCGGCGGCCACGCCGATCACCTCGGCGCCGGGCACGGCGGCCAGCAGGCGCTGGCGTGCGCGCTCGGTGCTGTCGACGCTGCGGCCGTTGATGACCACCGTGGCACCGGCGGTGGCCAGGCCCTCGGCGATGGCCAGGCCGATGCCGGCGGTGGAAGCGGTGACCAGCGCAGTGCGGCCGCCCAGTTCGATCTTCATGGGGAACATCCAGCAACGGAGGGATGAACCAGTATCAACCCGGCGCTGTGATCGGGATGCAGCGCCAGCTGCAACACAATGGTGCGGCATTGGTAGGTGCGGACCGTTGGTCCGCACGAACAGCCCCGGTAGGTGCGGACCGTTGGTCCGCACGAACAGCCCCGGTAGGTGCGGACCGTTGGTCCGCACGGCTCCTCAGGTCAACGTCGCCACCGCCTGGTTCGCCGCCGCGCGCACCTTCGGCAGCAGCCGCAGCACCAGCGCCATCTGCGTGCGGATCAGCTGCAGCTTCGGCGGCATCGCTTCTTCAATCTGTTCCAGCTCGGCGGCCACCGCGCGGTCGGCATCGTTGTCCTCCTCGCTCACCGGCTGCCGCGCAGTCAGGGCGGTGGCCAGCTGCTGCAGGGCCTTGCGCACGCGTTCACCGGCGGCCAGGGCCAGCGGGTCGCCCGCGTAGCTGTCCACCTGGTCGCGGTGCGCGCCCAGCGCCGACAGATGGCCGAGCAACGTGTTGGACAGGGCCAGGAAGTGGAAGCCGGCATCGAGGTTGCGGCGCACGTGGCCGGGCTCGCGCAGCATGTTCGACAGCGCCGTGGACAGCGCTGCGTCGGCGTTGTGCATGTCGCGGCGGGCGATGCGGTAGGCGAGGTCGTCGCGCATGCCGCTGCGGTACTGGCCCAGCACCGAATCGAGGTAGCGCGAGGCCGTGTCCAGCACGCGGGCCAGCACCAGGTGCAGCTGCCGGCCCTGCCAGTCGGGCAGGATCAGGAACGCAGCCGCCGCGGCGATGGCACAGCCCAGTACCGTGTCGACCATGCGCGGCACGATCAGCACGAAGCCATCGCCGATCAGGTTGAAGCAGGTCAGCGCCATCACCGTGATCGCCGCCGAGGCCACCAGGTAGCGGTCGGTGCGGTTGTAGAAGAACAACAGCGCCGACAGCAGGGCGATCAGCAGCTGCACGTGCAGCTGCGGGAACAGCTGCAGCAGCGCCCAGGTCAGCACCAGGCCGGCGAGGGTGCCGACCACGCGCTGGGCCAGGCGCTGGCGGGTGGCGCCGAAGTTGGGCCGGCACACGAAGACGATGGTCAGCAGCACCCACGAGCCGTGCTGCGCGTCGAACAGGCGGATGGCGAGGAAGCCGGCGACCAGCGCCACCGCCATGCGCAGGCCGTGGCGGAACAGCACCGAGCCCGGCGTGAGCTGCTGGCGGATGCGCACGCCCATTTCGCGCAGGGTATGCGGGTTGCTGTCGCGCAGGCGCGTATCGACGTTGTCCAGGCTGGCCTCGGAACGCTCGGCATCGAGCAGGCGACGCTCGATGCTGCGCAGGTTGTGCACCAGCAGGTCGAGCGAGCCGAGCAGGCGCTGCCACTGCGGGCGCTGCTGGTCACGCAGGTAGGCCAGCGCATCGGCCAGGTCACGGCCGGCCTGCTGGTTGCTTTCGCCGTACACGAACGGGCGGCGCAGGCGGATCGCCTCGCCCAGGCGCGCGCAGGCCTGGCCCTGCAGGTCGAGCAGGCGCTGGCAGCGGTACAGCACATCGCTGTGGAAGAACGCATCGACCAGCGCGCTGTAGGGATAGTGCGAGGAGCTGGCGCGTTCGTGGAAATCCTGCGCCATGTAGTACAGGCGCAGGTACAGGCCGGAATTGACGCCCGGCCGGCCGGAGCGGCCGAAGCGGGCGAGGATCGCGGCCTTGGCTTCGTTCAGTGCCCCGACCACGCGGCGGTTCTGTTCGGCCAGGTCCAGCTGGCGGCGCTGCAGGTCGGCTTCGCGCACCGGCTCGAACAGGGTGGCCTTCAGCTGCAGGTAGCGGCCCAGTTCCACGTACAGGCGGGCTACGCGCTCGCGCACCGGGCGGTTGGCGAACAGCGCGGTCCACAGGATCGACAGCAGGCCGTACCAGACCGCGCCGATCAGCAGGTGGCTGGCCGCTTCCACGGCGCGGGTCAGGTCGCCGGCGCCGCCGTGCTGCTCCAGGCCGATCATGGTGTAGATGGCCAGGGTCACCGTGGCCTGGGCGATGGATGCGTAGCGTTCGCCCAGCGCACCCAGCAGGGTCAGGCAGAACGTGGACAGCGCCAATGCGCCGATGAACACCCACGGCAGCGGGAACAGCCAGATGACCGAGGCGGCCGCGATGCAGAAGCACAGCAGCGACAGCAGCACGGCCTTGGTCCGGCCCCACCAGTTGTCATCGGTCTCGGCGATGGCGCTGGCGATGATGCCGAGGAACACGCCGGGCAGCGCCGGCAGCGCGTCCAGGTGCCAGCACACGCCCAGCGCGGTGGTCAGGGCGATGAAGACGCGCAGGCCATAGCTGGCCTTTTCGTGGGCCCACAGGCGGCTGAAGCGGGATTCGCGGGTGGACATGCAGGCTCGGGGGGCGGGATGCCCCCCATTATTGCGGTGTGGGCGTGAAATGGGGGGGCGATGTGCGGACCAACGGTCCGCACCCACCCATCTTCAGCAGCCGATGTGCGGACCAACGGTCCGCACCCACCCATCTTCAGCAGCCGATGTGCGGACCAACGGTCCGCACCCACCCATCTTCAGCAGCCTATGTGCGGACCAACGGTCCGCACCCACCGAGGTGGTCCGCACCCACCGGGTTGGGTAGCGCCGGGTTACATCTCCCAGCGCACGCTCACCGCGAAGGTGCGCGGCAGGCCGACGCCCGCGTTCGACCAGTACTTGCGGTTGCCCAGGTTCTCCACGCTGGCGCGCAGGATGACCGGATGGCCCGAGGCGACCAGGTGGTAGCCCACGCCGGCGTTGACCAGGGTGTAGTCGGGCAGCTTCAGGGTGTTGTCGGCGTCGTACCAGACATCGCCGTAGTAGCGCACGGCGGCATAGGCTTCCAGCCCGTCCACCCACGGCAGCTGGTAGTTGGCATGCAGCACGCCGCTCCAGCGGGCCGCGCCGGCGGTGCGGTTGCCTTCCTGCGAGGCGCTGGCCGGGGACAGCTTGTCGTAGGTCGGGTCCAGCCAGGTCACGCCGCCGCCGACGGTCAGCGCATCGCTCAGGTGCACATCGGCGCTGGCTTCCACGCCTTCATACAGGGTGATGCCATCCTGCACGAGGAACTTGCCGGCATCGGTCAGCAGGTCGATGTTGGCGCCGCGTTCCAGCCGGAACGCCGCCACGTTTGCATTCCAGCGCGCTGCTTCGACCTTGGCGCCGATCTCGTACTGCTTGCTGATGGTCGGGTCGAGCACATCGCCGGCATTGATGTAGGTGTTGCCGACGCGGCTGCCGGCTTCCAGCGATTCGATGTAGCTGGCGTACAGGGTCACGGCGTCGCTGGGCTTGTACATCACCGCGTAGGTCGGGGTGACCGGGTAGGTGTGGTAGCTGCCCTTGGTCTCGAAGTCGTTGTAGCGCCAGCCGGCCAGCACCGACCAGCCGCCGCCGAAATCGATGGTGTCGCTGGCGAAGACCGCCTGCTGTACGGTCTCATCGCCACGGCTGAGTACGCGCGAGCCCACCGCGTCGTGGCGGATGTCCGAACGCTGGTAGAGGTTGGCGCGGCCGATGGTGTTCCACTCGTAGGGGCGGTCCCAGCCCAGCCCGGTCTGGTGGCTGACGCCGGCCACCAGCTGGTGCTGCAGCGGGCCGGTGCGGAAGCTGCCCTGCACCAGTGCCTGGGCCAGCTTCCACTCGCTCTTGCCACCCAGCTCGTACACGTTCACGTCGTAGTCGCCGTTCACATCGTCGATGTAGGCGAAGATCTTGTTGACGTCGTTCCACGAGGTGGTGACGCCGTAGCTCAGGCTGGCCTTCCAGTCACTGTTGATCTGCCAGTTCAGCGCGGTCGACAGCAGGCTGGAGCGGGTGTCGTAGTAGGTGCCCGGCACGCTGTTGTCGACGTCACCGGCGATCGGGCGCGGCAGCGAGGTCAGGCCGATGAAGTAGTACTGCGGCGATTCCTCGCTGAGGTCACGCGACTGGAACACGCCATCGAAGGTCCAGGTGAGTGCATCGCTCAGGCGTGCGTCCAGCGACAGCGCACCGACCTTGCGGTCGACGTGGCCGCCGTTGAAGGTCTCGCCCTTTTCCTGGTACGCGTTGAAGCGGTAGCCGAACATCTGCTCGTTGCCGAAGCGGCCGCCGACATCCACGCCGCCGTTGACGATGCCTTGCTCGCGCCAGCCCAGCTGGGCGCTGAAGGTGGGCACGTCGGTCGGCTTCTTGGTGATGTAGTTGACGATGCCGCCCGGTGCGCCGAAGCCGTACAGGAAGCCGCCGGGGCCCTTCAGCAGGTCGACCTGCTCCATCACTTCCAGCGGCCATTCGGTACCCCACGAGGAGACCTGCAGGCCGTTGACGCGGTAGCTGTCGTAGTTCAGGTCGATGCCGCGGTTGCGGATCGGCGAGCTCCAGCCGCTGGCGTAGGCGCTGACCTGGGTGGTGACCGACGGGTCGAACAGGAAGACTTCGCCCAGCGAAACGACCTGGCGCTGCTCGATCTGCTCGCGGCCGACGGCGGTGATGGCGAACGGGGTATCGCGCAGGGCGCGGTCGCCGAGGGCGCCGGCTTCGGTATGGGTGCGTTCGGCGGTGACCTTGATCGCATCCAGGTCGGTGGCACTGCGGGTGTCGGCCGGGGCTTCGGCGTGGGCGCCACAGGCGGCGGACAGGGCCATGGCCAGCACGGCCAGGCGGGGGGAACGGGTGGGCAGCATCAGTGGGGGATCCTTCGCGGACAGCACACGACCGTCCGCGGTGGCGGAAGGGAAGGGGTCGATGGCTGGGATCACGCAGGCGTGCCGGCAAGCGGCAGCGGGGCGTCGCTGGGGGAGGCGGCGCAGGACCGTAGCTGGATGAGAATTGTTCTCTTTTCGTTACGGCCCGTCAAATGGCGTGCGGACCAACGGTCCGCACCCACCAGGGGCATGAGGCGTGCGGACCAACGGTCCGCACCCACCAGGGGCATGAGGCGTGCGGACCAACGGTCCGCACCCACCAGAACCGGTAGTGCCGGCCGCTGGCCGGCACCTCCCGTCACGCGCGCTGCGCGCGCTTCAGCAGCTTTGCTTCGCGCCTGCGCGCGCGGCGTGCCCGCCAGCGTTCTGCCAGGCACGAGAAGATCACGTACAGCGCCGGGGTGCTCAGCAGGGTCAGGCTCTGCGAGAACAGCAGGCCGCCGATCATCGCGATACCCAGCGGACGGCGCAGCTCCGAGCCCTCGCCGAGGCCGATCGCCAGCGGCACCGCCGCCAGGATCGCCACCATGGTGGTCATCATGATCGGGCGGAAGCGCACGATGCTGGCCTCGCGTGCCGCCTCGCGCGGCGCCAGGCCGTGCTCGCGCTGCGCCACCAGGGCGAAGTCGATCATCATGATCGCGTTCTTCTTGACGATGCCGATCAGCAGCACCAGCGCGATCATCGAGATGACCGACAGTTCGGTGTTGGTGCCGAACAGCGCCAGCAGTGCGCCCACGCCGGCCGCCGGCAGGGTCGACAGGATCGTCACCGGGTGGATCAGGCTTTCGTACAGCATGCCCAGCACCAGGTACACGGTCAGGATCGCCGCCATCACCAGGATCAGCATGTCGCTGGGGTCGGAACTGAAGCCGAAGCCCGCATCGTCGGCCAGGCGGATGTCGCCCGGCATGCGCATGCCCGCCACCGTTGAATCGATGATGGCCTTGGCCTCGCCGGCGCTGACGCCGGGTGCGAGGTTGTAGCTCAGGTCCATCGTCGTGTACTGGTTTTCATGGGTGATCTGCGACGGCGCCAGCCCCGGGGCCTGGCGGGCCACCGCGGTGATCGGCACCATTTCGCCGCTGCGTGCCTTCACGTACACCTCGTCCAGCGCCGCCGGCGTGGCGGTCTGCGACGGCAGCGCGTTGACCACCACGCTGTACTGGTTGATGTCCGAGTAGATCGTGGAGATCTGGCGCTGGCCGAAGGCACCGTACAGCGCACCATCGATGGCACCCACGCTGATGCCCAGGCGCGCGGCCTTGGCGCGGTCGATCTCGATGTTCTGGCGCAGCCCGGCGTTGTCGACGTCGGTGCCGACGTCACGCAGCTTCGGGTTCTTCTTCAGCGCCGCCTGCAGCTTGGGCAGCCACTCCTGCAGCGCGGCCAGGTCGTTGCCCTGCAGCGAGATGCGGTACTGCGCGCCCTGGCTGTTGCCGCCGCCGTCGTTGCTGGGCAGGTCCTGGATCGCGCGCAGGCGCAGCTGCAGGTCGGGGTAGCGGTCGGCCTTGGCACTCAGGCGGGCCAGCGCATGCGCGGTGGTCTCGCGGCGGCCGTCCTTGCGCGATTTCAGCTCGACGTTGAACTGCGCGCTGGAGCCCTGGCGGCCGCTGCCCAGGCGCACGCCCACGGTCTTCACCGCCGGGTCGGCCATCAGCATGTCGGTGATGCGGCGCTGGCGGGCCACCATGTCCTCGAAGGACACCGTGGCGCTGGAGTTGGCGCGGCCCCAGATCAGGCCGGTATCCTGCGGCGGGAACGCGCCCTTCTTCACCGCACCGAACAGGAAGATGGTGACGCCGATCAGGATCAGCGGGGTGAGCGAGAGCAGCAGCGCATGGCGCAGCGAGAAGTCCAGGAACACCGTGTAGATGCGCAGCATGCGGTCATGCCCGGCATCGAGCCAGCGGCCGAAGCGCGACGGTGCGGCGGTGTGGTCGTGCGCGCTGAGGAAGCGGCTGCACAGCGCCGGGGTCAGCGTCAGCGAGACGATCATCGAGACCACGATGGCCGCCACCAGGGTGACGGTGAACTCGCGGAAGAACGCGCCCATCATGCCGCTGGCGAACAGCAGCGGGATGAATACCGCCACCAGCGAGGCGGTGATCGAGACGATGGTGAAGCCGATCTCGCGCGCACCGGTGAAGGCCGCCTGCATGCGCGGCATGCCTTCGTCGAGGTGGCGCATGATGTTCTCGATCACCACGATCGCATCGTCCACCACGAAGCCGATCGCGATCACCAGCGCCAGCAGGCTCAGGTTGTTGAGGGTGAAGCCCAGCGCGTACATCACCAGCGCGGCGCCGGCCAGCGACAGTGGCACGGTCACGGCGGCGATCAGGGTAGGTGCCAGCCGGCGCAGGAACAGCGCCATGGTCAGCACCACCATCGCCAGGCTGATCAGCAGGGTGATCTGCACTTCATGCAGCGACGAGCGGATGGTCGGCGTACGGTCGAAGTACGGCGTCATCGTGGTGCCGGGCTGCAGGTAGTCGCGCAGGCCGGGAATCTGCGCCTTCACCCGGTCCACGGTTTCGACGATGTTGGCGCCGGCGCGGGTGAACACGTACATCACCACGGCCGGTTTGTGGTTGAACCACGCGGCCTGGTAGGCATCCTGCTGGCCGTCGTAGACGTTGGCGATGTCCTTCAGGCGGATCACCCGGCCATCGCCCTGGGTCTTGACCACCAGTTCGGCGAAATCGGCGGCACGGGCCACCGAATCGTTGGCGATGATCGCCGTGGTGGAATTGCCGTCGCTGAGGAAGCCGGTGGGCGAGGTCACGTTGGCCGCACGCACGGCGTTGCGCAGGTCATCGGCGGTCAGGCCGAGGGCGTTCATCAGGCGCAGGTTGACGTCCACGCGCACGGCCGGCGTCGACGCACCGGCGATGTCCACCGAGGCCACGCCGCTGATCTGGCGGATGCGCTGGGCCAGCAGCGAATCGGCGACGTTGTACAGCTCGTCGGCCGACTGCGTCTGCGAGGTCAGGGCGATGGCGATGACCGGGTCGTCGTTCGGGTTCGCCTTCTGGTACATCGGCGAACCCAGCCCCGAGGGCAGGTCGGCCTGTGCCGAATTGATCGCGGTCTGCACGTCCAGCGCGGCCGAATCGATGTTGCGGTCGGACTGGAAGATCATGAACACCAGCGAGCTGCCTTCCGAGCTCGACGAGCGCATGCGGTCGATGCCCGGCAGCTGGCCGAGATGGCGCTCCAGCGGCGCGGTCACCGTGGACGCCATGGTCGCCGCATCCGCGCCGGCCTGGTTGGCATGCACGAAGATCACCGGGATCTCGATGTTCGGCAGTGCCGACACGCCCAGCCGCAGATAGCAGATCACGCCGATCATGAACAGGCCGACGGCCAGCAGCGCGGTGCCGATCGGGCGGCGGATGAAGGGGCCGGACAGGTTCATCGTGCGGCCCCCCGCAGCAGCGGGGCGTGGATCATGCCTGCGGCTCCTGCAGCGTGCCGTCGCGCAGGGCGCGCTGCTCGCGGCGGCGTGCCATCCACTCCGAGAAGCGCTCCATGTACAGGTAGATCACCGGCGTGGTGTACAGCGTGACCAGCTGCGAGAGCAGCAGGCCGCCGACGATGGCGATGCCCAGCGGACGTCGCAGCTCCGAACCGATGCCGGTGCCCAGTGCCAGCGGCAGCGCGCCGAGCATGGCCGCGGCGGTGGTCATCATGATCGGGCGGAAGCGCAGCAGGCAGGCGCGGCGGATCGCTTCATGCGCGTTGGCACCGGCACGGCGCGCCTCGATGGCGAAGTCCACCATCATGATGCCGTTCTTCTTGACGATGCCGATGAGCAGCACGATGCCGACGATGCCGTCCACCGACAGGCTCAGGCCGCACACCATCAGCGCCAGCAGCGCGCCGACGCCGGCCGGCGGCAGGGTCGAGATGATCGTGATCGGGTGGATGTAGCTCTCGTACAGCACGCCCAGCACGATGTAGATGACCACCAGCGAAGCGAGCAGCAGCCACACCACGTCGGTCTGGCTGCCGGTGAACTCGGCCGCCTTGCCGATGAACTCGGCATGCAGGTGGGCCGGCATGTCCAGGCTGTCCTTGGTCTCTTCGATGGCCTTGACCGCATCGGACAGCGAGTAGCCCGGGGCGATGTTGAAGGACACCGTCACCGCCGGCAGCTGCTGCTGGTGGCTGACCACCAGCGGCGCGCTGGTGACCTTGCTGTCGGCCAGCGCCGACAGCGGGATGATGTTGCCCGCACCGACGGTGATGCCGGTGTTCTGCGCGCCGATGCCGGTGGCGGTGGACGAGTTGGACGAGGTGACCTGGCCGAAGCTGGTGGCGTTGGTGCCGGTCAGTGCGCCGGCACCGTTGGAGGCCACGGCCAGCTGTTCCATCAGCGCGGTGCTGGTGCGGAACTCCGGTGCGACTTCCAGCACGACGCGGTACTGGTTGAGCTCGGTGAAGATGGTCGAGATCTGGCGCTGGCCGAACGCATCGTAGAGCGTGTCATCGATGGTCTGCATCGGCACGCCCAGCACGCTGGCCTTGTCGCGGTCGATGTTCAGTTCCAGGGCGCGGCCCTGGTTGGACAGGTTGTTGTCGACGTCGGCCAGTTCCGGGCGCTTGCGCAGCGCCTCGGTCAGGCGCGTGGCCTGGGTGGCCACGGTGGCCGAATCCACGTCGGACAGCGAGTACTGGTACTCGGTGGCGGCCACGCGGGTATCCAGGGTCACGTCCTGCACCGGCTTCAGGTACAGGGCCACGCCGGGAATGCCGGCCACGGCCTTCTGCAGGCGCGGCAGGATCTCATCCAGGCCGTCACGCTCGCCACGTTCCTTCAGCACGATCGACAGCTGGCCCTGGTTGAGCGTGGGGTTCATGCTGCCGGCGCCGATGAAGGCCGACACACCGGTCACGTCCGGGTCCTGGCGCAGGGCTTCGGCCACCTGCTTGGTGCGCTGCTCCATCTGCGGGAAGGCGATGTTCTGGTCGGCCTGGACCACGCCGGTGATCAGGCCGGTGTCCTGTTCGGGCAGCAGGCCCTTGGGAATCAGCACGTACAGCAGCACGGTCAGCACCAGAGCGCCGCCGGCCACGGCCAGGGTCAGGCGCTGGTGGCCCAGCACCCAGTCCAGGCTGTGCTCGTACAGGCCCACGGTGCGCGTCCACAGGTTCTGCTTGCCTGCCGCCGCTGCCCGCTCATGCGCGTCCTCGCCCTCGGGCAGGGCGTCGGGCTTGAGCAGGTAGGCGCACATCATCGGGGTCAGCGTCAGCGAGATCAGCATCGACAGCACGACCGCGATGCTCAGCACCCAGGCGAACTCATGGAACAGGCGGCCGGTGACGCCGGGCATCAGCAGCAGCGGCAGGAACACCGCCACCAGCGACACGGTCAGCGACAGCACGGTGAAGCCGATCTGGCGCGCACCGATCTCGGCCGCTTCCTTGCCACTCTTGCCCTGCTCGATGTAGCGGACGATGTTCTCGATCATCACGATCGCATCGTCGACCACGAAGCCGGTGGCCACCACCAGCGCCATCAGCGAAAGGTTGTCCAGCGACATGCCGGCGAAGGCCATCACCGCGAAGGTGCCGGCCAGTGACAGCGGCACCGCCACCGACGGAATGATGGTGGCCCAGAAACGCCGCAGGAACACGAAGATGACCGCCACCACCAGGCCGATGGTGAGGATCAGGGTGAACTGCACTTCATGCACCGAGGCGCGGATGGTCTCGGTACGGTCGTTGAAGACTTCCAGATGCACGTCGGCCGGCAGCACGCCCTGCAGCTGCGGCAGGATCGCGCGGATGCGCTCGACGGTCTGCACGATGTTGGCGCCCGGCTGGCGGCGCACTTCCAGCAGCACGGCCGGCTTGCCGTTGGCCCAGGCGGCCAGCTGGTCGTTCTCCACGCCATCGACCACGTCGGCCACGTCGGACAACCGCACCGGGCGGCCGTTCTTGTAGCTGATGATGGTGTCGCGGTATTCGGCGGCGCTGGCCAGCTGGTCGTTGGTGCCGATGCTGTAGGACTGGGTCTTGCCGTTCAACGAACCCTTGGGCGCATTGACGTTGGCCTGGGTGAGCGCGCTGCGCAGCTCCTCCATGGTCAGGCCCATGTTCGACAGCTGCGCCGGGTTGACCTGGATGCGCACGGCCGGGCGCACGTTGCCGGCGATCGAAACCAGGCCCACGCCCTGCACCTGCGACAGGCGCTGGGCGAGGATCGAGTCGGCGTAGTTGTTGACGTCACGCAGCGGGCGCGTGTCCGAGGTCAGCTTCAGGGTGACGATGGCCGCGTCGGCCGGGTTCACCCGGTTGTAGACCGGCTGGTACGGCAGCGAGGAGGGCAGGGTGGCCTGGCGGATCGCCGCCTGCACGTCCTGCGCGGCGATGTCGATGTCGCGGTCCATCGAGAACTGCAGGATGATCGTCGACAACCCCGCCGAGGAATCGGAGGTCATCAGTTCCAGCCCGGAGATCTGCCCGAACTGGCGCTCCAGCGGCGTGGTCACCAGCGAAGCCATGGTGGTCGCGTTGGCACCCGGGTACTGGGTGGTGACCACCAGGCTGGGCGCATCGATTTCCGGCAGCGCCGACACCGGCAGCTTGCGGTAACCGAGGATGCCCAGCAGCAACAGACCCGCCATCAACAGCGAGGTAGCGATGGGACGGCGGATGAAGATCGTCGAAAAGCCCACGGACTGATCCTTGCTGGCGCTTCAATGGCAGCGCCGGCTGCGAGGCCGGCGCGAAAGGAAAGGGTGGCCTGCGCTCAGCGCGGGCCGCCACCACGACGGCCACCGCCGCCACTCTTCTGTTCGGCGGCCTTCAGTTCGGCCTCGGTCGGCGCGGCCGGGGTCTCGCCCGGCTTCAGCGCGGTCACCTTGCTGCCCGGCTTCAGGCGGAACTGGCCTTCGCTGACCACGCGCTCGCCGCCCTTCAGGCCTTCGGCGATCTGCACCTGGCTGTCGCCCACTTCCACGCCGCTGCGCACGGTCTGCATCTTCACCGTGTTGTCGCCCTGCACGACATAGACGTACTCGCCGTCCGGGCCGCGCAGCACCGCCTGGGTGGGGATGACCACGCCGCCGCCGATCGTGCGCAGCTGCATGCGCACGTTGACGAACTGGCCCGGCCACAGGCCGTTGTCGGTGTTGTCGAAGATCGCGCGGGCCTTGAAGGTGCCGCTATCGGCGCTGATCAGGTTGTCGACCACGTCCAGCTTGCCGTCACCGGACAGCACGTGCGAATCGGCGCGGTCCAGCGCGGCCACCGGCACGGCGCCGGCGTTCTGCGCCTGGCGCACGTCGCCGAGCTGGCGCTCGGGCAGGTTGAACAGCACGTGGATCGGGTGGATCTGGGTGAGGGTGACCAGCGCGGTACCGGCGCTGACCACGTTGCCGGCGTCGACCGCGCGGATGCCGGCGATGCCCGAGATCGGCGCGGTGATGCGGGTGTACTGCAGCTGCACCTGCGCGGCACGCGCGCTGGCTTCGTTGGCGGCCACTGCGCTTTCGTACTGTGCCACTTGATTTCGCTGTGTATCCAGATCGGTCTTGGCGACGAACTGGCGGTACTCCGGCGCGTTGGAGCGCTGGTAGTTGGAACGCGCGGTGGCCAGCAGCGCTTCGTTCTGGCGCTTGGCGGCCACGGCCTGGTCGTAGCTGGCCTGGGCGCTGCGCGGGTCGATCTGTGCCAGCAGGTCACCCTGCTTCACTTCCTGGCCCTCGCGGAAATTGATGCTCATCAGCTGGCCGCCGACCTGCGGGCTGACCGTGACGGTGTTCATCGCGGTGACCGTGCCCAGCGCGCTGGCATACACCGGCACGTCCTGGCGCGTCGCATCGACCACGGTCACCGGCACCGGGCCGGCATCGGGATCCTCGCCGCCCTGGCGCGCGCCTGCGGCCTGGCCACCGGCCTTGTCCTTGCCGCCACCGAGGACGCGTACGCCCACCACCGCCAGCACCAGCACTGCCACGACCAGCAGCACGATCTTCCAAACACGTGACATTCAAGGACTCCAAGAGGGCTGGACGGGGCGGACCCCGGGTGGCAATGCGCAAAGCATACCTGCGGCCCGCTACGTTTCCTGCATGACGTATGGGACGGGCGCTAAGACCGGGCGCGGCGAAGGAGGTTCCCGTGGGGGGCGGTGTTGGCCTACATTCAGGTGCAGACCCCTTCCGTGGAGACCCCCGATGCGCCGTTCCCTGCTGCTGTCCGCCCTGCTGCTGGCCCTGCCGGCCCTTGCCCACGCCCAGCAGGCCGAGCGCCCGGAGGTGACAGCCGCCGCGCAGCGCCTGCAGGCTCAGGTGGTGGAGTGGCGGCGTGACTTCCACGCGCATCCGGAGCTGTCCAACCGCGAGGAGCGCACCTCGGCCGAAGTCGCCAAGCGCCTGCGCGCGATGGGCCTGAAGCCGAAGACCGGCATCGCCCACCACGGCGTGGTGGCGATCATCGAAGGCGGCAAGCCCGGCCCGAAGATCGCCCTGCGCGCGGACATGGATGCGTTGCCGGTGACCGAACAGACCGGCCTGCCGTTCGCCTCCAAGGCCACCGCGCAGTACCGCGGGCAGACCGTGGGCGTGATGCATGCCTGCGGCCACGATGCGCACACCGCCACCTTGCTGGGCGTGGCGCAGGCGCTGGTGGCGATGAAGAAGGACCTGCCGGGCCAGGTGATGCTGATCTTCCAGCCCTCCGAAGAAGGCGCGCCGCCGCCGGAAGAGGGCGGTGCCGCGCTGATGCTGAAGGAAGGGCTGTTTGCCGACTTCAAGCCGGAAGCGGTGTTCGGCCTGCATGTGTTCTCCAGCGTGCAGGCGGGCCAGATCGCGGTGCGCGGCGGCCCGCTGATGGCGGCGTCGGATCGCTTCGGCATCAAGGTGATCGGCCGCCAGACCCATGGCTCGGCGCCGTGGAACGGGGTGGACCCGATCGTGGCCACCGCCGACCTGATCGGCACCGCGCAGACCATCGTCAGCCGCCGTACCAACCTGTCCAAGCAGCCGGCGGTGGTGACCTTCGGCGCGATCAACGGTGGCATCCGCTACAACATCATTCCCGATGAAGTGGAGATGGTCGGCACCATCCGCACTTTCGACGAGGGCATGCGCCAGCAGATCTTCGCCGACCTGCGCAACGTGGCCGAGCACACCGCGGCCGCGCACGGTGCGAAGGCGGTGACCGACATCTACGAGTCGGAAGGCAACCCGGCGACGGTGAACGACCCGGCGCTGACCGCGAAGATGCTGCCGAGCCTGCAGGCGGTGGTGGGCAAGGACAATGTGTACGAGCCGCCGCTGCAGATGGGTGCGGAGGATTTTTCGCTGTACGCGAAGGAAGTGCCGGGCATGTTCTTCTTCGTCGGTTCGACCAGCGTGGGCATCGATCCGGCGACGGCGCCGGCGAATCATTCGCCGAAGTTCCTGCTGGATGAGAAGGCGCTGGATGTCGGGTTCCGGGCGTTGATGCAGGTGAGCCTGGATTACTTGAACGGTGCTGGCACTCCTGCGGGGTGAGGGTTTACCGGCAGGGCTTGCAGCCCTGCACCCGCTTCAAGCCACGGCAACGTCAAAGGCAGAAGCGGGCTTTCCGTGGGATGGCGGGGTGGGTCCGGTTGAGGGGGACGCCGTAAACCCCCCTCCGGGGTCCGGCCCAGCCGCTGGCGGCTGTGCGTTCGGGCGCTTGCGAAGCAGTGCTTCGCAAGCAAAGCGCCCTCACCCATGGGGGCTTGGTCGCCGCATCCATGCGGCTCACACCCCCTCAACCGGACCCACCCCGCCTTCGACAGACTTCCGCGATCTGTCGGAACGGCCTTCTGCTTTGGTGGGTGCCGACCGTTGGTCGGCACGGCAGGCGTCATGAACGTCTGATGGATCGGCTTTTGTTTTTGATTTTCCTGATCTTTCCCGTGGTGGCGCGGGGAACTGTCCGTGGCCGGGAGGGTGGGTTGGCTGGGGGCGTGAGCCGCATGGATGCGGCGACCGAGCTTACATGGACGTACTTGCAGCGTCCCCCAGCCAACCCACCCTCCCGGCCAACCCCGAGATCCAGCACGCCCACACCCACCACGGAGGGGCTCCGCCGTTGGCCGACCCGGCCGAAGGCCCACCCCCGCGCGATACAATGCGCCCCATGAACACCCCCCAGGACTCCAGCCTCGGTCGCGAGGTCAGTTATCCGTCGCAGTACGATCCCGGCCTGCTGTTTCCCATCCCCCGCATCGGCGCCCGCGCCGAGATCGGCCTCGATGACGCCGCGCTGCCGTTCGTCGGCCACGACCGCTGGCACGCCTTCGAACTGAGCTGGCTCGACCCGCGCGGCAAGCCGCAGGTGGCCGTGGCCACCGTGCAGGTGCCGTGCACCTCGCCGCGGTTGATCGAATCGAAGTCGTTCAAGCTGTACCTCAATTCCCTCAACAGCACCCGCGTCGACAACGCCGAGGCACTGCGCGAGCGCCTGGTGGCTGACCTGTCGGCCTGCGCGGGTGCGCCGGTACAGGTGCAGTTCGGCCTGCCGCCGCTGGTCGAGGCGCCGCTGGGCGAATCGATCGACAGCCTGGACGTGGAGATCGACTGCTACGGCCCGCCGCAGGCGGACTACCTCGCCGCCGATGCCGGCCAGGTGGTGGAGGAGACCCTGGTCTCGTCCCTGCTGAAATCCAATTGCCCGGTCACCGGCCAGCCGGACTGGGCCACGGTCAGCGTTCGCTACCGCGGCCCGAAGATCGACCACGCCGGCCTGCTGCGTTATCTGGTCAGCTACCGCGAGCACGCCGAGTTCCACGAGCAGTGCGTGGAGCGCATCTTCAGCGAGGTGTCCGCACGCTGCCAGCCGCAGTGGCTGGAAGTGGAAGCGCGCTACACCCGCCGCGGCGGCCTGGACATCAACCCCTGGCGTGCCAGCCATGGCATTGCCGGCCCGGCCGCGACCTTCCGCGAGCTGCGCCAGTAACCGCCGCAGGCGGTTACGGGTAGCGCCGGGCCACGCCCGGCGAGCGAAGCGGCCAGCGCCAAAAGCCGCCGGGCACGGCCCGGCGCTACCGGAGTTCGCCGGCGGTTACGGGTAGCGCCGGGCCACGCCCGGCGAGCGAAGCGGCCAGAGCCAAAGCCGCCGGGCACGGCCCGGCGCTACCACGGTTCTCCGGCGGTCACAGGTAGTGCCGGCCGCTGGCCGGCAACCGCAGCGGCCCGATTGTTCAGCTGCCCACCCGCCCGGCTTCACATCCGCACCATCCCCATTTAACAACCTCCATGTCACCGTGCCATCCACGTAGTCATGCAGACGGGAGTGTGTGGATGAGCACCGAGAAGAAAGCCGATTTCTCCGGCGTCACCGCCAGCGTCGACAGTACCGCCGAGAAGGTTCCCAAGGCGGACTTCTCCGGCGTTACGGCCTCGGTGGACAGCACGGCCGAGCGCGTCGGCGGTACCTACACCGTGCAGAAGGGCGATTCGCTGTCGAAGATCGCCAAGCAGCACCTGGGCGATGCCAATGCCTGGAAAAAGATCTTCGAGGCCAACCGCGATGTCCTCGACGACCCGGACAAGATCTTTCCGGGCCAGACCCTGAAGCTGCCGCCGAAGTAAGCCGGCCCGCGCCGTCTGGCGCACCCAGGCCGACCGACAATCCCTGCGAGGAACACCCGAATGATCAAGACCAGCCCGCTCCAGACCGCCCTGATCGCCGCCCTGCTGGGCAGCGTTGCCTTGGTCGGTTGCAAGAAGAAAGAAGAGTCCACTGACAACAATGCGGCCCCGGCGGCGACCACCCCGGCCGAGCCTGCACCGGCGCCGATGACCGGCGCGCCGCCGCCGATGGCCGAGGCCGCCGCTGCGGTCAACGTTTCTTCGGTGACCGTGGGCAAGACTGCAGCTGCCGACAAGTCGGTGGCACCGGCAGCGCTGTTCGCGCCGAAGGACGATGTGATCGTCTCGGTCCGCAGTGACGGCGCGGCCAGCAACGTGAGCATCGGTGCCAAGCTGACCTTCCAGGATGGCCAGGTGGCGGGCGAGCAGAGCGACACGCTGAACGCCAGCGGTGCCGAAACGACCAACATCACGTTCAAGAACGCCAATGGCTGGCCGGCGGGCAAGTACCGCGCAGAGGTCATGGTTGATGGCAAGGCGGCAGGAACGCCGCAGGAGTTCGAGGTCAAGTAAGTCCCGCCGACTCTCTCCCGGTTGGACTCACGATCGACGCAGCCGCGAGGCTGCGTCTTTTTTACATCAGGCGCGGGCCGGCGCGTCCTGCGCCGTCGCTTGGCGGGCGTTGTCGGCAACCTGTTGCTGCTGGGCCGACTCCTGCGCGCGCGCCGCGAACGCCTGGCCCTCTGGCGATGCCTGCACATCACGCATCGCGGTGGCCAGGCTTTCACCGCCTTCACGTGCACCGGCCAGCAGAGCGTCGGCGTTGCCCCGGGCCGGCGGCTGATCGCCCTGGGTCGAGGTCAACGGCGGGTACTTCGGATCCTGCAGCTTCTCGATCTCGGCCGGGGTGGCCATTCGGTTGTCCAGGCCCGGCTCGATCACACCGCCGAAATCGTGCACCTTCACCCCCATGATCTCGCCCAGGGTGCGGTAGGCGGAGTTGCTGTTGACCGTATCCCCGAACACCTTGAAGCCGTAGTTCGGGTAGTTCAGGTCCTTTTCGTTCAAGGTGTCCTTGGCCGCCACGGCCGCGTTCCAGCGGCCCATCACTTCTTCCTTGCTGCCGGTCAGCGCGGTGTGATGCTGCTGGCCTTCCTTGATGTAGCTTTCCGACGTGGGCTTGGCACCGTGTTCGGCGGCGATATCCTTGTCGTGGGCGAAGTGCCACACGCGCAGGGAATGCTTCTTCTCGTCCGTGCCGATCGGAATCGCGCGCTGGGTTTCGCGGTCGGTGGCCAGGCCATGCAGTTCGGCCAGGGCTTTGCCCTGCGGGTCGCGCAGGACCCAGAAATCGTGGCTGGCGATACCGGCGACCCGTAGCGATCGGGCTTCAATGGAATATCCGTCTGGCATTGCATCATCTCCTTGATGGGGTCCATGCAGGCATCCCACGTGCCTGCTTCGTGTTCAGCGCTGCCCTCAGGGGGCAGCCAGGCAATGGGTGAAACCTTCCTCGAAGGTCTTCAGGCCCGCCTGGACACCCTGGTCGACGTAGTAGGCCCCGGCGCCACGCAGGCGCAGCGCCACCTTGCCGGCCGCCGCGTCGTGCTGCAGGTGCAGGCGGAACCCGGAAATGTTGTCTTCGGGGAAGTTGCCGGTTTCAAGCACCCCGTCCGGCACGTCTTCGCGGGTGACCTTGTGGTCCCACAGGGCATCGTCCTCGCCCAGTTGCGCCAAACGCTGCCGGGCGCATTCGAAAACCTTCGGGGTGGGCGTCTGCGGGGCAATGTGCAGCGTTGCAGACGCTTCGGGAACCGCATGAGCGGGTTCAGACATCGCGCATCCTCCTGATGCAAGCATGATCAACAACAACGTGGTGGCCGTTGGCAGCCGTGGTTTGAACATGACGACAATCCTGTTTCGTCCAATCATTGCGACTATAAGGCCCTGGCAGGTTAAGGAAACATCAGCAACGGCCCGCTGACCGGCCGCTGCACCCTGCGGCCGCAGTACCCGGGCGTATGGCATGGCTTTGCCCCGCGCGGCTGAAAACGCGACAATGCAGGGGTTTCCCCATCGCGCGCCCACCCTGACGGCGGCGGGGAAAGTGACACGGTTGCACGTGGCACGGCGCCTGCGCCGGCCTTCCCCTGAGAACTGCTACAGAGTCCAAGTCCCCCATGTCCAAGATCCTCTACACGCTGACCGACGAAGCACCGTTCCTGGCTACCCAGTCGCTGCTGCCGATCGTCGACGCCTACACCGCCACCGCCGGTATTGTGGTGGAAACCCGTGACATCTCGCTGTCCGGCCGCATCCTGTCGCAGTTCCCGGAACTGCTCAGCGACGCGCAGAAGGTCAGCGACGACCTGGCCGAGCTGGGCCAGCTGGCGACCACCCCGGACGCCAACATCATCAAGCTGCCGAACATCTCCGCTTCGGTGCCGCAGCTGAAGGCGGCCATCAAGGAACTGCAGGACCAGGGCTACCCGCTGCCGGCTTACCCGGAAACCCCGGCCGACGACCAGCAGCGCGACTACAAGGCGCGCTATGACAAGGTCAAGGGCAGCGCGGTGAACCCGGTGCTGCGCGAAGGCAACTCCGACCGCCGTGCACCGCTGTCGGTGAAGAACTACGCACGCAAGCACCCGCATCGCATGGGCGCCTGGGCGTCGGATTCGAAGTCGCACGTCGCGCACATGGCCGCCGGTGATTTCTACGGCAGCGAGAAGTCGGCCACCCTGGCCAACGCCGGTTCGCTGAAGATCACCTTCCACGGCAAGGACGGCAGCGCCGTCGTGCTGAAGGAAAAGACCGCGGTCAAGGCCGGCGAGATCGTCGATGCCGCGGTGATGAGCCGCAAGGCGCTGGCCGCCTTCATCGGTGAGCAGATCGCCGATGCCAAGGCCCAGGGCGTGCTGTTCTCGCTGCACCTGAAGGCGACCATGATGAAGGTCTCCGACCCGATCATGTTCGGCGTGGCCGTCAACGAGTTCTACAAGGACGTGCTGGCCAAGCACGCCGACGTGCTGAAGCAGGCCGGTTTCGATGCCAACAACGGCATCGGTGATCTGGCCGCGCGCCTGCCGTCGCTGCCGGAAGCCACCCGCGCCGCGATCGAAGCCGACCTGGCCGCCGAGTACGCACAGCGTCCGGGCGTGGCCATGGTCAACTCGGACAAGGGCATCACCAACCTGCACGTGCCGAGCGACGTCATCGTCGACGCCTCGATGCCGGCGATGATCCGCGACTCCGGCAAGATGTGGAATGCCGAAGGCAAGCTGCAGGACACCAAGGCCGTCATCCCCGACCGTTGCTACGCCGGCGTGTACCAAGCCGTCATCGACGACTGCAAGGCCAACGGTGCCTTCAACCCGGCCACCATGGGCTCGGTGCCGAACGTCGGCCTGATGGCGCAGAAGGCCGAAGAGTACGGCTCGCACGACAAGACCTTCCAGATCACCGCCGACGGCGTGGTCAAGGTCACCGACGAGGCCGGCACCGTGGTGTTCGAGCACGCCGTGGAAGCCGGTGACATCTGGCGCATGTGCCAGACCAAGGACGCGCCGATCCAGGACTGGGTGAAGCTGGCCGTCGAACGTGCCCGCCTGAGCAGCACCCCGGCCGTGTTCTGGCTGGATGCCGGCCGCGCCCACGACGCTCAGGTCATCGCCAAGGTCGAGCAGTATCTGAAGGACCACGACACCAACGGCCTGGACATCCGCATCCTGCCGCCGGTGGAAGCGACCGCCTTCTCGCTGGACCGCATCCGTAAGGGTGAGGACACCATCTCGGTGACCGGCAACGTGCTGCGCGACTACCTGACCGACCTGTTCCCGATCATGGAGCTGGGCACCAGCGCCAAGATGCTGTCGATCGTGCCGCTGATGGCCGGTGGTGGCCTGTTCGAGACCGGTGCCGGTGGTTCGGCCCCGAAGCACGTGCAGCAGTTCGTCGAAGAGGACTACCTGCGCTGGGATTCGCTGGGTGAATTCCTGGCCCTGGCCGCGTCGCTGGAGCACCTGGGCAACCGCTACGACAACGCTGCCGCCCGCGTGCTGGCCAAGGCGCTGGACGAAGCCAACGGCCAGTTCCTGGACAACGACAAGTCGCCGTCGCGCAAGTTGGGTGGCATCGACAACCGCGGCAGCCACTTCTACATCGCGCTGTACTGGGCCCAGGCCCTGGCCGCGCAGGATGAAGACGCCGCACTGAAGGCCCGCTTCGCCCCGCTGGCCAAGGCACTGACCGACAATGAGCAGACCATCGTCGATGAGCTGGCCGCGGTGCAGGGCAAGGCCGTGGACATCGGTGGCTACTACCGTCCGGATGTGGCCAAGGCCAGCAAGGCCATGCGCCCGAGCGCGACCTTCAACACCGCGCTGGAGCAGCTGCGCGGCTGATCCATCGCCCGCAGGACGTGAAATCGAAACCCGCGCTTCGGCGCGGGTTTCTTTTTGTCCGGAGCGAGGGGTCAGAGCCCTTCTGCACGCAGAAGGGATCTGACCCCTTGCTGCCCCGGGGTCGGATCCCTCTGCCCTGCAGAGGGCTCTGACCCCAATCCCCGGAACCGTCAAAACGGCATGAAACTTGCCCGCGATGGCCGTCGCAGAACCCATAAACACGTGCCTGCAGCCGCCATCGATCTGAGCAGTCGATCACGACGGACGCGCGCGGCGATGCCCTAGCCTTGGCGACGCGAGACCGCCGGGGAGGCGGTCGCCCGGGGAACACGGATGGCACGCGTGCTGGTGGTGGGAACCGATCTCCAGGGCGAACAGGCCCTGCTGCAGCGGCTGCGCGTGGCCTCGGCCCTGCCCGATGGACAGGTGTGCCGCAGCCAGGACCTCGACGACTGCGACCTGCTGGTGGTCCGCGATACGCCCGCGCTGCGCAACGCCGCGCTGCGCATGCGCGAGCAGCGGCCGCGGCTGCAGTGCTGGATCGAGGGCAGCGGTGGCCAGCTGCGCGAAGGCCATGGCCGCCAGGACGTCCTCGACGATGGGGCCATCGGCCGCGCGCTGCGGGGCATGCAGGGCAGCGCCGAACCCGCACCCATCCGCCTGGCCGACGGCGCCCACGCCATCACCCGCCTGCTGCGCGAGCGCCTGCCGCTGCGCCAGGGCCACGCGCTGCTGGGCGAACGCGGTCAGCCGCTGCTGCTGCTGGATCTGGAGCAGGACCAGGCGGTGCTGCTGCAGGAGCCGGCCGCCGTGCTGGTGGAGCGCCTGGCCCAGGGCTTCGAACATCTGTACCTGGACGCACTGACGGCGCCGCAGTTCCAGCTGCTGGCCGGCAACCGCGCGCGCCAGCCGCTGCGCCCGCTGCTGTGGCAATGGGCGCAGCGCAGCCGCCACTGGCAGGCGCTGGACGAGCGCCTGCGCAGTGCGGCGGTGAAGCTGCTGCGCTGGCCCGACTTCCGCGTGCTCGGCCACGACCATGATGGGTTCCGCCTGTGCTCGCTGCTGCTCAAGCGCGCGTGCACGGTGGACGAGTGCGCGATGCTGCTGGAACTGCCGCCGGCCGCCGTGCGCGACTTCATCCATGCCGCCTACCTGTGCGGCTACGCGCAGCTGCAGAATGCCGCGCCGGTGCCCGTGGCCGCGCGCGGCAGCGGCGCCGACCATGGCCTGCTCGCCCGCCTCTGGCGCAGCCTGCGCGGGAGCGAGCGCGATGCGTGAGCACAAGGTGGTGGTGCTGGGCGGCATGGGCAGCGGCAAGTCGACCCTGGTGCGCAGCATCGCGGCCGGTGCGGTCATCGATACCGACGTCGCCAACAGCGACCGCGCGGGAGCGGACAAGGCCTCGACCACGGTCGCCCTGGATTACGCCGACATCGACCTGCCCAACGGCGAGCGCCTGCGCCTTTACGGCACGCCGGGCCAGCAGCGCTTCGACTTCCTGTGGCCGATCCTGCTGCAGGGCGCGCGTGGCGCGGTGCTGCTGCTGGACGCGCGCCGCGCCGGCCTCGCCGCCGAACTCGATGCCTACCTGCAGGCGCTGCGGCCGTTCGCCGGCACGCTGGCGCTGGTGGTGGCGGTGACCCACCTGGACCAGATTCCCGACGCACAGCTGGACGACTGGGCCAACCGCGCCTGCCTGGACGACCAGCCGTTGCCGCTGCTGCCGATCGATGCGCGTGACCGCGCGCAGGGCCTGCTGCTGATGGATGTGCTGATGAGTGAAATGGAAGCGCACGCACTGGTGGCCCTGCATGGCTGACGGACAGGTGGCGACGCTGCCCGACGCCGGCCAGCGCGAGCGCCTGCAGCCGCTGCTGCAGGACCTGCAGCGGCGCGTGGAGGGGGTCCGCACGGTGGTGCTGGCCAGTGTCGATGGTTTCGCCCTGGTCAGCGCCGGTGCTGATGGCCGCAGCGAGCGGCTGGCGGCGATGACCAGCGCGATGCTGGCCTTGGCCGCAGCGGTGGGCCGCGAACTGGCGCTGGGCGACCTGCAGACGCTGATGCTGGAAGCACTGGGCGGCAAGGTGCTGATGCTGGCGATCCAGAGCGAAGGCCGCGCACCGCTGCTGCTGATGGCCGCCTGCGACCAGCGCAGCGTGATCGGCCAGGTGCTGTGGCAGAGCAGGGAATGTGGCCAGGCGATCCTGGCCGAACTCAGCGGATCGTGAGCCCGGCCGCAGGGGAACGAGGGGCTCGAACCAACACCGACAAGGGGATACGACGTGGCTGGACTGACTGAATCGCTGAATGCACTGATGGGCATCGATGGCGCGCAGGCCGTGGCGCTGGTCGACTACGAGAGCGGCATGCTGCTGGGCGAGGCGGGCGCCGGCATGGACATGGAAGTAGCGGCCGCGGGCAACACCGAAGTGATCCGCGCGAAGATGAAGACGGCCGCGTCGCTCAATCTCAACGACAGCATCGAGGACATCCTCATCTCGCTGGGCAAGGCGTACCACATCATGCGGCCGGTGGCGAAGAAGAAGGGGCTGTTCTTCTACATCGTGCTGGACCGCGCGAAGAGCAACCTCGCCCTGGCCCGGCGCAAGGTGCAGGACGTGGAGTCCGAGCTGGCGATCTGAGCCACCGGCTGTTGTAGAGCCGAGCCCATGCTCGGCTGCTTGTGCTCCCGCCCTTTCGTAGAGTCGAGCTTGCTCGACTTCTGCCAGAAGCAGTCGAGCAAGCTCGACTCTACCGACGCGCCAAGGCAGCCGAGCATGGGCTCGGCTCTACACAAGCTACCCCACGCCGGCGTATGGTGGATGCCCGTCTCCCTGCCGAGCCGTGCATGTCCCAGCCTGACATCGCCGTCGACCTGGCACCGCGCATCGCCGTGGCCATCCGCGATGGCTTCGAGGACTACCACGGCCGCTTCGCGGCGATCACCGCGCGGGCGCGGCTGCGCTTCGAGCAGCGCGACTGGGCGGCTGCACGGCAGGATGCGGTCGAGCGCATCGCCCTGTACGACCTGTGCATCGCCGAACGGATGGACGCGCTGCGGCGCATGGCCGGCGACGCGATTGGCGTGCGCGCGCTGTGGCTGCAGGTGCACGCGCACTACAGCGCGCTGCTGCAGGGGCTGATCGACGCCGAACTGTACAAGACTTTCTACAACACCCTGGCGCGGCGCCTGTTCGCCACCCGCGGGGTCGATCCGGCGCTGGAATTCATCGCCTTCGACATCGAACCGTCCGATGCGATCACCCACCCGGTGGCCCGCCACACCTATGCGGTGTCGCCCACGCGCCCGGTGGAGGCCCTGCAGCGGGTGCTGGCCGATTACCGCTTCGACGTGCCTTACGCACACCAGCTGCGCTGCGCGGCCGCCATCGCCATCCGCCTGCAGGATGACCTCGCCCACTGGGGCGATACGCCGGTGCGCAGCATCGAGCTGCTCGACACCGTGTTCTATCGCGAGCGTCGCGCCTACCTGGTCGGCCGCGTGTTCGGCGAACACCGTTTCTCGCCCTGCATCATCGCCCTGGTCAACGACGAGCACGGCCTGCGCGCCGATGCGGTACTGACCCGGCGCCGCGATGTCGCCCACCTGTTCGGTGTCTCGCGCAGCTATTTCCAGGCCAACCTGGCCACCGTCGGCGATGCCGTGGTGTTCCTGCGCAGCCTGCTGCCGGGCAAGCCGATCGACGAGATCTACACCGTGCTCGGCCGCGCCAAGCAGGGCAAGACGGAGCGCTACCGCACCTTCTTCCGCCATTTCAACGAACACCCGCACGAACAACTGGTGCATGCTGAGGGCACGCCGGGCATGGTCATGGCGGTGTTCACCCTGCCCAGCTACCCGCTGGTGTTCAAGCTGATCCGCGACCGCTTCGCGTGGCCCAAGGCGATGTCGCGCCAGCAGGTGGAAGAGAAGTACGCGCTGGTGTTCAACCTGGACCGCGTCGGCCGCCTGCTCGATGCCCAGCCCTACCGCCACCTGCGCTTCCCGCGCGCGCGCTTCGCCCCGGCGCTGCTGGACGAGCTGCTGCAGCAGTGCGCGCAGAGCGTGCGCGTGCAGGGCGACGAGATCGAGATCGCCCTGTGCTACGTGCAGCGCCGCTTCCGCCCGTTGAACCTGTACCTGCGCGAGCAGGGTGCGCCGGCCGTGCGCGCGGCCGTGCTGGACTACGCGCAGGCGATCACCGACATGGCCCGCAACAACATCTTCCCCGGCGACATGCTGCCGAAGAATTTCGGCGTGTCGCGCCATGGTCGCGCCGTGTTCTACGACTACGACGAGCTGTGCCTGGTCAGCGACTGCGTGTTCCGCGCCTGGCCTCAGCCGCGTACGCCGGAAGAGGCACTCGCCGACGAGCCATGGTTCCATGTGGGGCCGCGTGACGTTTTTCCCGAGCGCTTCGGTCCATTCATGGGCCTGCCGGCGCAGGAGCTGGCGGCGGTGCGTGAACACTACCGCCACCTGTTCGATCCCGCATGGTGGCAGGGCCTGCAGGCCCGTTTCGCCAGTGCTGACTACCCCGACACACCGCCGTACGCCGCCGACCATCGGCTGGCGTGATCGCCGGGCCGTAACGCACCGCCGGGCGACCTGGGGTAGGCTTCGTACCTCATGCACAAGGAGTGAGTGTTATGCGATCTTCCCTTTTCCTGGCCCTGACCCTGACCCTGGCCCTCGGTGGCGGCGCGGCCTGCATCGGCACCGCCGATGCGCAGACCGCACGTGAAGTACGCAAGCAGACCGAGGCCAGCATGACGCTCAGTGGCGTCATCGACATCGGCCGCGATGGCCAGATCGAAGGCTTCCAGCTCGACCACCGCGAGAAGGTTGCCGAAGACGTGGCGACGATGGTCGACGGCACGGTCAAGGCGTGGCGTTTCGAGCCGGTGCTGGTCGATGGCCAGCCGGTGCGTGCGCGTACCACCGTCCAGCTGCGCCTGCTGGCGGACAACCTGGCCGGCAACACCATGCAGGTCCGCGTGACCGACGCGAACTTCGACAAGGTCCGCGACGAGAACAACCTCGGCAGCGACGACATCCGCGCGGTGAGCATGCGCCCGCCGGTGTATCCGGAAAAGGCAGCCTCGATCCGCGGCCAGGGCGTGGTGCTGCTGCTGGTCAAGATCGGCCGTGATGGCAAGGTTGCCGACGTGATTGCCGAACGGACCAACCTGACCTCGGTCGGTCCTGGTCGCACCATGGACATGCTGCGGGACGTGCTGGCCAAGGCCAGCGTCAAGACCGCGCGCACCTGGACCTTCAATCCGCCGACGACCGGCAAGGACAAGGACGCCGAGTTCTGGACCGTGCGGGTTCCCGTCCATTACGCCTTCGACTCGAAGAAGGAGCGCTACGGCCGCTGGTCGGCCTACATCCCGGGCCCGCGCCAGCAGGCACCGTGGAAGACCGGCGAAGACGCGAATGCCAGCGGCTCCGACCTGCTGCCCGAAGGCGGCGTCTACATGGTCGGCCGCAAGGACGGCCCGCGCCTGCTGACGCCGCTGGGCTGACCGACGCGGCCACAGCGCCAGGCATGGCCTGGCGCGCCCGCGCACGGATCAATCCGCGTGCGGGTAGACCACCACGCGGTTGCGGCCCTGTTCCTTGGCCAGGTACAGGGCCTTGTCGGCCAGTCGCAACGCCTGCTCCACGTCGGCATGGAACGTGGGGAAATGGGCCACGCCCAGCGACACGGTGATGTGGCCGACCGGTGCGAACGGCTGCCCGGCAATCGCCTGGCGCAGGCGCTCGGCGGTCTGCTGCGCCGCCGCCACGCTGACGCCCGGCAGCAGCACCAGGAATTCCTCGCCACCGGCGCGGCACAGCACGTCGGTCTCGCGCGAATGGCGGCGCATCTGCTCGGCGATGTGGACGATGGCGGCATCGCCGACATCATGGCCGTGGCCGTCGTTGATCGCCTTGAAACGGTCGATGTCCAGCGCCACGATCGCGAACGGCACGCCCTGCGCCTGCAGCATCTCCAGCGCGTTCTGCAGGCCGCGGCGGTTCAGCAGCCCGGTCATCGGGTCGGTCCGGCTGGCGCGGTTGAGCGTGCCGATGCGGTCCTGCAGCGCATTGAAGCTGTACAGCACCGCCTGCTTCAGCTGCGCCACTTCGAAGTACCACGCACGGATGCCGGTGACATGGTTGATCGCGTTGCCGGTGTCTTCGCCTTCCTGCACGTTGCGCGCCAGCTGCCACAGCGGCATCGAGATGCGCCTGGCGAACCACCAGGTGATCAGCAGCGAGAGCACGCCCAGCGGGATCGCGTTCCAGATGACCGAGGTCATCAACCGCGACAGCGGCTGCAGGGTCGCTTCGGTCGGGCGCTGGGCGATGATGCCCCAGCCGGTGGCCGGCACCGGGGCATAGCCGGACAGCTGTGCCACGCCATGGTTGTTGACCAGCTGCTGGCTGCCGGAATGGCCGCGCATCACCGCCTTTACCGCCGGGTTGTCCAGCGCGTAGGTGCCCACTTCCTTCGGATTGTTGTGGTAGATGATGCGGCCGTTGTGGTCGACCACGTACAGGTAGGAACCATCGCGGTAATAGTGCTTGCCCAGCAGCGTATGCAGCGCGCTGCGCTGGCGCAGGTACAGGGTGCCGCTGACGTAGCCCAGGTAGGCGCCCTGGCGGTCGAAGATGGGGTGCGACAGCGAGATCAGCAGCTTGCCCGTCGCCGACTGGTAGGGATCGCTGATCATCGGCTGGCGACGCGCCAGCGCCTGGTTGTTGCCGAAGCTCTTCAGCACTTCGCCCTGCAGCTGCAGGGTCTGCGGCGAGGTGGCGATGACCAGGCCGCTGGCATTGACCACCAGCGACGAGTTGAAGCTGCTGGACTGCAGCTGCAGGCGGCTGGCTTCATCCTGGGCGTGGCCGGCATCCAGGCCGCTTTCGCCGAGGCGGGTGGCGGCGTAGGCCAGCTGCTGCTGCGCGGAGAGCAGGAAGGTCTGCGTCGTGTCGGCCAGCTTGCTGGTGTACACGCGGTTGGCTTCCAGGGTGTTGCCCACCAGCTGGTCGCGCTGCACGCGGTAGCTGGCCAGCAGCGTGTTGCCGAGGGCGATGAGCGTACTCAGCAGGGCCAGACCAAGAATCAGCTTGCCCAGGTTGAGGCGGTTGGAGATCGGTGGCATGCGGCGACTGCGCCCACTGCTGCGGCGGCGCAGCCGGGCACGAACGGTGGGGGAGCCGCCATTATGGACACATTCGCCTGCCCCGGGGAAAGTACGGTGACCCGGTGTCAGCGTTGCAGGCGTCGCCGCAGCGTATCGCGCACGCGTTCGGCGCCGGCCGCATCCAGCGGCGCCAGCACGCCCTGCGCATCGGGCGGCACGTGCGCGGCCGTGTGCACGCCGGCGTCGAAGACATAGTGGTCAAGCATCGTGCGCCAGTGCGCGCGCTGTTCCGGCGGCAGGTCGCGCAGGGCGAGGATGGCCAGCATCAGCGCGTTCATCGGTGAATCCATCCAGGCCGGCACCGGTCGCCACCAGCTGTTGACCAGCACGTTGAACGCTTCCAGGC
The DNA here is from genome assembly GCF_003086795.1 of Stenotrophomonas sp. SAU14A_NAIMI4_5. Classification (NCBI taxonomy): domain Bacteria; kingdom Pseudomonadati; phylum Pseudomonadota; class Gammaproteobacteria; order Lysobacterales; family Lysobacteraceae; genus Stenotrophomonas; species Stenotrophomonas sp. SAU14A_NAIMI4_5. The sequence goes on along the minus strand of NZ_CP026003.1, from coordinate 4,103,992 downwards.
CTTCCATGTGGTGCCACCACAGCGAGGGAATGAACACCGCGTCGCCGGGCTCCAGCTCGGCCACCTGTGCCTGCGCCCACGCCTGCGCGAAGCGCGGGAAGCGCTGCAGGTCCGGCGCATGGAAATCGACGAGGCTGATCGCCTGACCGGCCGGGGTGAAGTCCAGCGGCCCGACGTACAGGTTGTCGATCTGCTCCGGTGCGAACAGGGTGACGCGGCGGCGGCCGGCCGCCACGCAGGCCAGGTTGTCCGGCACGTCCTGGTGGGCGGCGATGCGCGAACGGTTGCCGATCCAGATGCTGGCCAGCGGATCGGCCACGCCGAGGTGCAGCGGATTGGCCCGGCTGAAACCCGGCAGGAAGCTGTCCAGCGTGGTCGACGCCACATAGATGGAGGGCGGCGCGGGATCGCTGGCGTACTTCAGCAGCGTGGCCAGCACCACCTTCAGCGGAATCTGCTCGCGGCGGAAATTGAAGCCGCTCATGTCGTCGTTGTAGAACAACCGGCCCCGCGTGTCGGGTGCGGCGGTGGTCGCGGTCACCGGCATCTGCCCATGGTCGAAGCTGGCCAGGTGGGCCACCGCCTCGGCGGCGGATCGGCGCGCGGCCATCACCAGCGGCCAGTGCGCCACCAGCCCACGGATCACCTTCGGCGTGGTCCAGGTGGGCAGCTGCACGTGCAGCTGCGCCGGGTCCAGGCCGTGGATCTCTTCGATGGGGCGGGGCAGAGGCAACATGCGCGGGTATCCGGGGCAGTGTGGAGCCGAGCCTGGGCTCGGCTCCACACTACTGCAGCCGGTCAGAACTTGTAACGCACGCCGAACATGTAGCGCGGGCCGGTCTGGGTCGCGTAGCGCAGCATGTTGGTGTGGCGCGAGTAGGTGCGCATGGTCTCGTCGGTCAGGTTGATCGCTTCCAGGCTCAGGCTCAGCTGCTCGCTCACCGCGTAGCTAATGTTCAGATCGAGCTGGCCGTAGGCGGCGGTGTAGTTCGGGTTCGGGCCCTGGCCACCGATGCCGTTGAGGAACTTGTCGCGCCAGTTGTAGGCCGCACGGATCTGCCACGAGTTCTTGTCGTAGAACGCAACCAGGTTGGCCGAGTCGCTCAGGCCGATCATCGGGTACTGGTCACCCAGGCTGAGGTTGTTGAACGTCAGCCCCGACTTCACCTTGGTGTAGTTGGCAGCCAGGCCGAAACCGGACTGGCCGAACAGGTGCTGCACCGCCACTTCCCAGCCATCGAGGTGGTCCGAGTGCTGGTTGGCCGGCACGGTGATGTCGAAGCCGGCGATCGGATCGGTCGGCAGGCCTTCGATGGTGCCGGTCAGCTGGCCGGCCGAATTGACGCCGGTGAAGTTCACGCCCGGATCGCCGGCATGGTTGGTGAAGATGTAATCGCGGATGCAGGGCATGTCGGTGCCACCACACGAGGCCAGTGCCTCGTTCCAGTAGGCGCCGCCGACCGGCGTGTGCAGGTTGCCGCTGTTCTCGCGCACCACGGTGTCGCTGATGAAGTTCTTGATGTTCTTGCGGAAGAAGCCGGCCGACGCGTAGCTGGCCTCACCGTAGTACCACTCCAGCGAGAGGTCGAAGTTGTCCGAGATCAGCGGCTCCAGGCTGGGGTTGCCGCGGCTGCCGCTGCCACCCTGGGTGCGCACGATGTCGGCCAGCGACTGGCCGCTCTGGATCTGCGTCCAGCTCGGGCGGCCCAGCGTGCGGCTGTAGCTGCCGCGCAGTGCCAGCGATTCGCTCAGGTCCAGCTTCAGGTCGACGTTGGGCAGCACGTAGTCGTACTTGCCGCGGCCGCCGATGAAGCTGCTCTCCGGCGCGTAGACGATGTTCAGTTCGTTGGCCGAGCCCCAGCTGATGCCCGTCGGCACACGCACCATCGCGCTGGATTCCACTTCGGTCTGCTCGTAGCGCACGCCGGCCGCCACGTGCAGCGGAATCGACCAGTCGAAGGTGGTGCGGTACTGCAGGTAGGCGCTGCGGGTCTTCTCGGTGGTGCGGATGTCTTCGGAGTACTCGGTCGGCGCGTAGTAGCAGGTCGGGCAGGCCGGGTCGGAGGCGGTACCGACCTGTGCGGCACGGTCGATCAGGCGGTCGAAGTCGAACACCAGGAACTGGCCGGTCAGGCGCGGATCGCTGTGCCCTGAGAAGGCCTTGAAGTACTTGGCCATGTTGTCCGCGTACCAGATGTCATCGGCATAGTCGGACGGCGAACCCAGGCCGCCCCAGGTATTGCGCTGCATGATGGCCGAGGCCGAGCGGTTCTCCACCTGGGTGTGGCCGACGCCGAAGTCAAGCGCCGAGTAGTCGGCGAAGCGGAACGTACCGCGGCCCTGGTACTGCTGCACCTTGGATTTGTTGTAGCTGTTCTGGAATACCGAACCGGTGACCAGCGCATCGGACGCCTGCACGCCGCCCGGCGGCAGGGCGATGTTGATGATCGGCAGGTCACCGCTGTAGTCGACGGTGGTGGTGCCGCGCACGAAGGCGGCCACGCCGAGCACGCCGGCCGAACCGTACGGGCTGTCCGGCTGCGATTCGGCCTGCGAGTTGTGCGCGTCGAACGACAGGTCCAGCGCGTCGTTCACTTCCCAGTCCACATTGAAGCCGAGCGAGTGCATGTCGGTCTTGGTGGCCAGCCGCGCGCCGCCCATCGACACGTCCGAGTTGGTCATGTCCTCGCTGTAGATGATCGGCGCCGACACCGGGCCATTGGTCCAGATGCTGTCGCCCGGGCCGTAGTTGAACCACACCGACAGTTCGCTGCGCTGCTGCTGCACCTTGTTCTCGACATAGGTGTAGTCCAGCGTGGTGGTGATGTTGTCGGCCGGCTTCCACTGGAAGGTGGCCTGCGCGTTGGTACGCTGGCGCTGCACGCCGTTGACGTTGTACGCGGTGTTCTGCGGCCGCGCATACACATCGTTCGGGCCCGGCCGGTTGGTGATGCGGTCCGAATAGCCCTGGCCCGGCTGCGGCAGGGCGCGCCAGTCGGTGGCTTCGTTGCCGTAGAACGTGGCCCAACCCTCGGCCACGGTGGCCTGGTTGAAGCCGGAGTCGCGCTCCTGGTGGCTGGCACTGAGCGACACGCCGAAGCGGTCGTCGGCATAGCGCTGGCTGAAGATGCCCGACAGCTCGCCGGTGACGTTGGAACCCTGCAGCGTGCGCGGCAGGTTGTCGTTGGACGAATCGTTGACCGCCTTCAGGCCGAGGCTGATCACCGGCTCCGACTCCAGCGGGCGCAGCGTCTTGATGTTGATGGTGGCGCCGATGCCGCCGGCCGGATTGTCGGCGCGGCTGGTCTTGTAGACCTCCACCGCCGAAATCGATTCGGAAGCGAGGTTGGCGAAGTCGAACGAGCGCGAGCCGTTGAGGCCACCACCGCCGTTGCCGAGATTGGACGCCGGCATCTGCCGGCCGTTCAAAAGCACCAGGTTGTAGTCGGGGCCGATGCCGCGCACGGTCACCTTCGAGCCTTCGCCGCTGGAGGTGCGGTCGATCGACACGCCGCTGATGCGCTGCAGAGACTCGGCCAGGTTGGTATCGGGGAACTTGCCGATGTCCTCGGCGACGATGCCATCGACCACGCCCTGGCTGTCGCGCTTGAGGTTCATCGACGACTGCAGGCTGCCGCGGATGCCGGTGACCTGCACCGTATCGAGCGTGGCCGGGTCGGGTGTCTCGCCGGCAGGTGCGTCCTGCGCCCAGGCCGGTGCAGCAAGCGCTGCGAGCAGCGCGGAAGTGAGCATCGTCTTGCGAGGTACTGCCTTGTACGTCTTCATGGAAGCTCCCTCCCCAGGGAATTCGGTGGTGTCGTTGCGGCGTTGTCTCGATCGCGGGTTACTGCATGTGGCCGGATTGGAGCGACGGTTGACAGCGTTGTCAACAAACTGCCATCAAGTGCACCTGATCGGCGCCGGAGTGGGTTGTCATGTAAACGTTGCCATGAACGCGCTCATGCTGATGAATTCCCTTTGTCTGCGGGATTTTCAGCGGTTTTCCAGCAATGACAGCGCTGCCAATGGATCGGTGGAGTTGAGTTGTGCGGTGCAGAACAAAACTGCGCGGATGTCGTTGTGCAGTGGTGGAACGCAGCCGTTGTAGTGCACTGACAGCGCTGGACAAATGGAGCAGACAGCGGATGTCGTGCATGTCCGCTTGATGGCTTGAATCAATGACCGGGAGGACAGGTTCTGGACATGGGAACGACCGCCCGCGGACAACGCGTGTACGGTGCTGGGCACGCACAGTCACTTCATCGCGCACGGCGAAGCGGCGGCCGCCCGCGTGCGCATGGATGCGAGGAAAACCGCAACGGACGCGTCGGTCCGCTGCAGCAGGGAGCGTCAGCGCCGGCGTGGTGCCGCGGTCGATTCGCGATCCAGCACCGCGTGCTCGACGGTGATCATGCGTCCGGCCGTCTCGGCGCGGATGTGCTCGATCAGCTGCTCGGTCGCCAGTCGGCCCATGTGCGCGGTCGGCTGGCGCACCGTGGTCAGCGCGGGATAGATGTGGCCGGCGATCGGCGTGTCGTCGAAGCCGCATACCGAGAGGTCGCGCGGCACGCGCAGGCCACGCTCGCCCGCCACGCGGTACACCGCGGCCGCCATGTCGTCGTTGGCGGCGAAGATCGCCGTCGGCGGGTCTTCCAGGTCAAGCAGGGTGTTGGCGGCGTCCACGCCGGATTCGAACGAGAACTGGCCGCTGACCACCAGTTCCGGGTCGTAGGCGATGCCCGCCTCGCGCAGCGCCTGGCGGTAACCGGCGTGGCGCCACTGGCAGGCACCGTGCGCGCGCGGGCCCTTGATGTGGCCGATGCGGCGATGGCCCTGCGCGACCAGGTGGCCGATCAGTTCGACCACGGCGGTGGTTTCATCCATGCGCACGCCGATGCGGCCTTCCGGGTGGCGTGGCGCGATGCAGGCGAAGGGGATGTCCTGTTCTTCCAGGTACGACAGCACCACCTCGTCGTCGGTCAGCGGCGGGATCAGCACCACGCCGTCCGGGCGCGAATTCTCGAACAGCGCGGCCAGGTCGGGCAGGGTGCGGCGGCCGGTGCCGACCGGGCCCAGGATCAGGTTGTAGTGCTGCGCATGGCAGGCTTCCAGCATCCCGCTCTGGATTTCCATCAGGTAGTTGCGCGAGGGATTGTTGTAGACCAGCGCCAGTGCATACGAGCGCTGCCCGGCCAGGCTGCGCGCCGACAGGTTGGGCTTGTAGCCCAGCCGCGCTACCGCCGCCAGCACGCGTTCGCGGGTCTGCTCGCGCACGTTCGGCTCATGGTTGAGCACGCGCGACACGGTCTTGATCGAAACCCCTGCAACGGCGGCGACATCCTCGATTCGACTGCGCATGATGCGATGGTTCCTCCTGGAAGACGGCGGGCACGCGGCGATGGTAGTGCGTGCTGGCCCGGTCGGTGTTGCCGAAGCAGGCGGATGTTGCCACGACATGAGGGGCGCTGGCACGTCCCGATTTCGTGTCGCGATGCAGCACCCACGCACTGCGCTGGCATGTCGATGATGCGCCAGGCCCCGTGGTTGCGGGACGGCGGGCACGTTGCCCGCGAACAACGATTGACAGCAGCGGGGTCGCCTTATATGACAGCGCTGTCAGGAGCGGTGCGCAAGCGCCCATGCCGGCGTGCGGTCGCAGACACGCGTGCCAGGAACTTCATCCACGGAGGTAGAGCCCAGTGAATCGCCCCACCCAGACCCTTCTTGCCAGCTGCCTGCTGGCCGCCCTTGCCGCGCCCGTCGGTGCCGCACCGGCCAGCGGTGAACGCCTGCAGGACTGGCCGCGCGTGCACAGCGCGATCACCACCGATGCGCAGATCGAAAGCCGCGTGCAGCAGATCCTTTCGCAGATGACGTTGGCGCAGAAGATCGGGCAGATGACCCAGGCCGAGATCAAGACGATCACGCCCGAGCAGGTGCGCCGCTACTACATCGGTTCGGTGCTCAACGGCGGCGGCTCGTGGCCGGGCATGGACAAGCACGCCAGCGTGCAGGACTGGCTGAAGCTGGCGGACGCCTACCACGCCGCCTCGCTGGCCACCGATGCGAAGACGCCGGTGCCGGTGATCTGGGGCACCGATGCGGTACATGGCCACAACAACGTGCTGGGCGCCACCCTGTTCCCGCACAACATCGGCCTGGGCGCGGCCGGTGATCCGGAACTGATCGAACGCATCGGCGAAGCGACCGCACGCTCGGTGCGCGCCACCGGCATCGGCTGGGTGTTCGCGCCCACCCTGGCCGTCGCCCACGACCCGCGCTGGGGCCGCACCTACGAAAGCTATTCGTCCGACCCGGCGGTGATCCGCAGCTTCGCCCATGCCTACGTCAAGGGCGCGCAGGGCGCGTTCAAGGATGACGGCAACGTGATCACCACCGCCAAGCACTACCTCGGCGATGGCGCCACCGACAGCGGCCGTGACCAGGGCGAAGCGCTGGTCGACAAGGCGACGATGGTCAACGTGCATGCGCAGGGCTACTACGGTGCACTGGCCGAAGGCGCGCAGACGGTGATGGCCTCGTTCAGCAGCTGGAACGATCGTGCCGCCGGCGTCGACTACGGCAAGATGCACGGCAGCAAGGCGCTGCTGACCGACGCGCTGAAGGACAAGATGGGCTTCGACGGCTTCGTCGTCTCCGACTGGAACGGCATCGCCCAGGTGCCCGGCTGCCGCAACGACAGCTGCGCGCAGGCGATCAACGCCGGCATCGACATGGTGATGGTGCCCGACGACTGGAAGGCCTTCATCGACAACACCACCGCGCAGGTGCAGAAGGGCGAGATCCCGATGGCGCGCATCGACGATGCGGTGACGCGCATCCTGCGGGTGAAGCTGCGCGCTGGTCTGTTCGAGCACAAGCCGTCCGACAGCCGCTACGCCGGCGATGCCACGGCCGTGCAGCACCGCGAGCTGGCGCGCCGCGCGGTGCGCGAATCGCTGGTGCTGCTGAAGAACGACAACAAGGTGCTGCCGCTGCGCCGCGATGCGCGCGTGCTGGTGGTCGGCAAGGGCGCCGACAACATCGGCGACCAGTCCGGTGGCTGGTCGCTGACCTGGCAGGGTACCGAGAACAAGAACGCCGATTTCCCCAACGCCGATTCGGTGCTGGGTGCGCTGCGCGCCGAACTGGGTACGGACAAGGTCAGCTTCAGCGCCGATGGCCAGGGCATCGACCCGAAGGCGTTCGACGTGGTGCTGGCGGTGATCGGCGAGACCCCGTATGCGGAAACCAACGGCGACATCCTCGCCTCGGATACCGTGAGCCACAGCCGTGCCTACCCGCAGGACCTAGCCGCACTGAAGGCCGCCGCTGCGACCGGCAAGCCGGTGGTCACGGTCTACATGTCCGGCCGCCCGATGTACACCAACGACCTGCTCAACCTGTCCAGCGCCTTCGTCGCGGCCTGGCTGCCGGGCACCGAAGGCAAGGGCGTGACCGACGTGCTGGTGGCCGGCAAGGGTGGCAAGCCCGTGCACGACTTCCGCGGCCGCCTCAGCTTCCCGTGGCCGGGCGTGCCGTGTCCAGCACCGATCGACCAGCCCGATGCGAAGAAGCCATCGCTGTTCGCGCTCGGCTATGGCCTGAGCTACGCCAAGGGTGGCAAGGTCGCGAGGCTTGACGAAGCCGACCCGGACAGCTGCGGCGAAGTGACCGTGCTGCCGATCTTCAACCGTGCCGACACGCCGCCGTTCGCGCTGCACGTGGCGGCAGCGGGTGCGACCCAGCCGCTGGGCAGCGACCTCAACGCCACCCTGCGCTGGCCCACCGCCAAGCCGGTGGTGCAGGTGCGCACCGTGCAGGTGAACACCCAGCAGGACGCCAAGGAAGTGACCTGGCTGGCCCCGGCCCAGCTGATCGCACGCAGCACCTCGCGACGCAACCTCGGCGCCCTGGCGCGCAGCAACGGCGCGCTGCAGTTCGACGTGCAGCTGGTGAAGCGCCCGGCCTCGCCGGTGAGGGTGACCATGCAATGCGGCAGTGGCTGCGAGGGCGGGGTGGACATCGCCCCGCTGCTGGCCAAGCTGTCGCCCGGGCAGAAGCAGACGGTGACCGTGCCGCTGGCGTGCTTCGCCAGGCAGGGTGTTGCCCTGGGCGCGGTGGAAGCGCCGTTCGTGGTGACTGCCGACACGCCGTTCGCGGCTGCGTTCACCCAGGTCAAGCTGACCGCCAACACGGCCCATGCCGAAGGTGCTGTGGCCTGCCCGTAAGCCACGCGGTTGCGCCGGGTGGTGCCCGGCGAGCGGAGCAAAGCTTGATGTCGTTCCGTCCACGTGTCCTGGTGCGCCGTTACACTGGCGCACCAGGAAGCGATCCGCGTGTCGTGCGGATCCACAGACAAGGACGACCATGCGCCGTTTACTCCAGAGCGTGAGGCTGCAGCCTCATGGTTCCACCATCGATGTCACGTGCGTCGACGACGCACGCGCGCTGCTTGAGCTGGTGCGGCAGGGCGCCTACGCGCAGGCCTCGGCGGTGATGGCCGATCTCCACGAAGGCAGCCAGGTGGATTTCTACGCCTACCTCGGCAAGCAGGTGCAGGCGCCTGCACTCGCCGCGCAATGGCACGCACACGAGCCCGATTCCATCGATGCCGCATTGCTGCTGGCCTTTGCCGAGCTGGGCGAAGGCTGGCGCCTGCGCGGCGAAACCTACTTTCATGAAATCCCTGAAGCGCGCCGGCGCGCCTTCCCGCTGAAGTTCCAGGCCGCGCAGCGGCTTTTCAAGGCGCTGGCCGAGCGTGCGGACGCACCGCCCCTGGCGTTCTATGGCCTGCTGCACTGTGACGTGGTGTGCGACATCGAACGTGAGGCGCGCAGCGAGCGCTTCGCGCAGGTGATGGCGCTGGCGCCGTACCACGCGCCCTCGGTCTACGTGCTGGCCAAGGCCAGCATGGAAAAGTGGGACGGCAGTGACGAGGAGATGTGGGCGTACCTGCGCTGGATCAGCGACCACGCCCCGCGCGGCCGCGATGCCCATGCGGCGATCGCGGCGCACGTGGTGGAATGGACCTACCCGTGGATGGACGAGTGCGATGCGCCGCTGGAGATCGTCGGGGTGGTGCGTACCGCCAACGTGCCCGGCCTGGCCGACCTGGTGCGCAAGGCGCTGCTGGACTGGCTGGACGTGCAGCCCGCCGGCCTGGAGCGCGCGCTGGCGGCCTGCACCTCATCGCGTGAGCGCCGCCATCGCGCCGAGTTCGCCCTGGCCCTCTACCTCGCCGGTGCCTGGGACGAGGCGCGCGTGGTGATGAAGGCGCAGGGCGGCAAGGTACCGGTCGAGCCGTGGTGCTACCTGGCCTATCGCGGCAGCAGCATGCTCAGCGAAATGCTGGGCGGCACGCTGCGCTGTGCCGGCCTGGCCCACGACCGTATCTGCCGTGACCTCGGCCTGGACCCGCGCGAGGTCTGCGCGTAGAGGCCTGCCGCCGGGCATGGCCCGGCGCTACCGGTAGATGCATGCCGCCGGGCGCCACGAGTAGATCCACGCCATGCGTGGATGAGCCATCCCGAAGGCAAAAAAAAGCCCCGCAGTGCGGGGCTTTTTTCTTATCGCTTCATGGAACCGAAGAACTCGTCGTTGGACTTGGTGTTCTTCATCTTGTCCAGCAGGAATTCCATCGCGGCCATTTCATCCATCGGATGCAGCAGCTTGCGCAGGATCCAGATCTTCTGCAGCAGTTCCGGTTCGATCAGCAGGTCTTCGCGGCGGGTGCCCGAACGGTTGATGTCGATGGCCGGGAACACGCGCTTTTCAGCGATGCGACGGCTCAGGTGCACTTCGCTGTTGCCGGTGCCCTTGAACTCTTCGTAGATCACCTCGTCCATCTTCGAGCCGGTGTCGACCAGCGCGGTGGCGATGATGGTCAGGCTGCCGCCTTCTTCCACGTTGCGCGCGGCACCGAAGAAGCGCTTCGGGCGATGCAGGGCGTTGGCGTCGACACCACCGGTCAGCACCTTGCCCGAGCTCGGCACCACGTTGTTGTAGGCGCGGGCCAGGCGGGTGATGGAGTCCAGCAGGATCACCACGTCCTTCTTGTGCTCGACCAGGCGCTTGGCACGCTCGATGACCATTTCGGCCACCTGCACGTGGCGCGCGGCCGGCTCGTCGAAGGTCGAGCTGATGACCTCGCCGCGCACGGTGCGCTGCATTTCGGTCACTTCTTCCGGGCGCTCGTCGATCAGCAGCACGATCAGGTGCACGTCCGGGTGGTTGGTGGTGATGGCCGTGGCCACCTGCTGCATCATCATCGTCTTGCCGGCCTTCGGCTGGGAAACGATGAGCGAGCGCTGGCCCTTGCCCTGCGGCGCCATCAGGTCGAGGATGCGGCCGGTGATGTCTTCCGACGAACCGTTGCCGCGCTCCAGGGTGAAGCGGCGACGCGGGAACAGCGGGGTCAGGTTCTCGAACAGCACCTTGTTCTTCGACGCTTCGATCGGCTCACCGTTGATGGTGTCGACGATGTTCAGCGCGAAGTAGCGCTCGCCGTCCTTCGGGAAGCGGATGCGGCCGGAGATGTGGTCGCCGGTGCGCAGGTTGAAGCGGCGGATCTGGCTGGGCGAGATGTAGGTGTCGTCCGGGCCGGCCAGGTAGCTGGCCTCGGCCGCGCGCAGGAAGCCGAAGCCGTCGGGCAGGATTTCCAGCACGCCGTCGGCGGCGACGCCGTCACCGTGGCGGGTCAGCACCTTCAGCAGGGCGAAGATGACGTCCTGCTTGCGGGCGCGGGCGACGCCTTCGGAGATCTGCAGCTGCTCGGCGATTTCCAGCAGCTTCTGCGCCGGCATGCGCTTGAGGTCGCTCAGCGAGTAGACCGGGAAGCCTTCCGGCACGTTGGCGTGCGGGCGCGGCACGAAGGGCTGCTGCTCGCCGCCGTCCTGCGGCATGCCGTCATCGCGGCCACGGCCACCACGGTCGCGGTCGCGACGGTTGCGGAAGCGGTCGCGGCGGTTGCCCTGGCCCTGCTGGCCGTTCTGGCCACCCTGGTTGTAGGGGTTGTTGTTCTGGCCCTGGCCTTGGTTCTGGCCACCGCCCTGGTGGTTCTGCTGGCGCTGGCCGGATTCGCGGCCTTCGCCACCTTCACCGCCGCCGGCGGCGGGGGCTTCAGCGGCAGGCGCGCTCGGCGCGGGGGCGGCTGCGGCCGGTGCCGGCGCTTCGGGCGCGGCTGCCAGCGGCAGGGTCGGCTGCGCGGGGGCAGCGCTGGTTTCGGCGGCGGCCGGAGCGGCTGCCTTGCTCACGCGGGGCTTGCGCACGCGCTTTTCGGCGGGCGCATCGGCGCTGCCGGTTTCGGGAGTGTTATCGGACAAGAGCGTTATTCCTCGCTTGAAGGTGCGAGCGCCCGGCTGGGGCGGCGAACGTTGGGAATGGGTCTGGAAGAAACTGCGTCCAGAGGGTGCGGCACGCGAACGCGGCCGGATATGCCGACACTATCATCGGCCAGCGGCGCCGTGCAAGGGTCACCGGGAACTGCATTCATGTGGGCGCGGGGCGCCCAGCGGCAGCCGCGGTCAGCGGCTGCCGTGGAACAGCAGGATCAGGCCAGGGCCTTGTCCAGCAGGCCGGCCAGCTGGGCCTTGCCCACCGCACCGATCTGCTCGCCGACCTTTTCGCCGTCCTTGAACACGACCAGGTACGGGATCGAACGCACGTGGTACTTGGCGGCCAGCGCACGGTTGTTGTCGACGTTGACCTTGGCGATCTTGGCGCGGCCCTGGTAGGCGTCGGCCAGTTCGTCCAGCGCGGGGGCGATCATCTTGCAGGGGCCACACCACTCGGCCCAGAAATCGACCAGCACCGGTTCCTTGGAATTCAGCACGGCGCTATCAAAGTCGGCATCGCCGACGTGTACAACCTTGTCGCTCATCTTGGTTTCTCGTCTTGGATTGCACCCGGCCAGGCCGGAGGTGGGTGAACTGGGCCATGCCCGGTGGCGCGACCCTCGTCGTTGCCTCGCGGCGGTCTGCCGCGGTGCGTTCGGCGGGATGCCTGGACGCTCACGGCCGGCAGTGTACCCCTATCGCGCGGCGGGGACAGTTGCTGGCTGGAACCCAGCGTATCGTGATCGTGTCCCAGCCCGGTATGTGTCGGATTTCACTGTCTTCGAGAACATGGGGGTGGCACCGCGGCGGGGCCAGTGGCCCTGGCGGGGCCGTTCAAGTGGCGTGCGGCTGGGTGAAGGGCGGGTAGGGGCCTTGCGTCTCCGGGTTCGGTGAGACGGGTGGTTCCGGTTTGCCGGCCCGAGTGCGTTAAACTGGGGCATTGTGCGGCGTGCGGACCGGGTGGTCCCAGCCTGCCAACCCGCCGCAGGGGACGCAGTTTGCGACGGTTCCCCTAGACGCTGAAGTGCCAGCCGCCCCGTGGGCCGGCGGCCATACCAAGACGGACACATGAGCGACAAACCGCTGACCGATTTGACCTTCTCCTCCTTCGAGCTGCATCCGGCCCTGCAGGCTGGTCTTGAAGGAGCCGGATTCACCCGCTGCACCCCGATCCAGGCGCTGACCCTGCCGGTCGCGCTGCCCGGCGGTGATGTGGCCGGCCAGGCGCAGACCGGCACCGGCAAGACGCTGGCCTTCCTGGTCGCTGTCGTGAACCGCCTGCTGACGCGTCCGGCCCTGGCCGACCGCAAGCCGGAAGATCCGCGCGCGCTCATCCTGGCCCCGACCCGTGAACTGGCCATCCAGATCCACAAGGATGCGGTGAAGTTCGGTTCCGACCTGGGCCTGCGTTTCGCCCTGGTCTACGGCGGCGTTGATTACGACAAGCAGCGCGAGCTGCTGCAGCAGGGCGTGGACGTCATCATCGCCACCCCGGGCCGCCTGATCGACTACGTGAAGCAGCACAAGGTGGTCTCGCTGCACGCCTGCGAGATCTGCGTGCTGGACGAAGCCGACCGCATGTTCGACCTGGGCTTCATCAAGGACATCCGCTTCCTGCTGCGCCGCATGCCGGAGCGCACCACCCGCCAGACCCTGCTGTTCAGCGCCACCCTCAGCCACCGCGTGCTGGAGCTGGCCTACGAGCACATGAACGAGCCGCAGAAGCTGGTGGTCGAAGCCGAGACCATCACCGCCGCGCGCGTGCGCCAGCGCATCTACTTCCCGGCCGATGACGAGAAGATCCCGCTGCTGCTGGGCCTGCTGTCGCGCAGCGAAGGCGCGCGCACCATGGTCTTCGTCAACACCAAGGTGTTCGTCGAGCGCGTGGCCCGTTCGCTGGAAAAGGCTGGCTACCGCGTCGGCGTGCTGTCCGGCGACGTGCCGCAGAAGAAGCGCGAGAGCCTGCTCAACCGCTTCCAGAAGGGCCAGCTGGAAATCCTGGTGGCCACCGACGTGGCCGCCCGCGGCCTGCACATCGACGGCATCAAGTACGTCTACAACTACGACCTGCCGTTCGACGCCGAAGACTACGTGCACCGCATCGGCCGTACCGCGCGCCTGGGCGAAGAGGGTGATGCGATCAGCTTCGCCTGCGAGCGCTACGCGATGGGCCTGCCGGACATCGAGGCGTACATCGAGCAGAAGATTCCGTCCGAGCCGGTCACCAAGGAACTGATGACCCCGTTGCCGCGCCCGGAACGCCCGGCCCCGGCCGAAGGCGAGGAAGGCGACGACAACGAAAGCGTCGGCCAGATCTTCCGCGAAGCGCGCGAAGCCCGTGCCGCCGAGGAAGAGCGTCGTGGCGGTGGCCGTAGCGGCGGCCGTTCCGGCAGCGGCGGTGGTGGCCGTGGTGGTCGCGACGGTGAGCGCAGCGGCGAACGCCGTTCGCGTGGCCCGCGCAAGCCGCGCGTGGAAGGCGAGCAGGCTGCTGCCGCGCCGGCCGCCGGTGCCGAAGGCGCCGCTGCCCAGGCCCCGCGTCCGCCGCGCCCGCCGCGTGCCGAAGGCGCGCCGGAAGGTGCCGCCGATGGCGAGCACAAGACGCGCAAGCGTCGTCGTCGCCGCCACGGCCGTCCGGTCGAAGGTGCCGAGGGTGCGCAGAACACCGCCGGCAATGGCGCCAGCCCGGTCACCCCGGTGCAGGTGGTGGCCAAGCCGGTGCGTACGGCCGCCGACACGGGTGATTCGTTCCTGACCCGCATCGGCCGCAAGATCCGCCGGATGCTGTCGGGCAACTGATCGGCGCTGCCGATCAGCGGGTAGCACCCGACCGTTGGTCGGGTGGCTTTAACGGCGTGCCGACCAACGGTCGGCACCCACCACCAACGGTCGGCACCCACCACCAACGGTCGGCACCCACCGCACCGGACCGGTAGCGCCCGACCGTTGGTCGGGCGGCTTTGAGGGTGTGCGAAAAATCCGCCGGGCATGGCCCGGCGCTACCGATCCGTCGCGCGGCTCCTGCATAATCGGGGCATGAGTGTCCTGCGCTTCGACAATGTCAGCAAACAGTACGCCGGTGGCCACGAAGCCCTGACCGATGTCAGCTTCGAAGTAGCCCCCGGCGAAATGCTGTTCGTCACCGGCCATTCCGGGGCGGGCAAAAGCACCCTGCTCAAGTTGATCCACTTGGACGAGCGGCCCAGCCGAGGCGCCGTGGTGTTCGACGAGCGCAACCTGCTGAAGGTGCGCGGCGGTGACATCCCGCGCCACCGGCGCGCGGTCGGTGCGGTCTACCAGGACCACCGCCTGCTGATGGACCGCTCCATCGCCGAGAACGTGGCCCTGCCGCTGATCCTGCGCGGCACCCGCCGCGGCGACATCGCCAAGCGCGTGCGCTCGGTGCTGGAACGCATGGGTTTGGGCCACCGCGAGAAGGCGCTGCCCTCGCAGCTGTCGGCCGGTGAGCAGCAGCGCGTGGGCATCGCCCGCGCGATCGTGGGCGAACCCAAGCTGCTGGTGGCCGATGAGCCGACCGGCAACCTCGACCCGACCCTGGCGGCGGAGATCATGGCCCTGTTCGCCGAGCTGCCCTCGCGCGGCACCAGCGTGCTGGTGGTCAGCCATGACCTGCCGCTGCTGCGCCGCATGCGCAAGCGCGTGCTGATCCTCGACCATGGCCGGCTGGCGGACGACATCTCGCCGCAGGACCTGGCGGAGTAACGCATGGGCAAGAACGAAAACAGCGAAGCCGCCGCACCGTCGCGCCTGGGCGTGTGGTTCCACCATCACGCGCACAGCGTGGTGTTCAGCCTGGGCCGCGCCTGCCGCAAGCCCTGGGCGACCCTGCTGACGGTGATGGTCATGGCGCTGGCGCTGGCCCTGCCGCTGGGCCTGTCCATCGCCCTGGACAACCTCAAGCAGTTCGCCGGCAGCGTGCAGCAGTCGCGCGACATCAATGTGTTCCTGAAGGCCGACGTCGATGGCCCGGGCGCGCTGCGCCTGGCCGGCGAGCTGCGCGACCGCCAGGACGTGGCCAACGTGACCGTGCGCACGCCCGAACAGGGCCTGCAGGAACTACGCGATGCCGGCCTCGGCGAGGCCATCGACGCACTCAACGACAACCCGCTGCCGTCGCTGCTGGTGGTCACCCCCGGCCAGGGCCAGGATGACGCGCGCCTGGCGCGCGCGCTGGAAAGCCTGCCCGGTGCCGACCTGGTGCAGCACGACGCCCTGTGGCGGCAGCGCCTGGATGCCTGGCTGGCCTTCGGTGCGCGCTTGGTACAGGTGCTGTCCGCGCTGCTCGGTGCCGGTGCCGCGCTGGTGGTGGGCAACACCGTGCGCCTGGACATCCAGGCCCGCCGCGAGGAAATCGGCGTGCTGCAGCTGCTGGGCGCCAGCGATGGCTTCATCCGCCGCCCGTTCCTGTACCTGGGCGCCTGGTATGGCCTGGGCGCCGGTGCGGTCGCGCTGGCCCTGATCGGCGTGGCCGGCACCGCCCTGCGTGCGCCGCTGGCCGATCTGTCGCGCAGCTATGGCAGCCCGTTCGTGCTGCATGGCCTGGACCTGCTGCACGGCAGCCTGGTGCTGCTGGGCACGCTGCTGCTGGGCTGGCTGGGTGCCTGGCTGGTGACCGGCCACTTCCTCCGCCAGACCCGCCCCACCGACACCTGAGACCGGCATGCGACCGCAAGCATTGAAGCACCTTGAAGGGCCCGCGACGCGGGTGATGGTGGTCGATGGTTCCAAGCTGGTGCGCAAGCTGATCGCCGACGTGCTGCAGCGTGACCTGCCGGGCGTTGAAGTCATCGGCTGCGACAGCATCGAGGAAGCGCAGCAGGTGCTGGCACAGGGTCCGGTGGATCTGGTGACCACCTCGCTGACCCTGCGCGATGGCGACGGCCTGGCGCTGGCCAAGAGCGTGCGCGAAGCCGCCGGCCAGGCCTACGTGCCGGTCATCGTGGTCTCCGGCGATGCGCAGCAGCACCTGGAACAGCGCCGCTTCACCGAGTACGTCACCGATTATTTCGACAAGGCGCTGGGCCACGAGGCGCTGGCGACCTTCATCCGCGGCTACGTCCAGCCGCAGACCATTCCCGGCGCCACCATCCTGTATGTCGAGGACAGCCGGGTGGTGGCCGAAGCGACCAAGCGGATGCTCGAGCGGCAGCAGCTGAACGTGCTGCACGTGGTCAGCGCCGAGGAAGCCTTCACCCTGCTCACCGCCGAATCGCTGGGCCGCAGCCGCCACCGTATCGACCTGGTGCTGACCGACGTCACCCTGAAGGGTGAGCTGAGCGGCCGCGACGTGGTGCAGCGCGTGCGCGTGGATTTCGGCTACGGCAAGCGCCGCCTGCCGGTGCTGGTGATGACCGGCGACGGCAACCCGCACAACCAGACCGGGCTGCTGCAGGCCGGTGCCAACGATCTGGTGCTGAAGCCGATCGAGGAGCGCCTGCTGGTGACCAAGGTGCTGTTCCAGCTGCGGCTGGCACGTTTGAACGATGGACCCCTGTTGCGATAGAAGTGGCGCGATGATTGATGACGTAGTGGACACCCCGACGATCCAGCTGGAACCGAGCTGGAAGCAGCACGTCGGTGATTACCTGTTGCAGCCGCAGATGCGCGAGCTGTCCGCCTTCCTGCGCCAGCGCAAGGCTGCTGGTGCGGCGGTATTTCCGCCGGGCCCGCAGATCTTCGCTGCGTTCGACGCCACGCCGTTCGAGCAGGTGAAGGTGGTGATCCTTGGCCAGGACCCGTACCACGGCCGCGGCCAGGCCCATGGCCTGAGCTTCTCGGTGGCCCCGGGCGTGCCGGTGCCACCGTCGCTGCTGAACATCTACAAGGAAATCGAAGGCGACCTCGGTATCGCCCGGCCCGACCACGGTTGCCTGGTGCCCTGGGCACAGCGCGGCGTGCTGCTGCTCAACGCTGTGCTGACCGTCGAGGAAGGCCAGGCCGGTGCCCACCAGGGGCGCGGCTGGGAAGGATTCACCGACCACGTGGTGGACGTGCTCAACCGCGAGCGCGACGGCCTGGTGTTCATGCTCTGGGGCGCGTACGCGCAGAAGAAGGGCAAGGTGATCGACACCCGTCGCCACCGCGTGCTGAAGTCGCCGCACCCCTCTCCGTTGTCGGCGCACCGGGGCTTCCTCGGCTGCCACCACTTTTCGATGGCCAACGAGTACCTGCAGCGCCAGGGCAAGGCACCGATCGACTGGTCACTGCCGCCGCGCGCCGCACTCTGACGGCACGCGGGCGAGGCGTTACTCGGTCAGCATTTCGATGATGGCGTGGGCGACCTGGCGCTTGCGTGGCGGCAACCGCCGCAGCAGGGTCAGGATCGCGTTTTCCTGCGGGTTGCGTGCCGCCGCCTCCACCACTGCGGTTTCGGGTGGCGCCAGGTCGCCATCGTCGGGACGTCCGGGGCCACGACCGGTGGCCAGCCACTCAAAGTGGACCTGCGTCACAATCGCGAGTTTCGAGAGATGTTGCACGCTGGGAACGGTGCCGCCCTCACGTTCCCACTGGGCCACGGCGCTGCGGCGGACCCCGCAATGCAACGCCAACTGTGTTTGAGAAAGGCCAGCCGTTAGTCGGGCTCGCCGGATTCTGTCGCACATCGACTGCATTTTTCACCCCCTCTCCATGTTCGGTAAGCGCTGCTTCCCTGACAGCAATACTTTTTCTGCGTGTACAGAATTGCTGTCCCTGTCTGCATTCCAAGAGGTCTGCGCGTCGTTCCTGCGCGCAAGCAAGCGCCTCTTCCCCCCGATTTCACGCCGTCTTGTTTGACGGCCTTTCGTTGCCTCGCATTAATCGCACCGAACCGGAAATGAACGCAGTCCCACGCAGGGAGCGACACCGGCGGAGCGATTACTCCAGGACGACGCGCTGATCACGTCGCCACGGCGTGCCTCTGCCAAAAATCGGCGGAGAACGATGCATGGTTAATGTGAAGGGCGTGAAAGCATCGTCATTGCGCTGGCAGGCGCTGGTGATGCTGGTGGTCCTGGCAGTGCTTTCCTGCTTGGGGCGCGCACAGGCCCAGTCCGCCTGCACCGCCGGGGCCTGCGTCAGCGCCGGGCCGCGCCTGGTCTCGGTCGATTCCACCCAGAGCCCGATCCTCAACCTGCTGTTCAGCGCGCTGCTGCCGGGCACCAGCCTCAATCTCAGCGTCGCCGACTGGAACAGCCTGGCGGGCGCCAACGTCAATCTGAATGCACTGCTGGCCCAGCTCAATGGCGGCGTCACCGTCAGCGACCCCAGCCAGGTGCTCAATACCAACATCAGCCTGGGCCAGCTGCGTGCGGCGATGGTGCAGGTGCTGCAGGCCGACGGCCAGACCGCCGCGGCCAACGTGCTGAACGTGCTGCCGCTGGGCGTGGCAGGAACCTCCGGCAGCATCCGCCTGGCCGACATCCTGCAGGTCGCGCTGCCGACCGGTTCGCTGGCCACGGTGCGCCTGAACGTACTCGACCTGCTGACCGGCGGCGTGCAGCTCTACAACTTCCGCAACGTGCTGACCACGCCGACGCCGATCACGGTGAACACCGCGGCACTCGGTCTGAATGGCGTGGCCAACGTGCGCCTGTGGGCGCAGGTGATCGAACCGCCGAGCTACAACTGCGGCACGGTGGGCGCGGCATTCCACAGCGCGGCCATCCGCATCAAGCTCGACCTGGACCTGGTGCAGGGCCTGAACACCGGCACCCTCACCGCCGCGTTGAACGGGCTCAACCTGCTGGGTGTGTCGCTGTCCAACACCAGCGTCAGCGCCGACGTGCTGCACCTGCAGGTCTACGCCGACGTGGCCCGCGCCGAAGGCTCGATCTCGGCGGTGAACCTGGTCGGCAACGCGGTGACTCTGCAGGCGCGTCCGGGCCTGGTGAACCTCTACGTAGGGCAGATCAGCGACGCCACCTTCTTCAACCGCAGCACGGTACTGACCGACACCGCCCTCACCGCCGCTACGCTGACCAACCTGAGCGTCAAGGTCCGGGTGAGCGCTAGCGTGCTGGGTGCGCTCGTCCCGGTGGCCGATATCACCATTCCGATCGCGGTAAGCATCCGCGGTTACGCCACCGCGACACCGGGACTGCAGAGCGCCAGTTTCACCGGGCCCTATCCACAGACACGCACGCTCAACGCCGGCACGGTCAGCGCGGCCACGCTCGTCTCCACGCTGGTCAATTCGCTCAACATCCAGCTCACCAGCGGCAATCCGCAGGTGACCCTGCTGGGCTCGTTGCCGCTGCCGTTGCCGGTGGCCGACCTGGTCAACGGCATCGTCAACGCGCTGCTGACGCCGGTACGCACGCAGGTCAATGCAGTGGTGACACCCGTGCTGACCGCAGTGCTGGGCGGCGTGGTCGACAATCTTCTGGGCCTGCTCGGCATCCGTATCGGCCAGGCGGTATTCACTGTGGAAGGTGTAACCCAGGCCTGCGCCGCCACCCTGCAGCTGGTGAAGGACCTGCAGCCGACCAGCGATACCGGCCGCTTCAACCTGTCCATCACCTACAACGGCAGCACGGTGGGCTCGGCCAGCAACGTCGGCAACAACGGTGCCACGGCGGCGATCATCACCGTGCCCGGCGGCAGCTATGCGCTGGCCGAAGCGGCGGCGGCGGGTACCACGCTGATGCGCTATGCCAGCACCTGGCAGTGCACCGACCAGAACAACACGGTGGTCTCGTCCGGCAGTGGCGGCAGTTTCACCCTGCAGGCGCCGGCGATGACCGCCACCGCCACCACCCTGGTGTGCCGCATCACCAACCGCACGCGGCAGGCCGATCTGTCGATCACCAAGAGCGATGGCAGCGGGACCTACACGCCGGGTGGCACGGCGACCTACACGCTGCAGGTGGTCAACAACGGGCCCGATGCGGTGACCAATGCGACGGTCACCGACACCCTGCCCAACGGCACCACCCTGCGTGGTGCCTGGACCTGCAGCGCGACCAGCGGCAGCACCTGCGCGGCGGCCAGTGGCGGCGCGGTGGGCGGCAATGCAGTGAACGTGGGCGTGAACCTGGTCAACGGTGGCCAGGCAACGATCAGCGTGCCAGTGAGCTTCAGCAACAACCCGGGCGCCTACTAGCGCGCGGTGCGGTGCAGTGCGCGCGGGGAATGCCCTGCGCGGGGGAAGGACAGGACCACCGATGCCGTATGCCTGCAGCAGGCGACGGCGTGCATTCGAGGACGGACGCATGGCAGCAGTGGGCAGGCAGGGCAGGGCAGGCAGGGCTTCGGCCGGCATCGCGCATGCCATGGCCGTGCTGGCGTTGCTGCTGCCGCCGCCGCTGCTGGCGCAGAGCTACCCGAACCCGCTGAACAACACCGCCACGGTGACCGCGCCGACCGACGTGGCCGACCCGACGCCGGGCAACAACAGCGCTACCGATACCAACGCACTGGCGCTGCAGGCGCAGCTGAGCGTGAGCAAGAGCCTGGTCAGCGCCAGCCCCGTGGCCGCAGGCGGCCCGGTGCAGTACCGCATCCAGGTGAACAACGCAGGGCCGTCGGCGGCCAGTGGCGTGGGCGTGGTCGATACGGTGTCCTCGCTGCTGACCAACGTGACCTGGACCTGCCAGGCGACCACGGCTGCGTCGTCCTGTGCGCAGCCCAGTGGCAGCGGCAATGCGGTGAACGTGCTGGTCACCGTGGGCGTGGGTGACAGCGTGGTGCTGCTGGTGAACGGCACGGCGCCGGCCGCGACCCCAGCCACGGTGCCGGCCAACAGCGTGTCGCTGGTGCTGCCGTCGGGCACCACCGACCCGACCCCGGGCGACAACACCGCCACCACCCCGGCCGTGCCGGTGCAGGCCAATGCGCTGGTCGCGGCCAACGACAGCTTCACTGCGCCCATTTCCTCCACCACCGGCGGCAGCACGCCGACGGTGCTGGGCAACGACACCCTGAACGGCCAGCCGGTGGTCGGCGGCAACCTGATCATCTCGCTGCAGAACGCGCCGGCGGGCTTCACCATCAACAGCGCCGGCGTCATCGCGGTGCCGGCCGGTGCTGCAGCGGGCGCGACGTCGATCGGCTACCAGATCTGCGAGAACGCCTCGCCGACCAACTGCGCCACCGCCACGGCGAGCCTGGTCATCGCACCCACGGCCGTGGCCGACAGCTTCAACGTGCAGGCGGGCACCCCATCGCTGACCGGCAACCTGGCCGCCAACGACAACGCACCGGCCGCCGCCACCTACACCCAGACCGGTACGCCGGTCGCCGGTGCAACCATCAGCAGCACCGGTACGCTGACCTACGCACCGGCCGGCAACATCACCCAGCCCGTGCAGATCAACTACCAGGTGTGTCTGCCCGCGCCGAATGCCAGCGTCTGCTCGACGTCGACCGCATCGGTGGTGGTGGGTGCCAACGTGCTGGTCGCCAACGACGACACCTTCGCCACGCCGCTGCCGCCGGGTGCGGGCGGCACCACGCCCAGCGTGCTGGTCAACGACACCTTCGCCGGCAACCCGGTGCCGCAGGCCGGCGTGACCCTCAGCCTGGTCGGCGCGCCCAGCGGCTTCTCGATCAATCCCAACGGCACCATCGTCGTGCCGGCGACTGCGGCGGCCGGTCCGCTGTCGGTGATGTACCGCTTCTGCGACAACGCCGCGCCGACCAACTGCGCCACGGCCACCGCCAACCTGGTGGTCAGCCCGAACGCAGAGAACGATGCCGTGAGCACCCCGGGCGGTGGTCGACCGGTGACCGGCACCCTGGCCGGCAACGACAACTTCGCCAGCGGCTCGGTCTTCTCTCTGGGCACCCAGGCCACCCGCGGCACGGCCGTGGTCAACGCCGATGGCACCTTCACCTACACCCCGGCCAACGCCAATACCGGGCCGGATACCTTCACCTACCAGCTGTGCCTGCCGGCACCGAACGGCACCGTCTGCGATACCGCAACGGTGACCGTGAGCGTGGCCGCCAACTCGCTGGCGGCGGCCGACGATCTGTTCGCCACGCCGCTGCAGCCGGGGACCACCACGGCCATCAGCCTGCTCGGCAATGACACCCTCAACGGCACGGCGGTGACGCCGGCGGGCGTCAGCCTGGCACTGAACGGAGCACCGGCCAGCATCACCGCCAACGCCGCTGGCCAGCTGCAGGTGGCGGCCGGCGCGGCGTCGGGTGCCTTCAACTTCACGTACCAGATCTGCGAACTGCCGGGCGCAACCAACTGCGCCACCGCCAACGTGCAGCTGGTC
The DNA here is from genome assembly GCF_003086795.1 of Stenotrophomonas sp. SAU14A_NAIMI4_5. Classification (NCBI taxonomy): domain Bacteria; kingdom Pseudomonadati; phylum Pseudomonadota; class Gammaproteobacteria; order Lysobacterales; family Lysobacteraceae; genus Stenotrophomonas; species Stenotrophomonas sp. SAU14A_NAIMI4_5. The sequence goes on along the minus strand of NZ_CP026003.1, from coordinate 4,081,431 downwards.
ATCGCCCCCGATGCGGTGGACGACAGTTTTGCCGCGACCGCGGGTGTCGCGCTGGGCGGCAGCGTGGCCGGCAATGACAACGTGCCGACGGGCTCGCAGTTCAGCCTGCTGGCCGGCGCCGCCCACGGTACGGTCAGCGTCAACGCCGACGGCAGCTTCAGCTACACCGCGCAGGGCACGTACGCGGGTGCGGACAGCTTCCGCTACCAGGTCTGCCTGCCGGCACCCAATGGCGGCATCTGCGATGCGGCCACGGTGACGGTGAACGTGGCCGTCGCCGCCGTCGTGGCCGGCAATGACGACTTCACCGCTGCGCCGGTGCCCGGCACCGGTGGCAGCACGGCCAGCGTGCTGGCCAACGACACCCTCAACGGTGTGGCGATCGACCCGGCGCAGGCCACCCTGTCGCTGATCAATGCCCCGCCGGCCGGCTTCACGCTGGCGCCCACCGGCGAACTGCAGGTGCCGGCCGGTGCTCCCGCCGGCCCGCTGAGCCTGACCTACCAGCTGTGCCAGGCCGCCACCAGCAACTGCGCCACCGCCACCATCGCCGTAGTGATCGCGCCGCAGGCCGTGGCCGACAGCTTCACCACCCAGGTCGGGCGTGCGGTCAGCGGCAACGTGGCGGTGAACGACCGCGTCGCCGCCGGCAGCACCTATGCGACCACCGGCGCCACGCCGCCGGGCCTGGTGTTCAACGCCGATGGCAGCTTCACCTACACCCCGCCGGCGCAGTTCACCGGCACCACGACCTTCACCTACCAGGCCTGCCTGGCGGCGCCATATACCACCGTCTGCAGCACCGCCACGGCAACCCTCAACGTCAATGCCGGCACCCTGGTCGCCAACGACGACGACTTCCGCGGCAGCCTGCTGAATCCCGCCACCGGTGGCACCACCATCAGCGTGCTGGCCAACGACACCATCAACGGTGCGATTCCGCCGGCCCCGGCCGAAGTGATCCTGAGCCTGCTGGGCGCGCCCAGCGGCTACGTGCTCAATCCCAACGGCACCATCTCGGTGCCCGGTGGCGCGGCCGCGGGTGCGGTCAACTTCGATTACCGCATGTGCGAGGCCGCGCTGCCGACCAACTGCGATGACGGTGCGGTGCAGCTGCTGCTGGCGCCGGTGGCGGTGAACGACAACGTCAGCACCGCGGTGGGCGTGCCGGTCAGCGGCAATGTCGCCAGCAATGACAACGTACCGGCCGGTGCCACCTTCAGCGTCACCGGCACCGCACCGGCGGGCCTGGTGCTGGCTGCCAACGGCGCGTTCACCTATACGCCGCCGGCCGGCACCCAGGGCATCGTCACCTTCGCCTACCAGGCCTGCCTGCCGGCGCCGAACGGCACGGTGTGCGCGGGCGCGACGGTCACCCTCAACGTCAACGCCGGCACCCTGGTCGCCGGTGATGATGACTTCCGTGCCACGCCGATCGGTGCCGGTGGTGGCAGCACGTTGTCGGTGCTGCTCAACGACAGCCTCAACGGTACCCAGCCGCCGGCGTCGGCCGATGTGCTGCTGAGCCTGGTCGGCGCGCCGTCGGGCTTCACCCTGGATGCCAATGGTGTATTGAACGTCGATGCGGGCGTGCCGTCCGGTGCGCTGACGCTGACCTACCAGCTGTGCGAGACCGCGCTGCCGAGCAACTGCGATTCGGCGCAGATCCGCCTGGTGGTCGCGCCCACGGCCGTGGCCGATGTGTTCTCCACGCCGGCCGGGCAGCTGCTCTCGGGCAGCGTGGCCAGCAATGACAATGCGCCGGTGGGCGCGGTGTTCACTGTGTCCGGCACCGCACCGGATGGCCTGCAGCTGGGCCGCGACGGCACCTTCCAGTACACCCCGCCGGCCGGTTTCACCGGGCCGGTCAGCTTCAGCTACCAGGCCTGCCTGCCGGCGCCGGACAGCGCGCTGTGCAGCACGGCCGGCGCGACCATCAACGTCAACGCCGGCACCCTGATGGCGATGGACGACGACTTCAGCGCGACGCCGCTGGCGCCGGGGGCGAGCAGCAGCACCAGCGTGCTGGTCAACGACAGCCTCAACGGCAGCGTGCCGCCGCCGGCCGGCAGCGTCACCCTGACCCTGGTGGGTGCCCCGTCGGGCTATGCGCTCACCACCGCAGGCCTGCTGCAGGTGCCCGCCAGCGCCGCCGCCGGTGCCACGGTGCTGAATTACCAGATCTGCGAAACCGCCGCGCCCAGCAACTGCGCCAGTGCCAGCATCCGCCTGGTGGTGACGCCGTCGGCACAGAACGACAGCTATTCCACCGCCGCCGGCCAGCCGTTGAACGGCAGCGTCGGTGACAACGACAACGTGCCGGCCGGTGCCGTATTCACCGTCGTCGGCGCCACGCCGGCCGGCCTCAGCTTCGGCGGCGGCGGCAGCTTCACCTACCTGCCGCCGGTCAACGTGGTCAGCCCGGTCACCTTCACCTACCAGGCCTGCCTGCCGGCGCCGAACAACACGCTGTGCGCCAGCGCGACGGCCAGCATCAACATCACCGTCGGCAGCCTGGCTGCCAATGACGACAACTTCAGCGCCGCGCCGATCAATCCGGTCACCGGTGGCAGCACGCCGTCGGTACTGCTCAACGATGCGTTGAACGGCAGCACGCCGCCGGCCGCCGCCGATGTACTGCTGAGCCTGGCCGGTGCACCGGCCGGCATCAGCCTCAATCCGGATGGCACGGTGACGGTTGCTGCGGGCGTGCCGGCGGGCGGCCGAACGCTGACCTACCAGCTGTGCGAAGCGGCGGCGCCGGGCAACTGCGCCAACGCCACGCTGCGCCTGGTGGTGGCACCGTCGGCCATCGACGATGCCCTGTCCACGCCGGCCGGCGTGGCGCTGACCAGTTCGGTGGCAGGCAACGACAACGTCGGCAGCGGTGCGCAGTTCACCGTGGTCGGTACCGCACCGGCCGGGTTGTCGTTCAATGCCGATGGCAGCTTCGTCTACACCCCGGCGGCCGGCTTCAGTGGCGCGGTGACCTTCAATTACCAGGTGTGCCTGGCGGCGCCCGACAACGGCATCTGCGCCCAGGCCACGGCCACCCTCAACGTCAACAGCGGCACCCTGGTCGCGGTGGATGACACCATCAGCGCACCGGTCGCCGCCGGCAGTGCCACGTCCAGCGTGCTGGGCAACGACACGCTGAACGGTACGACGCCGGCCGCGACCGACGTGGTGCTGAGCCTGGTCGGTGCGCCGTCCGGTTTCTCGATCGCCGCCGATGGCACGATCGCCGTGGCCGCCGGCACGGCCGCGGGTGCGGTCTCGCTGACCTACCAGGTCTGCGAAGCCGCTGCCACGACCAACTGCGCCACCGCCAACGTGGCCCTGGTGGTCGCACCGGCACCGGCCGACGATGCGTTTGCCGTGCAGGCGGGCCTGTCGGTCACCGCCAACGTGGCGACCAACGACGGCATGCCGGTAGGCTCGATCTTCACCCTGCAGGGCACGCCGCCAGCCGGCGTCACCTTCAACGCCGATGGCAGCTTCACCTATGCGCCGCCGGCCGGTACCACCAGTCCGACCAGCTTCGTCTACCAGGCCTGCCTGCCGGCACCGAACACCACCGTGTGCGGGACCGCCACGGTGACATTGAACATCAACAACGGTGCACTGCTGGCCAACAACGACAGCTTCGGTGCGATCGCGCCGGGCGGCACCACGGCCAGCGTGCTGGCCAACGACACCCTCAATGGTGTCAGTCCGCCGGCTCCGGCCAACGTGGCACTGTCGCTGGTGGGCGCACCGGCGGGCTTCAGCATCAACCCCACCGGCACCGTGTCGGTTCCCACCGATGCGGCCAGTGGCGCCACCACGCTCACCTACCAGGTGTGCGAGACGGCGGCGGCCAACAACTGCGCCACCGCCAGCATCGACCTGGTGGTGCGGCCGACGCCGGTGAACGACACCATCAGCGTGCAGGCCGGCCAGGCCAACACCGGCAATGTCGCCGGCAATGACGCGATGCCCGCCGGTTCCACCTGGAACGTGCCGTCGCCGCCGCAGGGCCTGGTGTTCAACGCCAATGGCAGCTTCACCTACACGCCGCCGGCCGGCACCCTCGGCCCGGTCACCTTCAGCTACCAGGCCTGCCTGCCCGCGCCGGATGCCGCGGTGTGCGGCACCGCCACCGCCACGCTCACCATCGCGGTCAGTGCCATCGTCGCCAACGATGATGCCTTCGCCGCGCCGCTGACCGCCGGCTCGGTCACGCCCAGCGTGCTGGCCAACGACGTCCTCAACGGCGTCACCCCGCCGCCGTCGGCCGCCGTGCAGCTGCTGCTGGTGGCGCCGCCGGCCGGCTTCATCATCAATAACGATGGCAGCGTGCAGATTCCGGCCACTGCCGTGGCCGGTGCCACCACGCTGACCTACCAGCTATGCGAGACCGCGTCGCCGACCAACTGCGCTACTGCGGCCATCACCTTCGTGGTGACCCCGGCGCCGCAGGCCGATGCCTTCGCCGTGCAGGCCGGTGCCAGCCTGACCGGTGCCAGCGTGGCAACCAACGACAACCTGCCGGCCGGCTCCAGCTGGGCAGTGCAGGGCACCCCGCCGACCGGGCTGGCGTTCAACGCCGATGGCAGCTTCAGCTACACGCCGCCGGTGGGCACGACCGGCGCGGTCACCTTCACCTACCAGGCCTGCCTGCCGGCACCCAACACCGCGGTGTGCGGTACCGCCACGGCCACCATCAACGTCAACACCGGCACCCTGGTTGCAGCGGATGACAGCTTCAGCGGCATCGCGGCCGGTGGCACCACCGCCAGCGTGCTGGCCAATGACAGCCTCAACGGCACCACGCCGCCGGCACCGGCCAGCGTGCAGCTCAGCCTGGTCGGCGCCCCGGCCGGCTTTGCCATCAACCCCGACGGCACCATCGTGGTGCCGGGCGGCGTGCTCTCCGGCGCGACCACGCTGACCTACCAGATCTGCGAAACCGCCGTGCCCAGCAACTGCGATACCGCCACCGTGGCCCTGGTCATCGCGCCGTCGCCGCAGGCCGATGCGTATTCGCTGCAGGCCGCAGGCACGATCAGCAACGGCAACGTGGCCGCCAACGACAACCTGCCGACCGGTTCGCAGTTCTCGGTGCAGGGCACCGTGCCCAACGGCCTGGACTTCAACACCGATGGCAGCTTCACCTACACCGCGCCGGCCAATACGCCCAGCCCGGTGACCTTCACCTACCAGGCCTGCCTGCCCGCGCCGGATGCAGCGCTGTGCGGTACCGCCACGGTGACGCTCAACATCAACAACGGCAACCTGATTGCGGTCGATGACAGCTTCACCATCGCGCCGGGTGGCAGCGCCGCGACCAGCGTGCTGGGCAACGATTCGCTCAACGGCGTCTCGCCGCCTGCCGCCGGCACGGTGCTGGTCAGCCTGGTCGGTGCTCCGGCCGGCTTCGTGCTCGCTGCCGATGGCGTGCTGACCGTGCCTGCCGGCATCGTGTCCGGCCCGCTGACCCTGACCTACCAGGCCTGCGAAGCAGCGGTGACCGACAACTGCGACACCGCCAGCATCGCGCTGGTGGTCCTGCCGGCACCGCAGGACGATGGGTTCAGCGTGCAGGCCGGGCAGGTGCTGTCGGCCAGCGTGGCCGGCAACGACAACATGCCGGCTGGTTCGAGCTGGACCGTGCAGGGCGCGACCCCGCCGGGCCTGGTGTTCAACACCGATGGCAGCTTCAGCTACACGCCGCCGACCGGCGTCACCGGCGCGGTCACCTTCCTCTACCAGGCCTGCCTGGCTGCACCGAATGCCACGGCCTGCGCCACCGCGCAGGCCACGCTGAACGTCAGCAACGGCACCCTGCTGGCCGGTGACGACACGCTGGCCGGCATCGCCCCGGGCGGTACCTCCGCTGCCAGCGTGCTGGCCAACGATTCGCTCAACGGCGTCAGCCCGCCGGCGCCGGGCGACGTGGTGCTGAGCCTGGTCGGTGCACCGGCCGCGTTCACCCTCAACCCGAACGGCACCATCACCGCCGGCAGCGGCGCGATGTCCGGCCCGACCACGCTGACCTACCAGATCTGCGAAGCGGTGGCGCCGGGCAACTGCGCCAATGCCAGCGTGACCGTGGTGGTCAACCCGGCGCCGCAGGACGATGCCGCCGCCGTGCAGGTGGGGCAGAGCCTCAGCGCCACCGTGGCCGGCAACGACAACATGCCGGCCGGTTCCAGCTGGAGCCTGCCGGGCACGCCGCCGGCCGGTTTCAGCTTCAACACCGATGGCAGCTACACCTATGCGCCGCCGGCCGGAACCAGCGGTCCGGTGGTGGTGGCCTACCAGGTCTGCCTGCCGGCGCCCAATGCCAACCTGTGTGGCACCGCCACGCTCACTCTCAACATCAACAACGGCGCGCTGGTCGCTGCCGATGACATCCTGACCGGTGTCGCCGCCGGCACCACCTCCAGCGCCAGCGTGCTGGCCAACGACTCGCTCAATGGCAACTCGCCGCCGGCCGGTTCCTCGGTGGTGCTGAGCCTGGTCGGCGCACCGGCCGGTTACGCGATCACCGCGCAGGGCACGATCAGCGTGCCGTCCACCGCGGTCTCCGGTCCGGTCACCCTGACCTACCAGATCTGCGAAGCCGCAGCGGCCAACAACTGCGATACCGCCAGCGTCACCGTGGTGGTCAGCCCGTCGCCGCAGCCGGATGCCTTCGCCGTGCAGGTCGGGCAGACGCTGTCGGCCAGCGTGGCCGGCAACGACAACGTGCCGCCGGGCGCGCTGTACAGCGTGCAGGGCACCGCGCCGGATGGCCTGGTGATGACCGCTACCGGTGCCTTCACCTACACGCCGCCGCCGGGCCGCCTGGGCGTGGTCACCTTTGACTACCAGGTCTGCCTGCCTGCGCCGAATGCCGCGGTCTGTGGCGTCACCACCGCCACGATCACCATCAACAACGGCACCCTGGTCGCCGGCGACGACAGCTTCAGCAACATCGCGCCGGGCAGTACCGTGGGCACCAGCGTGCTGGCCAACGATTCGCTCAACGGCGTGTCGCCGCCGGCAGCCGGTACGGTGACGCTGGCCCTGGTCGGTGCACCGGCCGGCTTCTCGATCAGCGCCGATGGCCTGATCACCGTGGGTACCGGCGTACAGTCCGGTGCGACCACGCTGACCTACCGCATCTGCGAGGTGGCCTCGCCGGCCAACTGCGACACCGCCAGCGTGCTGGTGGTGGTCAGCCCGGCACCGCAGCCGGATGCCTTCGCCGTACAGGCCGGGCAGACGCTGGCCAGCAGCGTGGCCGGCAACGACAACATGCCGGTGGGTTCGAGCTGGAGCGTGCAGGGCACGGCACCGGCCGGCCTGACCTTCAACACCGATGGCAGCTTCACCTATGCACCGCCGGTCGGCACCGCCGGTCCGATCACGGTGACCTACCAGGCCTGCCTGCCGGCCCCGAATGCGGCGCTGTGCGGCACCACCACCTTCACCCTCAACATCAACAACGGCGACCTGGTGGCTGGCGATGACGTCATCACCGGCGTGGTTGCCGGTGGCACGTCGGCGGCCAGCGTGCTGGCCAATGACCGCCTCAACGGCGCCAGCCCGGTCCCGGCGGCCGGGGTGCGGCTGTCGCTGGTGGGCGCGCCGGCCGGCTTCACCCTGAACCCGGATGGCACGATCACCGTCGGCAGCGGCGTGCTGGCCGGTTCCACCACGCTGACCTACCAGCTGTGCGAAGCGGCGGCGGCCAACAACTGCGACACCGCCAGCGTGACCATCGTGGTGACCCCGACGCCGCAGGCCGATGCCTTCTCGGTACAGGCCGGGCAGCAGCTGGCCAACAGCGTGGCCGGCAACGACAGCATGCCGGCCGGTTCGAGCTGGAGCGTGCAGGGCACCGCGCCCACCGGCCTGGTGTTCAACGCCGACGGCAGCTTCACCTACACGCCGCCGGTCGGCACCCTCGGTGCGGTCAGCTTCACCTACCAGGCCTGCCTGCCGGCGCCGAACGGCAGCGTCTGCGGCACCGCCACGGTCACCCTCAACGTCAACACCGGCACCCTGGTGGCCGGCGATGACAGCTTCAGCAACATCGCGCCGGGCACGGCCACGCCCAGCGTGCTGGCCAACGATTCGCTCAACGGTGTGACGCCGCCGCCGGCCGCCTCGGTGTCGCTGAGCCTGGTGGGTGCGCCCACCGGCTTCGGCATCAACCCGGATGGCACGATCAGCGTTGGCAGCGGCGTGGTATCGGGCAGCACCACGCTGACCTACCAGATCTGCGAAGTGGCGGCCTCCAGCAACTGCGCCACCGCCAGCGTCAACGTGGTGGTGAGCCCGGCGCCGCAGGCCGATGCCTTCAGCGTGCAGGCGGGGCAGTCGGTGAACAACAACGTGGCCGGCAACGACAACATGCCGGCTGGTTCGACCTGGAGCGTGCAGGGCGCGACGCCGGCGGGCCTGGTGTTCAACAGCGATGGCAGCTTCAGCTACACGCCGCCGACGGGCACCACCGGTCCGGTGAGCTTCACCTACCAGACCTGCCTGCCGGCACCGAACGCGGCGCTGTGTGGCACCGCCACGGTCACCCTCAACGTCAACAGCGGCACCCTGGTGGCTGGCAACGACAGCTTCACCGGCATCGCGCCGGGCGGTACCACGCCCAGCGTGCTGGCCAACGATTCGCTCAATGGCGTGTCGCCGCCGGCTGCTGGCAGCGTCACCGTCAGCCTGGTGGGCGCGCCGGCCGGCTTCACCATCGCTGCCGACGGCACGATCAGCGTCGGCACCGGCGTCACCTCCGGCACCACCACGCTGACCTACCTGGTCTGCGAAGCGGCGGCCTCGAGCAACTGCGCCACCGCCACGGTCAACCTGGTGGTCAGCCCGGCACCGCAGGCCGATGCCTTCAGCGTGCAGGCCGGCCAGGTGCTGTCCAACACGGTGGCGGGCAACGACAACCTGCCGGCCGGCGCCAGCTTCAGCGTGCAGGGCGCGACCCCGCCGGGCCTGGTGTTCAACACCGATGGCAGCTTCACCTATACGCCGCCGGCCGGTACCACCGGCGTGGTCGACTTCACCTACCAGGCCTGCCTGCCCGCACCGAATGCGGCGCTGTGCAACACCGCCACGGTCAGCTTCAACATCGGCACCGGCAGTCTGCTGGCGGGCAACGACAGCTTCAGCGGCATCGCCCCGGGTGGTACCACGCCCAGCGTGCTGGCCAATGATTCGCTTAATGGCGTGTCGCCGCCGGCTGCCGGCACGGTCACCCTGGGCCTGGTCGGCGCACCGGCTGGTTTCGCGATCAATCCCGATGGCACGATCAGCATCGGCGGCGGTGTCACCTCGGGTGCCACCACGCTGACCTACCGCGTCTGCGAAGCGGCCGCGCCCAGCAACTGCGCCACCGCCACGGTGGCCGTGGTGGTCAGCCCGGTGCCGCAGGCCGATGCCTTCAGCGTGGCGGCCGGGCAGACGCTGTCGAACTCGGTGGCCGGCAACGACAACCTGCCGGCCGGCTCCAGCTGGAGCGTGCAGGGCACCACGCCGGCGGGCCTGGTGTTCAACACCGATGGCAGCTTCACCTACACGCCGCCGCTGGGCACCACCGGAGCGGTCACCTTCACCTATCAGGCCTGCCTGCCGGCACCGGATGCGGCGCTGTGCGGCACCGCCACGGTCACCCTCAACGTCAACACGGGCACCCTGGTGGCGGGCGATGACAGCTTCACCGGCATCGCTCCGGGCGGCACCACGCCGAGCGTGCTCGGCAACGACTCGCTCAATGGCGTCACCCCGCCGCCGGCGAACACGGTGACCCTGGGCCTGGTCGGCGCACCGGCCGGCATCAGCATCAACCCCGATGGCACGATCAGCATCGGCAGCGGCGTGCCGTCCGGCCCGACCAGCATCACCTACCAGGTGTGCGAAGTGGCCGCGCCCAGCAACTGCGCCAACGCGACGGTGAGCGTGGTGGTCAGCCCGGCACCGCAGCCGGATGCCTTCAGCGTGCGTGCGGGCCAGGTGCTGTCGAACACGGTGGCGGGCAACGACAACATGCCGGCCGGTTCGACCTGGAGCGTGCAGGGCGCAACGCCGCCGGGCCTGGTGTTCAACGCCGATGGCAGCTTCACCTACACCCCGCCGGCCGGCACCCTCGGCGCGGTCACCTTCACCTACCGGGTGTGCCTGCCGGCGCCCAACGCCGCGCAGTGCGGTACCGCGTCGGTCACCCTCAACGTCAACACCGGCACCCTGGTGGCGGGCGATGACAGCTTCAGCGGCATCGCCCCGGGCGGTACCACGCCCAGCGTGCTGGCCAATGATTCGCTCAACGGCGTCTCGCCGCCGGCGGCCGGCACCGTCACCCTGACCCTGGTCGGCGCACCGGTCGGTTTCGGCATCAACCCGGATGGCACGATCAGCATCGGTACCGGCGTCACCTCCGGGCCGACCACGGTCACCTACCAGGTGTGCGAAGTGGCCGCGCCTGGCAACTGCGCCACCGCCAGCGTGAGCGTGGTGGTCAGCCCCGCGCCGCAGCCGGATGCCTTCAGCGTGCAGGCCGGGCAGACCCTGGCGAATACCGTTGCCGGCAACGACAACATGCCGGCCGGTTCGGTGTGGAGCGTGCAGGGCGCGACCCCGGCCGGCCTGCTGTTCAACGCCGATGGCAGCTTCACCTACACCCCGCCGGTGGGCACCAGCGGGCCGGTCAGCTTCACCTACCAGGTCTGCCTGCCGGTGCCGAACGCGGCCCTGTGCAGCACGGCCACCGTCACCTTCAACGTGGGCGGCGCGGCCAACGTGGTGCTGGCGGTCAACGATGATTTCAGCAGCACGCCGGTCGATCCGTCGGTGGGCGGCACCATCGCCCGCTCGGTGCTGGACAACGACAGCTTCAACAACGTCTCGCCGCCGCCGGTGGGCAGCGTGGTGGCCAGCCTGACCGGCAGCACGCCGGGCTATACCATGAACAACCAGGGCCAGATCATGGTGGCCCCGGGCGTGCAGGCCGGGCAGGTGCAGCTGGCCTACCAGCTGTGCGAGAACGGGGTGCCGACCAACTGCACCACCGCCATCGCCACCGTGCTGGTGCAGGGCCCGGTGGGCGCGCTGCTGGCGGTGGACGACACGGGTGGCCCGGTCGGTCCGGAAGGCCGCACCCGCCTGCTCAACGTGTTCACCAACGACACCTTCAACAGTGCCACGCTGGATCCGGCCCAGGTCACCTTCACGCCGGTGGCCACCCCCGCGCTGAACTTCAGTACCGATGGCTGGGTGGACGTGGCCGCGGGCCTGGCCCAGGGCAGCTACAGCACCACCTACACGCTGTGCCTGGTCAGCCAGCCCACTGTCTGCGATGTCGGCACCGTCACCGTGACCGTCATCGCTGCCGAGCCGGGCGTGGTGGCCGAGGATGACCGGATCGACATGCCGCAGAACGGCGTGGTGGACATCGACGTGCTTGGCAACGACCGTGTGGATGGCACGCCGGTGGATCCGGCCACGGTCACTGTCACCATCACCGCGCCGCCGCCGTATGGCGATGCCACGGTGCTGCCGAACAAGCGCATCCGCTTCGCGGTGCTGGCCAACTTCGCGGGCATCCAGAGCCTGGATTACCAGGTCTGCGATGTCGCCGATCCATCGATGTGTGCCAGCGCATCGGTGACCATCGCCGTCGAGCCGAACGTGCTGACCCTGGTCGACGATGCGGTGACCGCCGAGACCAGCGGCCCGCTGCTGATCAACGTGCTGGCCAACGACAGCACCCGCACCGCGCCGCTGGACCCGGCCTCGCTGCAGGTGGCTGCCGCGCCGGCCCACGGCACCGTGCAGTGCGCCAACGGGGTGTGTACCTACACGCCGGCCGCGGACTTCAGCGGCACCGACAGCTTCCGCTACCGAGTCTGCGACCTGAGCGTGCCGACCCCGCTGTGCGCCGAAGCCAACGTGGCGGTGACGGTGGCCGGCCAGCAGGCCGTGCTGCGCCTGACCAAGGTGGCTGCCAAGCGCACGGCGCAGATCGGCGACCTGGTGCGCTACACGGTCACCATCGACAACGTGGGCGAGGTCGATGCCAACGGCGCGACGCTGCTGGATACGCTGCCGCCGGGCTTCACCTTCGTCAGCGGTGGCTTCGCGGTGCAGGATGCCGACAACGATGCGCGCACCAGCGGCGTGCAGCCGCTGCGCATCGACGGCATCGACGTGCCGGTGGGCGAGCGCGCCACGGTGGTCTACTACCTGCGCGTCGGCGCGGGTACCGGCACCGGCGTGCACACCAACCGCATCACCGCCATCGACGGGCAGAACCGCAGCATCGCCAACGTGGCCACGGCCGACGTCGATGTCAGCGTGGATCCGCTGCTGGATGAAAGCCTGATCGTCGGCAGCGTGTTCGACGACCGCAACGGCAACGGCATCCAGGACGATGGCGAGCGCGGCATCCCCGGCGTGCGCGTGGCGGCGGTGGAAGGCCTGGTGATGGAAACCGATGCCTTCGGTCGCTACCACCTGGTCGGCATTCCGGGCGGCGAAGCACGCGGCCGCAACTTCATCCTCAAGGTCGATCCGTCGACGCTGCCGGCCGGTGCGCGCTTCACCACGCCCAACCCGCTGGTCCGGCGCATCACCCCCGGCCTGCCGGTCCGCTTCGACTTCGGCGTGCGCATGCCGGACGGTGCCCTGAGCAGCGAAAGCGCACCCGCCGCCGTCGTGCCGCGTCCGGCGCGGGTAGAACTCGGCCAGGCACTGTTCGCCAGCGGCAGCGCCACGCTGGCAGCCGACCGCGCGGGCGTGCTGGACAAGGCCGCCCAGGCACTGGTGGCGCGCGGCGGGGGCCGCGTGCTGCTGGTCGCTGCGGCGGGCGAGGAAGCCCTGGCCGGGCAGCGTGCGCAGACGGTGCGCGATGCACTGGCCAGCCGCCTGCCGGCCGAGGTCGCCGCCGCCACACGCATCGAAGTGCACGGCAGCGATGGCCGCGTGCTGCAGCAGCTGGCGATCGAGCCGCCCGGCGGACTGTCACCGCCGGCCGGTTCCCGCAGCGGGGAGGGGCGCTGAGATGAAGACCAACCACCGGAGTCCTGCCCTGATCGTGCGCGCCCTGCTTCCCCATGCGATGTCCTGCAGCGTGATCGCCCTGCTGCTGGCCACTCCCCCGGTGCTGGCCCAGCAGAGCGTGCCGGTACCGGCCAACGATGTGCGCTGCGAGGGCGACACCTGCCGCAGCAATGACGGTGAGCTGCTGCGGATCGGTGATGACGCCGACGCGCCGCTGCTGCCCCTGCCAGGCCACAGTGATCCATCGGCCACCGGCAGCGTGCCGCTGGCACCGGCGGTCACCCCCGACGTGTCCGCGCGTGGCGGCCAGTTCATGGCCGAGCTGCCCAACGGCGGCGTGGTCTGGGCCACCGAAGATCCCAGCATGGTGCCGCCCAGCCTGAGCGTGCAGGCCGCGGCCACCGTGCCGTTCGAGAACGGCCGGGTGATCCGCCCGCTGCGCTTCCACAGCTACAACAACTACGCCTCCTTCATCGACAAGCTGGAAGTCACCCTGTACCGCGGCACCGACACCGACCTGGTGACGCCGCTGGCGCGCATCGAGCTGCCGTCCGACTACGTGGGCGATGCCGAATGGGATGGCAGCGTGCCGGAGCAGTTCAAGCTGCGCACCGGCGATGAACTGATCTACGTGGCGCGTGCGTACGGCGCCGGCGGTGCGTTCGATGAAACGCAGATCCAGCGCATCCAGCTGGTGACCCCGGCCGACTTCGACCGTGGCCTGCAGGTGACCCGCGACAACGTGCAGAAGACCCTGGGCCAGGCGCTGGACGGGGCCAACGCGCAGGACCTGCAGGTCAGCAACAGCATCTACGGGCAGAGCATGCTGCGCCTGCAGAACATTCCCATCCACGGCTCGCGCGTGCGCCTGTACGGCCGCAACCTGGAACCGAACAGCCGCGTGCGCATCAACGGCCAGGATTTCCCGGTCGACCTGGAGCAGAAGTTCGCCGCCGAGTTCCTCGAGCCGGTCGGCCAGCACCGCTATGACGTGCGGGTGGAATCGCGCGATGCACCGTCCGCGCAGCGCCAGCTGGACGTGGACGTGACCGGCCGCTACCTGTTCCTGGTCGCCATCGCCGATGTCACCCTGTCCAGGAACAGTGCCAGTGGCAACGTGCAGCCGCTGGCTGCCGATGACCGCGACACCGACGGTTTCCTCAGCGAAGGCCGGCTGGCGTTCTACCTGAAGGGCAAGATGCGCGGCAAGTACCTGGTGACCGCGCAGGCCGACACCCAGGACCGCGAGCTGAAGTACCTGTTCCGCGATTTCAGCCGTGCCGATGCGCAGGACGTGTTCCGCCGCCTCGACCCGGACCTGTACTACCCGGTGTACGGCGACGATTCCACCACCTACCGCGACGTCGATACGCAGGGCCGCCTGTACCTGCGCGTGGACTGGGACCAGAGCCAGGCCCTGTGGGGCAACTTCGCCACCGGCATCACCGGCACCGAATACGGCCAGTACGTGCGTTCGCTGTACGGCGGCGCGTTGAACTGGCGCTCGCTGTCGGCCACGCCGCTGGGTGAAGCGCGTTCACAGCTGAAGGTGTTCGGTTCGGAGGCGCAGTCGGCGCCGGGCCACAGCGAATTCCTCGGCACCGGCGGCAGCCTGTACTACCTGCGCCATACCGACCTGCTGCCGGGCTCGGAACAGGTGGTGCTGGAAGTGCGCGACCGCACGACCGGGCGCACCGAAACCCGCGCCACCCTGCAGGAAGGCGTGGACTACGAGATCGACGACCTGCAGGGCCGGCTGATCCTGACCCGGCCGCTGGCGCAGCTGACCCGCGAGAACGTGCGCAGCATCACCCGCGACATGCCGCTGGACGGCTACGACCAGCTGCTGCTGGTGGACTACGAATACGTGCCGCTGGGCTTCAGCAGCAACGACGTGACCTACGGTGCGCGCGGCCGCCAGTGGATCGGCGACCATGTGGCGGTGGGCGGCACCTGGGTGGAAGAAAACCGCAGCGGCGAGAACTACAGCCTGAAGGGCGCCGACCTGACCCTGCAGGCCGGCCGCGGCACCTACCTGAAGATGGAACAGACCCGCACCGATGCCACCGCAGCGCCGGTGTTCTATTCGGACAACGGCGGCCTCAGCTTCATCCGTCGCAATCCGTATGAAGGCCGCCGTTCGGGCAAGGCCTCGGCGGTGGAAGCGCGCGCCAACCTGCGCGAGCTCGGCTGGACCACCCAGGACTGGAGCCTGGGCGCGTGGTGGCGCGACGTCGATGCCGGCTTCTCGGTGGCACGCCAGGACACCGGCCTGCCGATCCAGGAATACGGCGCGGAGTTCCTCGGCTACCTCACCGATGATTTCAGCCTGTACGGCCGCCACACCCGCACCGAGCAGGGCGAACTGGCGCTGGAGCAGAGCCAGCTGACCGCCGAATGGCGGCTGGGCAACGACGGCCAGCTGACCGGCGAACTGCGCCGGGTGCGCGAGGAGCAGGAGCTGCAGGATGTCTCCGCGCTGCTGGCGGCGATCGGTTACCGCCAGCGCTTCGGTTCCTCGTGGGAGCTGTACGGCACTGGCCAGGTGACCCTGGACGATGACGGCGGTGCCTACGAGAAGAACGACCTGCTGACCCTGGGCGCGCGCTACCTGTTCGGCGACCGCAGCAGCGTCGGTGCCGAACTGAGTGGCGGCAGCCGCGGCCACGGCGGCAAGGTCGATGCCGAGTACCGCATGGCGCCCGACCACAGCCTGTACGGCAGCTACAGCTACAGCACCGACCGCACCGGCACCGATCCGCTGTTCGACAGCGGCCTGCAGAGCGGCTGGACGGTCGGCCAGCGCTGGCGCCTGAGCAACCAGGTGAACGTCTACAACGAGAGCCAGTATCTGAAGGACCGCCGCCAGGACAGCGCGGGCCTGGTGCACACCTTCGGCATGGACTTCTACCCGGCCCAGGGCTGGAACCTGGGCTTCACCCTGATGGATGGCGAGCTGGAATCCACCGTGGGCCGCATCAACCGCCGTGCGTACAGCGTCAGCGGCGGCCGCACCGATGCGGTGGCGCAGTGGAGCAGCAAGCTGGAGTACCGCCGCGACAGCGGTGCCGAGCAGCGCGAGCAGTGGGTGACCACCAACCGCCTGCTGTACAAGCTCAACGAAGACTGGCGCTTCGCCCTGCGCGCGAACTACGCCGACACCCAGGACCGGATCAACCCGGTGGCCGATGCCAAGCTGGTGGAAACCAATGTCGGCTTCGCCTGGCGCCCGCACGACAACACGCGCTGGGCCGGCTTCGGCAAGTTCACCTATCTCTATGACGTGGCCTCGCTGGGCCAGGAAGGCGGCAACCTGTACGACCAGCGCTCGCAGGTGCTGTCGCTGGAGGGCATCCGCCAGATCGGCGAGCGCTGGGAAATGGCCGCCAAGCTGGCTTCGCGCTGGGGCGACTACCGCACCGGCCGCGGCGAGGGCGCCTGGCTGGACAGCCGCGCTGACTTCGCCGCCCTGCAGCTGCGCTACCGCCTGTTCGCGGAGTGGGAAGGGCTGGCCGAGCACCGTTGGCTGAAGGTGCGCGATGGCGGCGTCCGCAAAGGCTGGCTGCTGGGCGTGGACCGGCGGGTGGGCGAGAACTTCAAGGTCGGCGTGGGCTACAACTTCACCGAGTTCAGCGACGATATGACCGAGCTGAAGTACGACCAGAAGGGCTTCTTCCTGAACATGGCCGGGTACTATTGAGGCCGCCCGAGGGCGGTCCTGCGGCCCTGGGCTGAACGACCGGCAACATCGCCGGGCTGAATGGGGTGGCGCCGTGGGATTTTGCGGCCCAAAACGACCATTCATGCACCTGTTTCGCTACAAGTTATTGATTTTAAAAGTATTCGACCATGGTCGAGCCTGCTCGCCATTGTCATCAATTCGCGATAGGGTAGGGATGTTGAATCGCCCAGTGTTCTGTTCACGGAACACTGGAACTTCCTCCCGCTTTAGCAGTCCAAAAGCCGGACTGCTAAGATGAGCCCTATGAGCCAGAACACCTCTACTGCCCTTGTGGCAAACAATCTCCCGATTCCCAGTGCGCTCGGTTCGCTGGACGCCTACATCGGTGCCGTGCACCAGATTCCGGTGCTGTCGGTCGATGACGAACAGGACCTGGCCCGTCGTTTCCGCGACGGTGACGATCTGGACGCCGCACGCGAGCTGGTGCATTCGCACCTGCGCTTCGTGGTGCACGTGGCCCGCGGTTACAACGGCTACGGCCTTGCGCTGGGCGACCTGATCCAGGAAGGCAACATCGGCCTGATGAAGGCGGTCAAGCGCTTCGACCCCGACATGGGCGTGCGCCTGGTGTCCTTCGCCGTGCATTGGATCCGTGCCGAAATGCACGAGTTCATCCTCAAGAACTGGCGCATCGTCAAGGTCGCCACGACCAAGGCGCAGCGCAAGCTGTTCTTCAACCTGCGCAAGTCGAAGACGCGCCTGGGCTGGATGAACGCGGCCGAAGTCAGCGCCGTCGCCAAGGACCTGAACGTGTCCGAGCGCGAGGTCATGGAAATGGAATCGCGCCTTTCCGGCCGCGATATCGGTTTCGATGCGCCGACCGACGAAGACAACGATCATGCGCCGCCGTCGCCAGCTGCGTTCCTGGTGTCCAACGACGAAGATCCGTCGATGGCCTACGAGCGCGAGGACAGCGAAGACAACCAGATGCAGCTGCTGCGCGAAGGCCTGGCCGAGCTGGATGCCCGCTCGCGCGACATCATCCGCCGCCGCTGGCTGGATGCCGACAGCAAGGTGACGCTGCAGGAACTGGCCGATGAGTACGGCGTGTCCGCCGAGCGCATCCGCCAGGTCGAGGCGAACGCGCTGAAGAAGATGAAGGCGCTGTTCACCGCGTAAGCGGGAAGGCGTTGGAATGAAGAAGGGCCCGGCAATGCCGGGCCTTTTTTGTTTGTGGGGCGCGCGCATCCACGCATGGCATGGATCTACCCCGGCGGTACGGCATCCGTGGACTCACACCAGACGTGGCTGCCCGGCGATGCCGGGCCTTTCTCGTTTGTGGTGCTTATCCACGCATGGCGTGGATCTACCACGGCGGTGGGGCACCAGTAGATCCACGCCACGCGTGGATGCTCTGCGGCGGCTCATGACGCGATCAGCTATCGAACTGACAATCTGGTTCTGATGGAATATGCGAAACAGCGCAGGACGCATGTAGTGACCAAAGCCCAAGAGAAGGGGCGTGCGAAAAGCCGACTGCTGCAGACGATGCACGGCGCGGCGGTCAGTCTGCACGCTCACGACCTCATCGATACGCCTCGTTTGAGGATCTATGAGGCGCTGTGTCTTAAGCCTGTCTCCGCGTGTGGCAATATCCAGCCAAGCAGGTCGACGCCCGCGAAAGCGCGTTGATTGATCGCACCGAACTGGCCAGTTCTTTGAATGTCAAAAGGCCCGGCAATGCCGGGCCTTTCTTGTTTGTGGGGCTCATCCACGCATGGCGTGGATCTACTGACGCCGCGCGGGCCTCAGCCCTCGCGTGCGATCGCGCGCCAGCCGATGTCGGTGCGGTGGAACTCGTTGGCCCAGCTCACCTTGGCCACGCCGGCATAGGCATTGGCCTGCGCGTCGCGCACGCTGTCGCCCAGCGCGGCCACGCACAGCACGCGGCCGCCGGCGCTGAGCACCTGGCCCTGTGCATCCAGCGTGGTGCCGGCATGGAACACCTTGGCATTGGCGGGCACGTCGTCCAGGCCGGAGATCACGTCACCGGTGATCGGCGCTTCCGGGTAAGGCTTTGCGGCCAGCACCACGCCCAGCGACGGACGTGGATCCCACTGCGTTTCCACCTGGTCCAGGCGGCCATCGATGGCCGCTTCCACCAGGTCCACCAGGTCCGACTGCAGGCGCAGCATCACCGGCTGGGTTTCCGGATCGCCGAAGCGCACGTTGAACTCGATCACCTTCGGCGCACCGCTGGCATCGATCATCAGGCCGGCATAGAGGAAGCCGGTGAACGGGATGCCGTCGGCGATCATGCCCTGCACGGTCGGGTTCACCACCTCGCGCATCACCCGGGCATGGACCTCGGGCGTCACCACCGGCGCGGGCGAGTAGGCGCCCATGCCACCGGTGTTCGGGCCGGTGTCGCCATCGCCGACGCGCTTGTGGTCCTGCGAAGTGGCCATCGGCAGCGCGTGCACGCCGTCGACCATCGAAATGAAGCTGGCTTCCTCGCCATCGAGGAATTCTTCGATGACCACGCGCGCGCCGGCATCGCCGAAGGCGTTGCCCGAGAGCATGTCACGCACCGCGTCCTCGGCCTCGGCCTGGGTCATCGCCACGATCACGCCCTTGCCGGCGGCCAGGCCATCGGCCTTGACCACGATCGGAGCGCCCTTCTCGCGGATGTAGGCCAGCGCCGCATCCACCTCGGTGTGCACGGCGTAGAACGCGGTGGGGATGTTGTGGCGGGCCAGGAAATCCTTGGCGTAGGCCTTGCTGCCTTCCAGCTGCGCGGCCGCAGCGGTCGGCCCGAAGATGCGCAGGCCGGCGGCGCGGAAGCGGTCGACCACGCCGGCCACCAGCGGCACTTCCGGGCCGACCACGGTCAGCGCCACGCCTTCGGCCTGGGCCAGCGCCAGCAGGCCGTCGATGTCGGTCACCTTCACCGCCACGTTGCGGCACTTGTCTTCGTTGGCGGTGCCGGCATTGCCGGGCGCCACGATCACTTCGGTGACACGGGAGGACTGGGCCAGCTTCCATGCCAGGGCGTGTTCGCGGCCGCCAGAGCCGATGACAAGTACGTTCATCACGAGATTCCAGATTGCGTGGGAAGGGAGGGGCGATGTCCCCGGCGGCGCGCGTGGTTCACTCGCAGCCCTCGCGTTGCAGCGCGTCGGGGAAGGAATAGGTCCAGGACTTCGGGTCCAGCGTGAAGCGGTGCGTGCGGCGCACGTTGTTGCCGCCACAGCTGCTGCCGGTTTCCTCGATCAGCAGCGGCCAGATGCGCGCGCTGCGGTTGCTGTCGTCCATGCGCAGTGCGAAGTCGAAGTCGAACATGCGGGTGCGGCAGTCTTCGGCCTGTTCGGCGTCGTCGCAGTCGTAGGCGGCGGTGTTGTCGATGTGGCTGCGCACGCTGCCGGCATCCACCAGACCGTTCGGGCCTGGCAGGATGAAACTCTGCGTCTGCAGCGAATAGCCCTGGCCGTACCAGCCGCTGACGTTGCGGAAGCCGTAGAAATCGCTGCCGAAGCGCAGGATCTCGACGCTCCCCGGGCGGCCGCTGCTGCCATAGGTGCCGCCGGTCAGCTCGGCCGCCACTTCGAAGCCATCGCCGGCCGGGCGCAGCACGTAGAAGTCGATCGTGCCCGGATCGGCATGGCCGGCATCGGCCAGTTCGCCGCATACGGCCAGCAACTGCTGCCAGCTGTCACCGCTGACCACCGGCTGCTCCGCGCAGACCGCCCAGTCGACCGGGCGGGTGTCGCCGTCCTGCGCCCAGTTGCCGCGCCAGCCGTCGGACAGCTGCGCGTCCTTGCCGTATCGCGCGGTCAGGAAGGCCTGCAGGCGCGCGGTGCGGCTGACATGCCCGGCCGCTGCGGTGCTGGCCGCGGCCGGTGCCTCTGCCTGCGGGGCAGAGGCGGGTGCCGGCTCGGCGGCCGGCTTGCAGCCGGCCAGCAGGGTCGCGCCCAGCAGGGCGGGCAGGACCAGGGGTTTGATCGAGACTGCGGACATCCGTGTCGCTCCAGGATCAGTGGCGGAAGTGGCGAACGCCGGTGAACACCATGGCCAGGCCATGTTCGTCGGCGGCGGCGATCACTTCGGCATCGCGCATCGAACCGCCCGGCTGGATGACGGCCTTGATGCCGGCGGCCGCTGCGGCGTCGATGCCATCGCGGAACGGGAAGAACGCATCGGAGGCCATCACCGAACCTTCCACCACCAGGTTTGCGTCGGCCGCCTTGATGCCGGCGATGCGCGCGGAATAGACGCGGCTCATCTGGCCGGCGCCGACGCCGATCGTGCGGTTGTCCTTGGCGTAGACGATCGCGTTGGACTTCACGAACTTGGCCACGTTCCAGGCGAACAGCAGGTCGGTGAACTGCTTGTCGGTCGGCGCGACCTTGCTGACCACCTTCAGTTCGTCACGGGTCATGCCGCGGTTGTCCGAGGACTGCAGCAGCAGGCCCGAGCCCACGCGCTTGCTGTCGAAGTTGTTCAGGCCATCACCGTGCGGGATGCGCAGCACGCGCACGTTGGCCTTTTTCTGCGCGTATTCCAGCGCGGCCGGCTCGTAGTCCGGGGCGATCAGCACTTCAACGAACTGGCGGTCGAGGATGACCTTCGCAGTGGCCGCATCGAGCGGCTTGTTGAAGGCGATGATGCCGCCGAAGGCGCTGGTCGGGTCGGTGGCGTAGGCCAGCTCGTAGGCATCGCCGTTGCCGGCACCGACGGCCACGCCGCACGGGTTGGCGTGCTTGACGATGACGCAGGCCGGCGCATCGAACTGACGCACGCATTCCCACGCCGCATCGGCATCGGCCAGGTTGTTGTAGCTCAGTTCCTTGCCCTGCAGCTGCTGGAACGTGGCCAGGGTGCCCGGCACCGGGTACAGGTCGCGGTAGAACGCGCCGCTCTGGTGCGGGTTCTCGCCGTAGCGCAGGTCCATCACCTTCACGAAGGTGGAATTCATCTGCGCCGGGTACTCGGCACGCGCCGGCACGGCGGCATCGGTGGCGGTGACCGCCGACAGGTAGTTGCTGATGGCCGCGTCGTACTGGGCGACGCGGTTGAACGCGGCCACCGAGAAGGCGAAGCGGGTGCCCGCGCTCAGCTGGCCATCATTGGCGTCCAGCGAGGCCAGCAGTTCGGCGTACTGCGACGGGTCGGTGGCCACCGCCACACGGGCGAAGTTCTTGGCCGCCGAGCGCAGCATGGCCGGGCCGCCGATGTCGATGTTCTCCACCGCGTCGGCCAGGCTGCAGTCGGCCTTGGCGGTGACCGCTTCGAACGGATACAGGTTCAGCACCAGCAGGTCGATGGCGCCGATGCCGTGCTCGGCCATCACCGCGTCATCCAGGCCCGAACGGCCCAGCAGGCCGCCATGCACCATCGGGTGCAGGGTCTTGACCCGGCCGTCCATCATTTCCGGGAAACCGGTGACGTCGGCCACGTCCTTCACGGCCAGGCCCATGTCGCGAATGGCCTTGGCGGTACCGCCGGTGGACAGCAGCTCGACGCCGCGGGCGGCCAGTGCGGTGGCCAGCTCGGCCAGGCCGGTCTTGTCGGAAACGGAGAGGAGGGCCCGACGGACGGGCAACAGATCAGCAGTCATGGGGACAGGGCAATCGGCAGCGGAGCGGGGCCGATATTGTAGTTCGTGGGGGCCGGTGGCGGGCGCTGCAGGGCCAGATTCGCTGCGCTCAAGGCCGGTTTGACCGTATTGGGCACGGCCCCCGGTCTTGCCAGCCACCACTGGGCACGGCACGGTGCCGCCTGTTCCCCGAGTGCAGGATGCCGTCCCATGACCATTGCTAGCCGCCTGCAGACCGCCCTCGATGACGAAGGGGCGCTGCTGTTCCTGGCCCGCTATGTGCGCCATGCGCGCTGTGGCCAAGCCGCGGCTTGGTGCGTCCAGACCGATGTGCCGACGCTGCAGGCCGAAGCCGCGGAGCGCTGGGGCGAGCAGGCCGAGATCCTGTCCTGGGACGTGCAGCGCCGCGAACGCCGGCGCTAGCGGCGGCTGGAGTTCAAGGTCTACCTGGACGACCACAAGCGCTGGTATGGCGACGCCATCGCGCTGCATCGGCGCTCGCCTGGGTTGGCCGAGCTGCTGCGGGTGATGCACACACAGCACTGGCTGGAGCCTTTCGAGCTGTATCTGTACGCCGACGGCCTGGATGAGGGGGCGATCGTGCTGCCCACCGGCGGCATCATCCACTTCCAGCGCTCGCGCGGCGGTACATACCGGCTGCTGTCGTTGCAGGCGGGATTCGCCGATGCAGGGGCACGCGCGCGGGCCGTGCACGCGGTGCGCAATGCCCTGCTGCGCAGCCATGACGTGGCCTGGCTGCGCCGGCATATCGATCCTGGGCTGCCATGGCAGGACTGGCTGGGCCAGCCGGAACCAGCCGGCATCCGTATTTGATGGGGTAGGCTATGCCGGAACTGCCAAGGATCAGCGGGTTCAGATCGTGTCGATCTATGCTTTGAAAGGACGTTTCCAGGACCTCTTGCGTCCGGCCGTGCGCGGGCTCTACCGCCTCGGCATCACCGCCAACACGGTGACCGTGGCCGCCGCCGTGGTCTCGCTGCTGGTGGCCGCCGCCGTAGGGTGCTGCGCGCCCGCGCAGCCGCTGCTGTACCTGCTGCTGCCGATGTGGATGCTGCTGCGCATGGCCCTCAACGCCGTCGACGGCATGCTGGCCCGCGAGTTCGGCCAGCAGTCCAAGCTGGGCGCCTACCTGAACGAGTTGTGCGATGTGATCGCCGACGCCGCGCTGTACCTGGCCCTGCTCAGCGTGCCGGGCGTGCGGCCCGAGGCGCTGTGGCTGCTGGCCTGGACCGCGGCGCTGAGCGAATACGCCGGCGTACTGGGGCTGATGGTCGGTGCCAGCCGCCGCTACGACGGCCCGATGGGCAAGAGCGACCGCGCCTTCGTGATCGGGGCGCTGGGCCTGCTGCTGGCGTTCGGGTGGGTTGGCGCGATGACGGTCACTGGCGTGGCTGCGGCCATGGCCGCACTGTGCGTGCTGACGATGATCAACCGCGTCCGCCGCGGGCTGCAGGAAGCGGCGCTTCCGCCGCAGTAATCAAGTACATACCAAAAGACAATCTGGAGATTGCATGCGTCAGGCGCAGGAACGGGAATTCCACAGCTTCGACCAGGTACCGCTGTTCTACCGGTACTGGGCGAGCACCACGACGACCACGCCGGCCAAGGCCATCGTGCTGCTGCATCGCGGCCACGAACATTCCGGCCGGGTCACCCACCTGGTCGACGAGCTGGACCTGCCCGATACCGCGTTCTTCGCCTGGGATGCGCGCGGCAACGGCCGTTCGCCGGGCGCGCGCGGCGATGCCCCGGGCTTCCCGGCGCTGGTGCGCGACCTGGACAGCTTCATCGCCCACATCGGTGCCGAGCACGGCATCGCGGTGGAGGACATCGTGGTGATCGCGCAGAGCGTGGGCGCCGTGGTTGCCGCCACCTGGGTGCACGACTACGCGCCGCGCCTGCGCGCGCTGGTGATGGCTTCGCCGGCGTTCAAGGTGAAGCTGTACGTGCCGTTCGCGCGCGCTGGCCTGACCCTGATGCAGAAGCTGCGCGGCAACTTCTTCGTCAACAGCTACGTCAAGCCGCAGTGGCTGACCCATGATCCGGCGCGGGTGGAAAGCTACCGCACCGATCCGCTGATCACCCGGCCGATCTCGGTGCGCGTGCTGCTGGGCCTGTACGAGGCCGCCGACCGCATCGTGGCCGATGCGCAGGCGATCAGCGTGCCGGTGCAGCTGCTGGTGTCCGGTTCGGATTTCGTCGTGCACCGTGGCCCGCAGGACCGCTTCTACGAGCGCCTGTCCAGCCCGATCAAGGAACGCGTGCACCTGCCGGGCTTCTTCCACGACACCCTCGGCGAACGTGACCGCGCACCGGCGCTGGCGCGCATCCGCAGCTTCATCCAGGCGCGCTTCGACGAGCCGCTGCGCGAACTGTCGCGGCGCGGTGCGCACCGCCACGGCCCCACCTTCGAAGAATCGGAAATCCTGGCCTGGCCGCCGGAGCGCAACAGCCTGGCCGACCTGCGCTGGCGCGTGGTGCGTGGCGGCTTGCGCGTTGGCGGCACGCTCTCTGAAGGCATCGCGCTGGGCCTGCAGACCGGTTTCGATTCGGGCAGCACGCTGGACTACATCTACCGCGACGAAGCGCGCGGCAAGGGCCCGCTGGGCCGCATGGTCGACCGCAACTATCTCGATGCGATCGGCTGGCGCGGCATCCGCATCCGTGGCCAGCACCTGCAGGAACTGCTGCGCGACGCCGCCCAGCGCCTGCGCGGGCAGGGCACGCCGGTGCGCGTGCTGGACGTGGCCGCCGGCCACGGCCGCTACGTGCTGGAAGCACTGGGCCAGGGCGAACAGCGTGCCGAGCGCATCGTGCTGCGTGATTTCAGCGATCTGAACGTGACCCAGGGCCAGGCGTTGATCGAGCGCCTCGGCGCGGCCGACATCGCCCGCTTCGAGCAGGGCGATGCCTTCGATCCGGTGCAGCTGGCGCAGGTCGACCCGGCGCCGACGCTGGCGGTGGTGTCGGGCCTGTACGAACTGTTCCCCGACAACGATGCGGTGCTGCGTTCGCTGCAGGGCATCGCCGCGACCGTGCCGGTGGGCGGCTATCTGGCCTATACCGGCCAGCCCTGGCACCCGCAGCTGGAATTCATCGCCCGCGCGCTGACCAGCCACCGCGGTGGTGCGGCGTGGGTGATGCGCCGTCGTACCCAGCAGGAAATGGATGAGCTGGTGCGCCTGGCCGGTTTCGAGAAGGTGGCCCAGCGCATCGACGAGTTCGGCATCTTCACCGTGTCGCTGGCGCGCCGGACCGCGTGATGGCGACGCTGGCTGCCACCCCGCTGGCCGCGGCAGGGCGCCCCTGGCGGCGCGCCCTGCTGTGGCTGGTGCTGCTGGGTCCGTTCTTCTTCGCCAGCTATGGCTTCGCCAACTGGATGGCCGGGCGCCACGCCGTGCTGCCGGTGATGGCATTCGCCTGGGAATCGCGCATTCCGTTCGTGCCGTGGACGATCGTGCCGTACTGGTCGATCGATCTGTTCTACGCGATCTCATTCTTCCTGTGCCGGCAGCGCCTCGAGCTGGACCGGCACGCGCTGCGGCTGTTCAGTGCGCAGCTGATCGCGGTGGCCTGCTTCCTGCTGTGGCCGCTGCGCTTCAGCTTTGAACGTCCGGAGATCGGCGGCGTGTTCGGCTGGCTGTTCGATGTGCTGCTGGGTTTCGACAAGCCGTTCAACCAAGCGCCGTCGCTGCACATCGTGCTGCTGATCGTGCTGTGGGTGAAGTACGCGCAGTACCTGCAGGGCGCGTGGCGCTGGCTGCTGCATGGCTGGGCGCTGCTGATCGGCGTTTCGGTGCTGACCACCTTCCAGCACCACTTCATCGATGTGCCCACCGGGCTGCTGGCCGGCTGGCTGTGCGTGTGGCTGTGGCCGGAGCAGGGCACGCCGCCGCTGCGGGCGTGGCGCACGGCGCGTGATCCAAAGCGCTGGCGCCTGGCCTCGTTCTATCTGCTGAGCGCCGCGGTGCTGCTGGTGCCGGTGGTGCTGATTGGGGGCGCGGCGCTGTGGCTGCTGTGGCCGGTGGTGTCGCTGCTGCTGGTGGCGCTGGCCTATGCCGGGCTGGGCACGGCGGTGTTCCAGAAGCGCGCCGATGGGCGACTGACCATGGCCGCGCGCTGGCTGCTGGCGCCTTACCTGGCCGCGGCCTGGATCAATTCGCGGTTGTGGACGCGTAGTGCGCCGCAGCCGGTGGAAGTGGCCGGTGGCGTGTGGCTGGGCCGCATTCCCTGCGCTGCGTTGCCAGCGCCATTGCGTGGCGTGGTCGATGCCTGCGCCGAGCTGTCCTGCCACGCGCCGGGCGCGGCCTATGCCAGCGTGCCGATGCTGGACCTGGTGGTACCTGCGCCGGCGCAGCTGGCCGAGGCCGCCGATGCCATCGAAGCCCTGCGTGCGCAGGGGCCGCTGCTGGTGTGCTGCGCGCTGGGCTATTCGCGCAGTGCGGCCAGCATTGCCACCTGGCTGCTGCGTACCGGCCGGGTGTGCAGCGCCGCCGAGGCGGTGGCGCGGGTGCGTGCCGCGCGGCCGTCCATCGTCCTGCATGACGTTCATCTACAGGCCATCGCGGCCGCCGCCGCACGGGAGCGCACTGCATGAGCACCACTGCCGATCTACCGATGATGCACCTGCTGCTGCGCCAGGGACGGCTGCCCGCCGCGCTGTCACTGGGCCTGCTGCTGGTGGCGTTGTTGCTGCTGGGCATCGAGCCCGGCCTGGCGATGTTCGCCGCCGGCCTGCTGCTGCTGAGCGTGGCGGTGGGCGTGGTGCAGGCGTACTACGCCGTGCGCGTGCAGCTGGATGCCAGCCTGCTGCAGCTGCTGCTGCGCGAACACCTGCAGGGTGAGGCGGCGGCTGAGCGGGTGGATGCGGCCCTGCACACCGCCGGCCTGCGCCGCCGCGATGCGCAGGCGCCGGTGCGCGGCTGGGACGTACGCTGGATCGGCATGCGCCGCCTGCTGGTGCGCCAGTACGTGGCCACGCTGCTGCAGTTTTCGGTGCTGCTTCTGGCCGTGCTGTGGCCGCAGACCTGAGCGGAGATAACGATGTTTGCTGAGCTGATCGCCCGCGCCTGCAGTGGCGCGATCCATGTGGTGACCGGTGCGCGCGCGCTGTGGATCGGCTGTGCGCCGTCCAGCGAACACCGCGTGTACTACGGCAACCACGCCAGCCATGGCGATTTTGTGCTGATCTGGTCGTCGATGCCGCCGGCACTGCGTCGCCAGGTGCGGCCCGTCGCCGCCGCCGAATACTGGCAGGGCGATGCGCTGCGCCGTTACCTGATCGATGCGGTGTTCAACGGCGTGCTGGTCGAGCGCGACGCCGCGCGGCGCCAGCAGGATCCGCTGCAGGGGCTGCGCGATGCGGTGGACGAAGGATGTTCGCTGATCCTGTTCCCGGAAGGCACGCGCAACATCGGCGATGAACCGCTGCTGCCGTTCAAGAGTGGCATCTATCATCTGGCGCGGCAGCGCCCGGAACTGGAGTTCGTACCGGTGTGGATCGACAACCTGAAGCGGGTGATGCCCAAGGGGCGTTTCCTGCCACTGCCGCTGCTGTGCACGGCGACCTTCGGCACGCCGCTGCGGCTGCAGGCCGATGAGGACAAGGCCGCGTTCCTCGCGCGCAGCCGCCAGGCGCTGCTGGACCTGGCACCGAACGGAGGCCGCGCATGAGCTTCCTGCTGGATGTATCCGGCGACCTGGCCACGCAGAGCGTTGGCCAGCAGACCGGCCTGCTGTTTGCCGGTGTCGGCGCGGTGCTGGTGCTGGCCACGCTGGTATCGGAGACGCTGCGCTGGCGCCAGCGCGAGAACCCCAGCGCGGTCATCGCCAACCTGGTCTCGCGCATCCGCGCGTGGTGGGTGATGGCGATTGTCGTCGGCGGTGCGCTGCTGTTCGGCCGCGCCGGGGTGATCGTGCTGTTCGCGATCATCTCGCTGTTCGCGCTGCGCGAATTCATCACCCTGGCGCCCACGCGCTCGGGTGATTACTACGCGCTGCTGGCCGCGTTCTACATCGTGCTGCCATGGCAGTACTACCTGGTGTGGATCGACTGGTACGGCATGTACACGCTGCTGATTCCGGTCTATGCGTTCCTGTTCCTGCCGATCCTGTCGACCATCGGTGGCGACACCACGCACTACCTGGAACGCACGGCCAAGGTGCAGTGGGGGCTGATGATCTGCGTGTTCTGTATCTCGCACGTGCCGCTGCTGCTGAACCTGCATGTGCCCGGCCACGACCCGTCGCGCAACGTGCTGCTGTTCGCCTTCCTGGTGATCGTGGTGCAGTCCTCGGACGTCCTGCAGTACATCTGGGGCAAGCTGCTGGGCAAGCATCTGATTGCCCCGAAGCTGTCGCCGTCGAAGACGGTGGAAGGCTTCGTCGGCGGCGTGCTCAGTGCCAGCGCGCTGGGTGCGGCGCTGTGGTGGATCACCCCGTTCACGCCGCTGCAGGCATTCGGCCTGTCGCTGCTGATCAACCTCATGGGATTCTGGGGTGGCCTGGTGATGTCGGCGATCAAGCGCGACCGCGGCATCAAGGACTGGGGCCACATGATCGAGGGCCATGGCGGCATGCTCGACCGGCTGGATTCAGTGTGCTTCGCCGCGCCGGTGTTCTTCCATGTGGTGCGGTATTACTGGAAGGCTGGCGGCGTGGGCTGATCAACCCGGGGTCGGATCCCTTCGCACAGCGAAGGGCTCTGACCCTGATCGCGATTTTGCAGGGCTTTCATCCACGCACGACGTGGATCTACTGGCGGGCGGGGTGGGGTGATCATCCCGGGGTCGGATCCCTTCGCACAGCGAAGGGCTCTGACCCTGATTGCGATTCCGTCGGGCTTTCATACACGCATGGCGTGGATCTACTGGCGGGTGGAGTAGGGTGATCAACCCGGGATTGGATCCCTTCGCACAGCGAAGGGCTCTGACCCTGATTGCGATTTTGCAGGGTTTTCATCCACGCATGGCGTGGATCTACTGGCGGATGACCGGGCTATGCAATGGTAGTGCCGGCCGCTGGCCGGCATCGGTAGCGCCGGACCTTTATCCACGCATGGCGTGGATCTACTACGCGCTGATGCCGTATTCCTTCAGCTTCTTGCGCAGCGTGGCGCGGTGGATGCCCAGCATCGCCGCGGCGCGGCTCTGGTTGCCTTCGCAGTGGTTGAGCACTTCCACGAACAGCGGAATCTCCATCTCGCGCAGCACGATCTCGTAGACATCGTCCGCGTCGCAGCCATCGAGGTCACGCAGGTAGCGGCGCACGGACTGGGCGACGTGTTCACGCAGCGGTGGCCGGGCAGCGCCACGACTGTTGTCAGGACGAGAAAGGACAGCGTTCAAGGGGGTTCCCGATTCGGTGGCCCGTGCGCGCGGAGCGCGCGGCCGGACGAGGTGGTGGCGGCCAGTCTAGCGCGAGCGTGCCCGACCTGCCACGGCTGGACGCCTTCGTCCCGCTCAGAGGAACTCGAAGGTGAATGCGACCGTGGAGGCCGCAGGTTCCTGTACGCGGAAGGCGATGCGTGCGCTCTGCCCCGGTTCCAGCAGGGCCGCACCGGGGTTCTCGCCCAGGTACTGCGCGGGCGGGAACACACCGGTGCCGATCACCCGGCCATCGGCATCGGCCAGTGACAGGCGCAGGTCGGGCCATGCCTGAGCCCAGCGCGCATCGTTGCGGATGCTGGCCTGGACCTGCAGCACACCGGCCTGCCCGGGCAGCGGACGGATCTCGCGGCTGGTCATGGTCAATGCGGTCGGTTCGCGCCATGCCGGCAGGCTGCACCGCAGGACACCGCACAACGCACTGACCCACGGGCGGTGCGCGGCATCAGCAGCCAGTCGCGCACGATCGGCCAGCACGCTCTGCAGCACCACCAGCAATGCCAACACGGCTACCAGGGCCCAGTGCCAGCGCGGCGTCGGCAGGACACGCGGGCGGGCGCCGAGGAAACTGGGCGCATCGCTGGCGGGTGCGACCGATGCCGGCGTGTCGATGCGCGAGGACGTTTCGATGACAGTGTCATCGGACTGTCGCGTCTGCGGCGGTCGCGCTGTGTCCACCACCGGTTCGGCCGGCAGTTCCAACGGCGCCGTCTGATCGACGGTGGCATCCGTCGTGTCGTCAGCGGGTTCCTGCGCCTGCCCGGTGTCGGGCGGCGCGTCGGTTCCCGGCGCGGAACGCAGGAAGGTGGCAAGCGGACGACGCGGCGGGTTCGGCTCGGACATGCTCAGGGCGCGGGCTCGGATCCAGCGGTCATTCAACCACGATCAGGCGCGGCGTACGCCGGTGATGCGCATCCAGTCGCCGTCCTGGGTGGCCTGCAGGTCGTCGAACCACGCCGCGTAACGCTGCAGCAGTTCGCCTTCCTGGCCATGCAGGATGCCCGACAGGGCGATGCGGCCACCGGCAGCGACGCGCGCGGCCAGCAGTTCGGCCAGTGCATCGAGTGCCGAGGCGAGGATGTTGGCGACCACGATCGGGTAGGTGGCCACCGGCTCGTCCTGCGGCAGGTACACGTGCATGCGGGCCTGCTCGCCATTGCGCTCGGCGTTGTCGGCGGTGGCGATCAGCGCCTGCGGATCGTTGTCCACGCCGATCGCTTCGCCGGCACCGAGCTTCAGCGCGGCCAGGGCGAGGATGCCCGAGCCGCAGCCGAAGTCGAGCACGCGCTGGCCCTGCAGCAGGCCATCCACGGCCAGCTGGTCCAGCCAGCGCAGGCACAGCGCGGTGGTCGGGTGGGTGCCCGAGCCGAAGGCCAGGCCCGGGTCCAGGCGGACCACGGCGGCGTCGGCGGCCTGCGCCGCCTCCGGCAGTTCATGGTTCCACGGCACGATCCAGGTGCGGCTGCCGAAATCCATCGGCTGGAACTGGTCCAGCCAGGCGCGTTCCCAGTCTTCGTCCTCGACCGCGCGGAAGCTGCCGCCGGTCCAGTCCAGCTCCGGGTCGAACGCTTCCAGCGCCGCCAGCAGCAACAGCGCGTTGCTGTCGGCCGGGAACAGCGCGCTCAGCACCAGGGTGTCCCACAGCGGGGTTTCGCCCACGCCCGGCTCGAGGATGGCCTGCTCGTTGCTGGTGTCGGCCTCGGCATCGAGCAGGGTGACCGCCAGCGCGCCCACGTCCTCCAGCGCGTTCTCATAGCGGGGCTGGGTGGCTTCGGTGCAGCGCAGGGTCAGTTCCAGGAACGGCATGGCGGTGGGGGCAATCGCGGGAAAGGGGGCCATGCTAGACCATCCGGCCGTCTCCGTATCCCCTGAGATGCCGGCCGGGGCTGAACGAGGCTGATTCAGACAGGCCTCACGGGCCTTGCTAAACTTGGCGCTTTCCTGCCCGACGTGCCGTATCCGACCGCCGATGGCTCTCGCCCCGACCCTGAAAACCTGGTTGCTCGTGCTGCCGGCCGTGGCCGTGCTGGGCGTGGCCGGTTATCGGGCCAGTGGCCATGGCCACGCGGCGCAGGTGGACGTGGGCGCGCCGATGGCGGTGTCCGCCGCCAGCGTGCAGGATGCGCTGGAACCGGTGATGCCTGAAGCGCTTGCCCGCCGCCTGGCTGGCTTCGAGCGCAGCAGCGCGCTGCCTTCGGGCCTGCCGCTGGATATCCGCGCCGACATCGAAGGCGAGACCGATCTGTTTGCCTACGCGCAGCGCCTGAAGGCGCAGGCCGAGCAGGGCAATCATGAAGCGCGCTGGATGCTCAGCCGGGTCTACGACTACTGCGCGCAGTACGCGGTCGATCCCGGTGGCTACCGCCTGGACAACAACGTGCTGGCCGGCCTCGGCCTGAGCGCGGCGCCGGCGATGGTGCAGGCGCGCGAGCGCGTGGCGCAGCGCTGCGGTGGCTTCGTGCCGGGCGACAAGCTGGGCCCGTCGCTGGTGTTCAACGAACGCCGGCGTGCGGCCCTGCAGGGCAACCTGGCCGCCGAAGCCGCGCTGTTCGCCGAGGGCGAGCCGCTGCACAGCAATGACCAGTACCGCCGCGACCTGGTGGAGCGCGTGCGTACCTCGCGCGACCCGGAGGCCTACATGGCCCTGGCGCCGGGCATGGGCGTGCGCGCTGCTGGCGACAAAGCGCTGGCCAACATGGTGGCCGGCGAACAGCTCAGTGAGATGGCGTGGCGGGTGGCTGCCTGCCAGCTCGGTCTACCGTGTGGGGCCGACAGTGTGCTGATGAACAGTTACTGCGCGAACGGAGGGATCTGTTCGCAGGATGGTACGCAGGATTTCCAGGATTTCGTGTATGACGCTGCTGTATCGCGGCAAGGTGCGGGGAAGATGAACGAATGGATCAAGCAATTGATTGGAAAGAGGAACGGGCAATGAATTACCGTCGATTCCTGCACGGGGCCAAGTTCTGGTTCTGGGTGGCGTTGTTTGTCGCGTACTCGGCCGGCGCGGTTGGCCTGCTGATGATCGACACCTACGAGGATCGCTACCGGCACCTTTCCAAGGTTGAACTGACCTCGGTGAAGGCGCAGGAAGACGTGCGCCGCGCCGGTGCCAGCCAGGTGGCCGCGGTGTACCGCGCGCAGAGCGGCGCGCCGTTTGCATCGCTGCCGGCCGGCAGCACCTTCCAGGTGGTCTGGCCCGATGGCTCCACCGAAACCATGGTGATCGTCGACCCGACCTCGCCCAACGGCGTGCGCCCGCTGGCCGAGACGCAGATTCCGGCCGAAGTCGCCGACAAGCGCTGACGCGTGCCCGGTAGCGCCGGGCCATGCCCGGCGGTGTTGCGTGCCGATGCCACATTGCAGGTCCGCCGGGTATGACCCGGCGCTACCGAAAAGGCAACAGAAAAGGGCGGGGAAATCCCCGCCCTTTTCGTGTCCAGCATCTGCCGCCGATCAGGTCAGGGCAATCGGCTTGTTCTTGCGTTCGGCCAGGCGCTTTTCCAGGTAGTGGATGTTCTGCCCACCGGCCTGGAAGCCCTTGTCGCGCATGATGCGCTGCTGCAGGGCCACGTTGGTCTTGATGCCGTCCACCACCATCTCGCTCAGCGCCACGCGCATGCGGGCGATGGCGGTCTCGCGGTCCGGGCCGTGCACGATCAGCTTGCCGATCATCGAGTCGTAGTTCGACGGCACGCGGTAGCCACTGTAGATGTGGGTGTCCACGCGCACGCCGGGGCCGCCCGGCGGATGGAAGCCGGTGATGGTGCCCGGGCTCGGCACGAAGGTTTCAGCATCTTCGGCGTTGATGCGGCACTCGATGGCATGGCCGCTGAGCACCACGTCGCTCTGCTTGATCGACAGCTTCTGGCCGGCGGCGATCTTCAGCTGCTCGGCCACCAGGTCGATGCCGGTGACCATTTCGGTGACCGGATGCTCCACCTGGATGCGGGTGTTCATTTCGATGAAGTAGAAGCGGCCGTCTTCGTACAGGAACTCGAAGGTGCCGGCGCCCCGGTAACCGATGCGCACGCAGGCTTCGGTGCAGACCTTGCCGATCTCATCGCGCTGTTCGGCGCTGATGCCCGGTGCCGGTGCTTCTTCCACCACCTTCTGGTGGCGGCGCTGCATCGAGCAGTCGCGCTCACCCAGGTGAATGGCGTTGCCCTGGCCGTCGGCCAGCACCTGGATCTCCACGTGGCGCGGGTTCTCCAGGAACTTCTCCATGTAGACCTCGCCATTGCCGAACGCGGCCTTGGCCTCGCTCTTGGTGGTTTCGATCGAGGTCTTCAGCGAGGCTTCGGCGTGCACCACGCGCATGCCGCGGCCACCGCCGCCACCGGCCGCCTTGATGATGACCGGGTAGCCGATCTCACGGGCGATCTTGGTGTTGGCGACGATATCCTCGCCCAGCGGGCCGCCCGAGCCGGGCACGCACGGCACGCCGGCGGACTTCATCGCGCGGATGGCTTCGACCTTGTCACCCATCATGCGGATGGTGTCGGCCTTGGGGCCGATGAAGATGAAGCCGGACTCCTCCACGCGCTCGGCGAAGTCGGCGTTCTCCGACAGGAAGCCGTAGCCCGGGTGGATGGCCTGGGCGTCGGTGACTTCCGCCGCGGCGATCAGCGCCGGGATGTTGAGGTAGCTCTGCGGCGACGGTGCCGGGCCGATGCAGACCGACTCGTCGGCCATGGCCACGTGCTTGAGGTTGCGGTCGACCGTGGAGTGCACGGCCACCGTGCGGATGCCCAGAGTGTGGCACGCGCGCAGGATGCGCAGCGCGATCTCCCCTCGGTTGGCAATGACGACTTTGTCGAGCATGGCGTGCCCCTCAGCCGATCACGAACAGCGGCTGGTCGAACTCCACCGGCTGGCCGTTCTCGCCCAGGATGGCGACGATGGTGCCGGACCTGTCGGCTTCGATCGGGTTGAACATCTTCATCGCTTCGATGATGGCCAGGGTCTCGCCTTCCTTGACCTGCTGGCCAACGGTGACGAAGGCCGGCTTGTCCGGAGCGGCCGACGCGTAGAAGGTGCCGACCATCGGCGAGCGCAGCACGTGGCCTTCCGGCAGGGCCGGGCCCGGCTTGGCGGTGCCGCCGGTGGAGGCTTCGGTCGGCGACTGCATCGGCATGGCCTGCGCAGCCGGGGCAGCCGGAGCGGCGTACACCGGGGCCGGCATCGGTGCGGCATAGCCGGCCACCGGGGCGCGCGACAGGCGCACGGACTCTTCGCCTTCCTTGATTTCGATTTCAGCCAGGTTCGACTCTTCCAGCAGGTCGATCAGCTTCTTGATTTTGCGCAGATCCATGAGGGCCTCTTTGGTTTCTATCTAGGTGAGGTAGAGCGCCGGCTGGCGCCCGGGTCGACAATCAGGTGGCGGACACCCGCAGCAGCGCCGCGTCCATCGCGTAGCGGTAGCTGTCGGCGCCGAAGCCACACACCACGCCCACCGCCTTGTCGCTGAAATAGCTGTGCTGGCGGAACGGTTCGCGGGTGTGCGGGTTGGACAGGTGGATCTCGATGAACGGCACGGCCACCGCCGCCAGCGCATCGCGCAGGGCGACCGAGGTGTGGGTGAAGGCGGCCGGGTTGATCAGGATGAACGTGGTACCGTCGGAGCGCGCGGCCTGCACGCGGTCCACCAGCACGTGTTCGGCGTTGGACTGCAGGCTTTCCAGCGCATGCCCGGCCGCAGCGGCCTGGGCGGCCAGCGCCTGGTCGATGTCGGCCAGCGTGGTGTGCCCATAGACCTCCGGCTCGCGGGTGCCGAGCAGGTTGAGGTTGGGGCCATGCAGGACCAGCAGCTTCGCCATGGAATCCGATCAACAGGAAAGGGCGGCAGTCTGGCGGAACCTGTGGATGCTGTCCAGTTCGGCGAAATTGCAGGTGTTTAAAGCAATCGTTTGAAAATCGTGGAAGCGCTTGCGGCCGTATGGGTGGCGCCGGATCAAGGCCCGCTGAACGCCGTGGCGGCGGGGATGCCCGCACGAAGGCCGACGATGGCGTAGATCCACGCTCGCCCGTGCCCGGTAGATCCACGCCATGCGTGGATGACCACGTCCGCGCCTGGTAGATCCACGCCATGCGTGGATGACAACCGCCGGACTCAGGTCTCCAGCGGCACCGTCGGCACCACGTTCGGGAACACTTCTTCCAGCGCCTCGGTCTCGCCGGGTTTCGGCGCCGGCCAGTTGTAGGCGTTCACCGGCTGCGCGCGGTTCACCCACAGCGCGTAATACAGATGGTCGGCACGGCCATCGCCGGTATTGGGGTGGATGAGGATGGTCAGGCCCAGGCTGTTGAGCTGCAGCCACGGCACCAGCACCGGCAGCAGGTCGTTGCTGAAGCCGAAATAGAACGACGGCGTGACATGCGGGCCGCGCGGTTCCAGGTTCCAGTTGCCCAGTTCCACCGGGAAGCGTTCGGCCGCCCAGCGTCGCAGCAGGGCCGCCTTCTGGTAGCTGTCTTCGTCGAAATAGATGTGTGCGTGGTAGCTCTTGATATCGGTATAGGCACGCGGCCGGCTGGGCAGCGGCGATTCGCCCGGACGCACGCTGGCCGGGCGCGGTGTCGCTTCGGCGGCCGTGTCCTGGCCCCAGGGGCTGTGGCCCTGCGCCGGCGGCGGCACGATCGGGCGGAAGCCGGGCCGGCCGGGTTCGGTGGTGTTGGGCGCGGCGCTGGCCGTGCTCGCAGCGGCCAGCCCGCCCATCGCCACGCCCGCCGAGGCGATCAGGCGCCGGCGTACGGGTGAAAGCAGGTCGGCCCATCCGGCGTCTTCGGCCGCGTCAAAGGGTGGGGCAGGGGTATGCGGCGGCATGGCCAGCGTCCTGGTGGCGGAGCCGCCACGCTCGGCGATGGTGGCCGCGCCGTCCAATAAGCAGCAGGCATCAGGTGATGCCGCGCATCTTCCGGGCGTCGCCGCGATGCGCTACAACGTGCGACTGCACAACGGACGTGGCCCATCAATGAAGTGGCGTGAACCCTGGCTGCTGGGACTGCAGCACCAGCCGCGATTCAACCCTTTCCAGTGGCAGGTACTGAAAAGCGCGCTGGTGTGCAGCGGAATTTTCGCTGTCCTCGGGGTGGTGACGGTGCTCACCCGGGAACGCAGTGCGAGTGATATCGCCCTGTCGCTGGCGATCTGCGTCGGCATGGGGCCCGCAATCGCGTTGCTGACCTACATCTTTTACTGGCTCAGCCCGCGCAAGATCGATCACGGACCGAATGGCATCGTCATCATCAAGGGCGAGAGCATTCTGCTCCTGCCATGGCAGGCCATTGCCAGCTACGGTTTCGTCACGGTGGAGGGCGAAGGCGCACTGAGCCTGCGCGATCATGCCGGCGTCGATCATCGGGTGTTCCTGTCCGACCGGATAAACCGCACGGTGATCGAGCGGACGCTGCGCGAGCACACCGGCCTGGCCCCGGGTCTCCCACGTTGAGTCGTGCCCGCGGCCGAGCTAGGGTGGCCGGGCCATGCACCGGACCTTCGCCATGACCGCTGTTGATGCCGATACTGCCCGCAAGCGCGCTGCCTTCCGCCAACTGCACGCCCAGGGCTGCTTCGTGCTGCCCAACCCGTGGGACGTGGGCAGTGCGCGCTATCTGCAGCGGCAGGGGTTCCAGGCGCTGGCCACCACCAGTGCCGGCTGCGCGTGGAGCGAGGGCCGGCCCGATGGTGCCGTTTCGCTGGAAGCCACGCTGGAACATCTGCGCCTGATGGCCGGCGCGACGTCGCTGCCGTTGAACGCGGATTTAGGCGATGGTTTCGGCGCGGCGCCGGACGAGGTCGGCGCAGCGGTCACCGCCGCCTTGGAAACCGGCATCGCCGCGCTGTCCATCGAAGATGCCAGCGGCGTGGCGGGGGCGCCGCTGCGGCCGC
The DNA here is from genome assembly GCF_003086795.1 of Stenotrophomonas sp. SAU14A_NAIMI4_5. Taxonomy (NCBI): domain Bacteria; kingdom Pseudomonadati; phylum Pseudomonadota; class Gammaproteobacteria; order Lysobacterales; family Lysobacteraceae; genus Stenotrophomonas; species Stenotrophomonas sp. SAU14A_NAIMI4_5. The sequence goes on along the minus strand of NZ_CP026003.1, from coordinate 4,043,818 downwards.
TGGAGGAGGCCGTGCAGCGCCTGGCGGCTGCGCGTGCGGCCATCGACCGTGCCGGTGCCGACGTCCTGCTGGTGGGGCGTGCGGAGAACTTCTTCGTCGGCGTGCCCGATCTGGAAGACACCCTGCAGCGGCTGCACGCCTATGCCGCCGCCGGCGCCGACGTGCTGTACGCACCGGGCATCACCACGCGCGAGCAGATCGCGGCGGTGGTTGCGGCCGCAGGACCGAAGCCGGTGAACCTGCTGGTCGGTGGGCCCACGCCGCTCACCTTGCAGGAGATCGCCGCGCTGGGCGTGCGCCGGGTCAGCCTGGGCGGGGCCCTTGCGCGCGCGGCGTGGGGCGGGCTGATGCAGGCCACCGATCCGATCCTGCGCGAGGGCCGTTTCGATGGCCTGCAGCAGGCCGCTGCGGGCGCGGCACTGAACGACCTGTTCCGCTGAGGCCATGGACAACGTAACCGCCTACGCGGCGCTGGTGAGGGAGATGGAGGCGCTGCGCCAGGCGCCGGGGCTGCTGGCCCGCGTCGACGGTCCGGCGCTTGTACGCGTGCTGGAGCGCGACGAGGGACCGCTGGAGCTGGAGATCGTCGTGCGCTGGCAGGATGCCGGACACACGGCGCTGCGGCTGGAGGGCCACGCGCGCGGCGCCAGCACCTGGAACCACGAGTACCTGCGGGAAACCCTGGTCGTGCCACTGCAGGATCTGGTGTAGATCCACGCCATGCGTGGATGGGGTCGGAGCCCTTCGTTGCACGAAGGGATCCGACCCCGTTACTTCCTCAGAACCGCGCGGTCAGGCCGACGAAGAACGTACGCGCGCCGCCGTCGTAGTTGTTGCCTTCCTCGATCGTGGACACATCACCTAGGTTCTGCACGCCCGCGCGCAGGGTCAGGTTTTCGTTCACGTCATAGCCGGTCACCAGATCCACCGTCGTGTAGGCCTTGGCGAACGTCGCGCTGGTGGAGGACACCAGCTGCTTGCCGATGTGCTGTGCGCTCAGGTTCAACGACCACGCATCAGTCACGTCCCAGTTCAACGAGGTGTTGCCGGTGATCTTCGGCACCACCAGCAGGCTGGCGCCGGTGGTGCGGTTCTTCGATTCCAGCATGCGCGTGGCGTTGGTGGTCCAGCTGACACGCTCGTGCAGCGGCACGGTCACGCTGGCTTCGATGCCACGCGTGCGGGCCTTCTGCACGTTCTGCGCCACGGTCCACCAGAAGCCGTTGACGAAGCTGGTGGTCTGGCCGGAGATCTCGCGCAGCGGAACCTGCTGGATCTTGTCGTCGAAGTCGGTCAGGAAGTAGGTCGCCGATGCGGACCAGCCGTTCTTGTCGTAGCCCAGTCCCAGCTCGTAGTTGGTGCTGGTTTCCGGTTTCAGGTTCGGGTTGCCGGCCATGTAGCAGCCGGTGGTGCCATCGGCGCTCACCGAGCGGCTGGTCCAGCCTTCGGCGGTCAGTGCCGTGCAGCCGTTGCCGCCGGACTGGGTCGCCGCACCGGCCGTACCCTGCTTCAGGTTCGGCGCCTTGAAGCCCTGCGACACGCCACCGCGCACGGTCCATGCATCGCCCGGATGCCACACGCCGTAGATGCGCGGGCTGATGTTGTCATCGTAGTTGTCGGTGTTGTCCCAGCGCAGGCCCACGGTCAGCACGAAGCGCTCGTGCAGGGTGATGTGGTCCTCGGCGAACAGCGCCCACGAATCGGCTTCGCTCACCGGACTGATGCGGCCGCTGCCGGTCCAGGTCACCGGCACGGTGCCGATCGTGTCCGGGTTCTCCAGCTCCTCGCGCTTCCATTGCGCACCCACGTTGAGGCTCTGCTCGAAGCCCCAGTGGAAGCCGTGGGTAAAGGCGGTGTCGAACACCGTCTCCTTGGAGTGGGTGCCCAGCACGCTGCCCTTGTCCTTGTAGTCGTTCTGCACCAGCGTGCTCTTGGACGTGGTGCTGTCGCCGTAGCGGCCGTCGTGGCTGACGACATATCCGGTCTGCACCAGCTTGGACAGGCCCCAGGCATACACATCACCGGCACCGGTGTTGCGCTGTTCGCCGCGCGAACCTTCCAGGGTCAGCGCGTGATCGTCGTTGAGGCGCCAGTGGAACTGCAGGTTGGCGTTCTGCGCCTTGTTGCCGGGCGTCTGCCGCGCACCGGTATCGGACTTGTGGTCGGTGACGTTGGCACCGATGCGCACGCCCAGGTTCTCGGTCAGCGGGCCACTGAACAGCGCGCCCATCTGCGTGGTGTCACCGCGCGTGTCCGAGTCGGGCATGCTGTGGTTGAGGGTGACCGAGCCGCCCCAGTGGTCGCTGATCTTGCGGGTGATGATGTTGATCACGCCACCCATCGCATCCGAGCCGTACAGCGAGGACATCGGGCCGCGCACCACTTCGATGCGCTCGATCATGTCCGGCGACAGCCAGTTCAGATCCTGCGGACCGAGGTCGTCGCGGTAGTTCACGCCGGAGGAATTGCCCTGGCGGCGGCCGTCGATGAGGATCAGCGTGTACTGCTCGGGCAGGCCGCGCAGGCGGATCTTCGACTGCGCGCCGGACAGTGCATAGCCGCCGGTCACGCCCGGCACGGTGCTCAGCAGCTGGCCGATGCTGGTGACCGGCTTGCGCTCGATCTCCTCGCGGGTGATGACGCTGATGCTGGCCGGCGCATCCTTGATCCACTGCTGGGCGCCGGTGGCGGTGACCACCACGGTGTCCATCTGCTTGGCCGACGAAGCGTCGGCAGCGGCATCAGCGTGGGCGGTGCTGGCCAGCGCAAAACCAATCGCGGCGGTCAGGGCGGCAACGGAACGACGGGATTTCAGAACGGCATGCGACATCGCGCAGTACTCCTGTTGAGGGTCCACTGGCGATGGCTGGGACGTCCGTGTGTGGGGGTTTCAGAATTCCTTAACAATCGTATCACGAATCATTCGCATTTGACGCTTGGTGACATATCGATGTCCGCTTGGGCGCACGCCCAGGGAGGGCCTGCGCGCCGAAATCAGCGTCCTGCGGGGCGTACTGGTGGAATTCCTGCCGCTAGTTACCATTGGTAACTAATCAATCCGCAGGTCTTTCCCATGCACAGCCTCATCGTCGTCGCCCATCCCGATTCCGCTTCGCTTACCCATGCCGTTGCCGCGCGCATCGGACAGTCCATCACCGATGCCGATGCGCGCAACAGCGTGACCCTGGCCGATCTCGCCGCCGAGGGTTTTGATCCCCGCTTCAACGCCGCCGATATCGGCCTGTTCAAGCAGGGCGCGGCGGTGCCGGCCGACGTGGCCGCCGAGCATGCGCGGCTGGATGCTGCCGATACGCTGGTGCTGGTCTATCCGCTGTACTGGTGGTCGTTCCCCGCGCTGCTGAAGGGCTGGATCGACCGGGTGTTCACCCAGGGCTGGGCCTACGCCGACGGTGCCGACGGCAAGGTGGAAAAGAAACTGCAGCGGCTGCAGGTGCACCTGGTCGGCATCGGCGGCGCGGGCGCGGAGATGATCGAACGCCGCGGTTACGGTGCGGCAATGAAGACACAGATCGACATGGGCATCTTCGATTACTGCGGTGCCACCGTGCACTCGTCCACGCTGCTGCTGGATGCCGACAGCGGCCAGGCCGCGGCGCATCTACAGACCGCCACCGACATCGGCCGTACCATAGGCACATCTGCCTGATGATGTAGAGCCGCTGCATGTCCACCGCCGCCACGCCCACCCGTCGCCGGATGTCACGCGAACAGCGTGGCCGCCAGCTGCTGGACGTGGCCTGGACACTGGTGGGCGGCGAGGGCACCGATGCCCTCAGCCTGGGACGCCTGGCCGAGGCGGCCGGCGTGACCAAGCCGGTGGCCTACGATCACTTCATCACCCGCAATGGCCTGCTGGCCGCGTTGTATGCGGACTACGACCAGCGCCAGACCGCCGTGTTCGATGCGCGCATCGGCGCGGCACCGGCGCGCCTGCACGAACGTGCGCAGGCCATCGCGTCGGGCTACATCGACTGCGTGCTCTCGCAGGGCAGCGACATCCAGGCGATCCTTGCTGCGTTGACCGGTTCGCCCGAGCTGCGCGACGTACGCCACCGCTATCAGCAGGACTTCGTCGAACAGTGTGCACAATGGCTCGGCCCGTTTGCAGCCGACGGCGCCGTGCCTGTGGCCGGGCGCTGGGCGATCCTTGGCGCCGCCGAAGCACTGTCCGAGGCGGTGGCTGCCGGCGCACTGCTGCAGCCGGATGCGGAAGCGGAACTGCAACGGCTGATCGTCGAAACCGTCAGCCGCGCGCGCTGATCGCCGCGTCGCGCTGCAGCTGCGCGAAACCGTCCTGCAGGCATTGCTGCACCCACGCGTTGCGCGCTTCCCGCGTGGGCGCGCCAAGGGTGATGTTGATCAGCCGGTGCGTGGCTTTTTCGCTGTCGCGGCACGCGGTCGCCGCCAGGCAGAAGCCCGCCGCGCGGGTATAGCCGGTCTTCAGCCCATCGATGCCATCCGAGCCCAGCAGCGTGTTCTGGTTGTCCTTGCAGAACGTGCCGTGGCTGAAGTGGCGCCGCGCGGTGATGGCCAGCACCTGCGGATGATCGGCCAGCAGTCGCGCGGCAAGCATCGCCATGTCATGCGCGGTCGACACATGGCCCGGCGTGGTGATGCCCGAGACCGAGACGAAGTGCGTATCGCGCAGGCCCATGCGCGCGGCGGTGTCATTCATGCGCTGCACGTAGGCAGCCTCCGAACCTTCCAGGTGGCGGGCCAGCGCCAACGCGGCATCGTTGCCGGAGACGACCATCAGGCCTTCCAGCAGGTGGCCCAGGGTAACGGTCTCGCCCGGCACCAGGCCCATCCGCGTTTCATCGGCGGCCACCGTGTGCACGTCATGCGCATCGATCACGGTGCTGTCCGTCCACGCATGACCCTCGCGCGCGATGGCCTCATAGGCCACATGCGCGGTCATCAGCTTGGTCAGCGAGGCGGGCGCGCGCGGCAGCCTGGCCTCGTGCTGCTGCAGGGTGTGCAGCGTGGCCGCATCCACGGTGATCGAAGAAAGTGCCGGTATCGGCGAAGCAGGCAGTGACATCATCAACACGATAACGCGCAGCACGCAGGGCGAAAAGCCGCACGAATCTGCAACATTGCAATGATATAACGTGCTGCTGTTGGCGGTGTCGCCGCCTTTCGTACTGCAGGAATCTCCATGACCCGACCCCTCGCGCGACGCTGGCTGTGCCCGTCGATCCTGGCGTCGCTTGCCGCGCTCACTGCCTGTCAGCCGACGACGCGCCCCGATGCGCAGGCGGCCACCGCAACGACCGCCGAAGCGCGCCCGCACAACGTCATCGTGATGATCAACGACGGCGCGGGTTGGGGGACCTGGGATGCGGCGGCCTACTGGCAGTACGGCAGCCGCGAAGGCGCACCGTATGCGGATTTCCCGCAGCGCCTGGCCGTCACCACGTTCCCGCTCAACGCCAGTGGCCAGCCCACCCGCGATGATTCGCAGCGCATCGGCTACGACCCCATGCAGGCCTGGGACACCACCGAGGTGCCGGCGCCCGATCTGCCGTTCGTCGCATACCAGTACCTGGCTGCCGTCGCCACCGACAGCGCCGCCGCGGGCACTGCGTTGGCGTCCGGCGTAAAGACCTACAACAACGCCATCAACTACAACAACGATGGCCAGCCGGTGGAGTTCAACACCCTGCGCGCCAAGGCGCTGGGCATGGCCACCGGCGTGGTCACCTCGGTGCCGTTCCCGCACGCCACGCCGGCGGCGTTCGCGGCGCAGAGCGAATCGCGCAACAGCTACCACCAGATCGCCCACCAGATGCTGGCCCAGGGCCACATGGATCTGGTGATGGGCACCGGCGGCCCCGGCTACAGCGTCGACGGCACGCCCTGCGTGGACGGCATGGACAAGGTCGCCGCCGAAGGCTGCCAGAACCCGTGGGAATGGGTGTCGCAGCAGGATTGGCAGCAGCTGGAAGCGGGCACGCCGATTGCCGGCAACCCGTCCGGTGCGTGGCGCCTGATCCGCAGCAAGGATGACTTCGCCGCACTGGCCGATGGCCGCCTTCCGTCCGACCGCCCGCTGATCGGCGTGCCGCGCGTGGCCAACACCCTGCAGCAGGCGCGCCAGCTGCCGGTGGTCGGGCGCGATGCCGCGACGCCGTCGGGGGTGAAGAAGATCGACAGCGTGCCGGACCTGGCGACGATGACCCGCGGCGCGCTGCGCTTCCTGCAGCAGCGCTCGCCCAAGGGCCTGTTCCTGATGGTTGAAGGTGGCGCCACCGACTGGGCCGCGCACACCAGCGCCTGCGGTACCGAGTGGCACTACGGTGCCTGCACCGACCAGCCGCAGTACGGCCGCCTGATCGAAGAGACCGCCGAGTTCAACGATGCGGTGTCGGCAGTGGTGGCATGGATCGAGCAGAACGGCGGCTGGGAGCGCAACCTGCTGATCGTCACCACCGACCACGACAACAGCATGCCGATGGGCCCGGACGCGCAGAAGGTGGCCTTCGAGCCGGTGCGCAACAACGGCCGCGGGCAGATGCCGGGCATGAGCTTCCGCCCCACCGGCAACCACTCCAACGGCCTGGTGCCGCTGTGGGCCAAGGGTAACGGTGCCGAACTGCTGGGCCAGCGCGTGCGCGGCGTCGATGCCGGCTACCGCCAGCATGTGCGCTGGAACGACGGCAGCTACATCGACAACACCGACGTGGCCAAGGCCGTGCAGGACGCCCTGCAGCGCTGACCGCCCCCTGTAGCTGCGCCGGGTCCATTGTAGAGTCGAGCCATGCTCGACTTCTGTGGCTCTCTGTAGAGCCGAGCCCATGCTCGGCTGCTCTTCGCTCTTTGTAGAGTCGAGCTTGCTCGACTGAAGCGCCAGGAGCAGTCGAGCAAGCTCGACTCTACCGATCCACCACGCAGGCCAGGAACCGCGGCAGCACTGGATTGCGGTTGTCCGCCTTCCAGAACACCACCTGCTGCACGCGCGGCGCGTCCTTCAGGCGAACGAAGGACACGCCGGGCATGCCCATGCGCTGCAGCGAGGCTGGCACCAGCGCGATGCCCAGCCCTTCGCCCACCAGGCTGACGATGCTCTGTTGAAGCTGCACTTCCAGCCGCACATCGGCCTGCAGGCCCGCGGCATGGAAGCTGGCTTCGATGGCCTCGCGCAGGGTCGGCACCACGTCGGCCGGCGCGGTGATCAGCGCCTCGCCGGCCAGAGCGGTGATATCGACGCTGCGGCGGCGCGCCAGGCGATGGTCGGCCGGCACCACCACGCACAGCGGTTCTTCCTGCAGCGGCAGCAGTTCCAGCCCGCGCAGCGACGCCGGCGCAAAGCCGATACCTGCATCCAGCGCACCCGAACGCACCCCGTCCAGCAGGGCCATCGGCAGCGCCTCCCGCAGGCGCAGCTGCACCTGTGGATGCGCGGCAATGAAGCGACGGGCCAGCGGCGGTACCGAGCTGTGCGCGGCATGCATCATGAAGCCCACCTGCAGCTCACCCAGCTCGCCCGCACCGACCTGGCGGGCAGCGTGGCAGGTCTGTTGCAGGGCGTTCATCACCCCGCGCGCGTCCTCCTGGAAGCGCTGGCCGGCCGCGGTCAGGCGCACGTGCCGCGAGTCGCGCTCCAGCAGCGCCACGCCCAGAGAGTCCTCCAGCGCGGCGATCTGCCGGCTCAGCGGCGGCTGGGTGACATTGAGGCGTTCGGCGGCCCGACCGAAGTGCAGGGTGTCAGCGACGGCCAGGAAGTAACGCAGCGGGCGGATGTCGATCATGCGCGAATGGTATCGCTGGTGCCCGTTAAAAGCATTGGAAGGTATTGATGATGGCACGTAGCCTGCGCGGCATTCCCTCCCTTCGCGCCGCCCATGCTGTCCGTCCTGGCCATCGTCCTTCCCGTGTTCGCGCTGATCCTTGCCGGTTGGCTGGCCCGCCGCAGTGGTGCGCTGGGCCCGCATTCGACCAGTGAGCTGAACCGCTTCGTGGTGCAGCTGGCGCTGCCGGCGCTGCTGTTCGACGTGGTGGCCAATGCGCGCTGGCAGCAGCTCTGGCATCCGGGTTTCATCGCCAGCTTCGGCGGTGGCACCGCGCTGCTGTTTGCCGCCACGGTGTGGTGGCGTCGACGCCGCGGCCACGCGCTGGCCGATGCCAGTATCGACGGGCTCAACGCCGCCTATGCAAACACCGGCTTCGTCGGCTTTCCGCTGGCAGTGGCCGCGCTCGGGCCGTCGGCGTTGGCCCCGACGCTGGTCGCGACCCTGCTGACGGTGTGCGTGCTGTTCGCCGCAGCCATCGTGCTGATCGAGGTCGGCCTGCAGCGCGAGCAGCGCCTGCACCATCTGCTGGGCAAGGTGGCGCGCTCGCTGCTGCGCAATCCGCTGCTGCTGGCGCCGCTGGCCGGCGTGCTGCCGATGGCGCTGGGCCTGTCGATGCCGGCGCCGGCGGAAACCTTCCTGAAGCTGCTCGGCGGCGCGGCGGCCCCGTGTGCGCTGATCGCGCTGGGCCTTTTCCTCGGGGAGCGGCGCACGCCGGTGCCGGGTGCTGGGCGCAGCGCGGTGGTGCTGGGCGGCCTGAAGCTGCTGGTGCATCCCCTGCTGGTGTGGCTGCTCGCCACGCAGGTGTTTGCGCTGCCGGCCGCGCTTGCCCACGCCGCGGTGCTCATGGCCGTACTGCCCACCGGCACCGGCCCCTTCATGCTGGCCGAGTTCCACCGCCGCGAAGCATCGACCACGGCCGCCACGGTGCTGGGAACAACCTTGTTGTCCCTGCTGACGGTGACCGGCTACCTGGCGCTGCTGCAGCTGTAGAGCCGAGCCCATGCTCGGCTGCTTTTCGCAGGAACCCATCACCCAGTAGAGCCGAGCCATGCACGGCTGCTCTTCGCAGGAACCCCGCACACGGCAGCCGAGCATGGGCTCGGCTCTACAGAAAAAACGAACCCCTCACCGCACCAGCGTCACCGCCTGCCCGGCCCGCGCGAACGCCTCCCCCAGCAACGGCCCCTGCTTGATCGCTTCCACCTCGGCAAACAACGCCTGCAGTGCATCCGCCGGGCGCGCGACCGGGGCGGCCACCGCCTGCTGGATCGCGGTGAAGCGATCGGCCAGCACCCGATGCCCGGGATGCGCCTGCGACCAGGCCTGCAGCGGCTGGCGTACACCGGCCGCTGCATCCAGCTGCTGCTGGTCGAACAGCGCGATCGCTGCCGCCGATGTCTCGGCGCGCTCAGTCCGCGCATGCTTCAGCTCGCGGCTCAGGTACAGGTCGTAGGCCGCGCCGCGACCCACCGCGATGCGCACGCCTTCGCGGTCGAGGTCGGCCACCGTTCGCGCCGGGCTGGCTTCGCGCACCAGGTAGGTGCCTTCGATCTCCACATAGGGCGCACTGAACGCGATCCGGTCGGCACGCGCCGGATCCACCGCCAGGAACGCCAGGTCCCAGCCATCCTCGGCGGCAGCGGCCACGACCGAGGCCGCCGCATCGTGGCAGGTGAAACGCGCCTGCACGCCCAGCCGCTGCGCCAGCGTCGTGGCCAGCTCCACGGACGGTCCGCGCGGCGAGCGCGCATCGCCCTGGGCGAGCACCGGGTTGCCCAGGTTGATCGCCACGCGCAGGTGACCGTGTGGAGCAAGTACAGCGCGGTGGTCGGACAGCGGCATGGGGGCACTCCGGGGAACACGGGGAACGCCAGCATGCCAGGGGCCGCGTGCGCGCGGCGTGCGCCTGCGGTTACGCCCGCGCGGCAAACGTGCCGTGGAAACCCAGCGGCACCGCGTACGGCAGCCAAGCCTGCGCCAGCGGGCCGTCCTGCACATGGCGCGCATCCAGCACGGCAATACCGCTGCGCTTGTTCACCGGATCCAGCAGGGTCCCGACCAGCCAGCCATCATCCGGATTGCGGCTGCCGGGGCGGGGCACGAACACATGCTCCTCGGCCATGATGTCGCTGCCATAGCGCCACACCTGGCGGCGGCCACGTTCCACGTCGAAGGCGGCCACCGCATTGAAGTACGGCGTGTTGCTGGCGCCATCGACGGTCGGTGCGTACAGGCGGGCCGCGCGGCTGTCGGGCGTGCGCGGGTCGAACAGCGGGAATTCCACCGTACTGATGCCGGTATCCTGCCAGCGCGCCTGGCCACGGCGCAGGTCCAGGTGCAGTTCCACCAGGCTGCTGTGGCCGTTGGTGGCGTGGGCGCCGTCACCGGCCATCGCTTCCTTCATCGGCGAGCGGGCTTCGTCCATGTTGTCGCGGCGCACGGCACGCACCACGATGCCGTCCTTGCTGCGGTGTGCATCGCCGAAGTGGTAGATCGCCGCGAACGGTGCTTCAAACCACTGCGCCTTGTCCGGCGCATCCTTGGATACCACCGCGATGTTGGCCGCGCGCTGCGGGGCGAACTGCATGCGTTCGAAGAAGCTGCCGCCGCTCTCATTGAAGTCGAACGGCGCCAGCACGAAGACCAGTTGCTGGTCGGTCATGGTGAAGGCATGCAGGTAGCCACGGCCGGGCGTGGCGATCACATCGGCGCTGATCAGCTGGCCATCCTTGCCGATGTGCCAGACCAGCAGACCGGCGCCGCCCATCAGGCTGATCGAGCCGAAGTTCCAGACGCTGCCATCGCGGTCCACCAGCGGGTGCGCCGAGAACGGCAGGGCCGCCAGGTCAGGGCGCCAGGTCACCGGGCCGATCGTCTCCAGCGAATCGGGATGCACCTCGAACGCCGAGCCGGATTCGCACAGGGCGAACACGCGGCCATTGAGCGCCATCACCGACGTGTTGGCCACGTTGGCATCGTCGTTGTTGCGCACGGCCTGTGCGTTGGGGACGCTGGTGCCGGCGGCGGGGTAGAGGAAGCGACCGGCCTTCTGCTCGCGGGTGAACTTCGGCGTGGCCACCATGCGTGCGCGGTGGGTCAGGCTGCCGTCGCCGTTGAAGTGCCAACCGTGGACCATGCCGTCGCCGTCGAACCAGTGGTCGTAGCGCAGGGTGCCGCGCTCGCTCCAGGCCGGGCCGTTGCGGTACAGGGTGCCGGCCAGGCCGGCCGGCAGCCGGCCCTGCAGCTGCACCGTGGCCGGGCCCAGCGTCTCGCTGCTCACCCCGCGCCAGCCCAGCAGCCACGGATGCGCCTGCAGGCCCTGGGCGAACTGCGCCGGGTCGTTGGCGAAGGCCGGGGCGCTGCGCAGGGCGGTGGCGCCCAGGGCCAGGCCAGCGGTGCTGCTGATCAGGGTGCGGAGGAAGCGGCGACGATCCATGGCGGGCCTCGGTGCGGGAAGGAGAATCAGCGCAGGGTGATGTCGATGGCGGTGCCGGCGGCGGGCACCGCGAAGCGGGCTTCCTCGAAGGTCGGCTTGCGCATCACCTGCGGATTGTTGCTGAAGCCGTAGCCTTCGATCGGCATGCCGACCAGGTTGGTGTCGAGCTTGCCGTTGTCATTCTCGTCGTGGGTCAGCAGCACGGCGTAGCTGCCGGCCGGCAGATCCTTGAAGGTGAAGTGCACGCTGTCGCCCTGCGGGTGTGCCTGCTGCGCCTGCACCGGCGCGGCCTTGCCGTTCCAGGCCTCGTCGGAGGACACCAGGGCGGCGCGCAGGGTGCCGGTCTGGGCGCGGACATCGTGCACGTTCACGGTCAGCTCGGCGGCATGGGTGCCGCCGGCAAGCAGCAGGCCAGCGAGCAGGGAGCAGGTCAGGGCGGTGCGGATCATGGCGGCAGTTCCGTCTGGAGGTGTGGGGCCAGTCTGCGCCGGGGGCTGGCCCGGGTTCAGGGCCAGTGGTCATCGATCCGACGTGCCAGAAGTCACTTTCTGCGCTGGACCCATTGCCGGCGGGGGCCCGGGCCGGTCAGCATGCCGCCATGCCCAGCCTGCTCCGCCATCTCCTGCGTCCCCTCAGCCTTGCCGGCGTGATCACCGTGCTGGTGGTCGGCCTGTCATTCGGCGTGCAGCGCAGCGGGGCCGGATCAAGCCTGCTGCTGCTCGGCGCCTTCCTGCTGCTGTTCGCGGTGCACGGCTGGGTCGGGCTGCTGACCCGCCTCCGCGCGGTTGTTGCCGTGCTGCAGGCGCTGCTGGCGGTCGCCCTCATCGCCCTGCAGCCACGCACCGGCACGGCACCGGTGCTGCTGGTGGTGCTGGTTGCGCAGCTGGCCGAGCATTGGCCGCCGCGCTTCGTACTGGTGGTTGCGCTGCTGGCCAACCTGGCCGAGTACGCCGTGCTGCGCCACAGTGGTTTCACCCAGCCGCTGCTGGTGGTGCTGCTGTACGGCGGCTTCCAGGCCTTCGCCGCGCTGACCGCGCACTATGCGCGCAGCACGGCGCTGGCCCGCGACGAGCTGGCGCGGGTCAATGCCGATCTGCTGGCCACCCGCGCCCTGTTGGCCGACAGCGCCCGCGATGCCGAGCGCCTGCGCCTGGCGCGCGAGCTGCACGACGTGGCCGGGCACAAGCTCACCGCCATGCGCCTCAACCTGCGTGCGCTGGCGGCCGATCCGGTGCTGGCCGGACGCGAGGGCCTGCAGACCGCCGAACAGCTGTCCGGCGAACTGCTGGCCGACATCCGCCAGGTCGTGCAGTCCATGCGCGATGATCGCGGCCTGGATCTGGACACCGCCCTGCATGCGCTGGCCGCGCCGTTCCCGCGCCCGCGCCTGCAGCTGCGGATTGCCGAGGGCGTGCGGGTCACCGATCCACGCACGGCAGAGACGGTGCTGCGCCTGGTGCAGGAAGCCCTGACCAACGCCGCACGGCATGGCGAAGCCGATAACGTATGGCTGACGATGAGCGAAGAGGATTCCCGGTTGCGTATCGATATCCGCGATGACGGCCAGCGCGCCGAGCGCATCCGCGAGGGCAGTGGCATTTCCGGCATGCGCGAGCGGCTGGCCGATGTGCAGGGGCAGCTGGAGCTGGCCCGTACCGAGCAGGGCGGCATGCACCTGATCGCGCGGTTGCCGGCATGAGCGGCGCACCGATCCGGGTCGCCCTGGCCGATGACCAGGCCCTGGTCCGCGCCGGCCTGCGCGCGCTGCTGCAGGGCTTGGGCGTGCAGGTGGTGCTGGAAGCCGAGGATGGCCAGGCGCTGTTGGATGCGCTGGCCACGCAGCCGGTGGACGTGGTGCTCAGTGATATCCGCATGCCCGGCCTGGATGGCATCGAGGCGCTGCGCCAGCTGCGATCGCGCGGCGACGCCACGCCCTGCCTGCTGCTGACCACCTTCGATGAAAGCGACCTGCTGCTGCGCGCCAGCGAAGCGGGTGCGCAGGGTTTCCTGCTGAAGGATGCAGCGCCGGCCGACCTGCGCGAAGCCATCGAGCGCGTCGCCGCTGGCGAAACCCTGCTGCTGCCGGTCAGTACCGAACCGGTGCGCTCGCGCTACCGCTTCCATGATGAAGCGCCACCCAGCGACACCTTCGGCGAACGCGAAGTGGCCATCCTGCGCCTGCTGGCCGGTGGCTACAGCAACAAGGAAATCGCGCGCAGCCTGTTCCTGGCCGAAGGCACGGTGAAGAACTACGTGTCCAGCATCCTCGACAAGCTGGGCACCCGCGACCGCACCCGCGCAGTGCTGAAGGCGATTACCCTGCGCATCATCTGAAGCGGTATGGTGCGGCGATGAACCCTGTCATGCACGTCGAGATTCCGGTGGCCGACCTGGCCCGCGCCATCGCGTTCTACCAGCAGTGGCTGCAGGTGGAAATCGGTGCCCCGGTGGAGGTGCACGACTGCACGATGGCGTACCTGCCGTTCGACGACGATGCAGGCGGTGCCAGCATGGCGCTGGTCCATGGCGCGGATTACCTGCCGTCCGAGCGGGGCGCGCGCATCTATGTCGGCGTGCACGATCTCGATGCCAGCCTTGCCCGTGCGCTGCAGGCGGGTGCCGCGCTGCGATTCGGCCCCGCCGAGGCAGGCGCCTGGCGCGTGGCGGAGATCGCCGATTGCGAAGGCAACCGCATCGCCGTGCAGGCCCCGACAACAGCCTGACGCCCATCTGTAGAGCCGAGCCCACGCTCGGCTGCCGTTGGCCCGTAGAGTCGAGCTTGCTCGACTGCTCCGCGCACCCAGTCGAGCAAGCTCGACTCTACCCGGCCGTCGCCTGCCACCGCTGCAGCCACCCGGCAATGGCCGGGTCCAGCCGCGCATCGTCCGGCAGCCGCACGCCAAAGCCCTCCTGCAGCACCTGCCGCACATCCGCCACATCGCGCAACGCACGCTTTTCCGGCGCCTGGCTCGGGCGGTATTCGGTGTAGTTGCCGCTGCCCATCGTGCGCCGCCCCTCCGGCCACGTCAGCGAAGCACGCAGTTCCCCGGGGAAACTCGAGTGCGGGTGCGTGCACACATACCAGTTGCCCACCTCGTTGTCGGCCGCCGCCGGCGACGTCAGGTCGAACCGGTACAGCGACCGCCAGTCGTCACCGCTGCTGGCCGCCAGCAGGTAATCGCCGTCATCCAGGCGCTGCAGCCGGTAGCGTTCATGCGGCGTGTCCTGTGCGGCTGTTTCCTGCAGCCGCAGCGGCACGGTCGGGGTCAGGCTGCCGAAGCCGGCATCCACCAGCCAGTCCTCGCCGTCCAGCCGCACCCGGATCAACAGGTGGGTACGCGGCGTCAGCTCGCCTTCGGCGGCCGACAGCAGCACGCGCGCGCTCAGTGCATGGGCATCGAAGCCCAGTGCCTGCAGCAGCACGAGGAAGGCGCCATTGAGCTCGAAGCAGTAGCCCCCGCGCTGCGCGTCCAGCAGCTTGCGCTGCACGCTGTCCAGGTCGATCGGCACCGCATCGCGCAGCAGGCAGGTGAGGGTCTCGAACGGCACATGGGCGTTGTGGCGTTGCTGCAGCAGGGTCAGCCCGGCCAGGGTGGCCGGCGGCGCGGTCGGCAGCTGCAGGCGCTGCAGGTAACGGGGGATATCGAGCGTGGTCATGACGGCACCAGGCAGGGCAGGGACACCTACTGTGCAACCGCAACCGGGGTTGAGGTCAAGGGCAGGGCGCCGATGTCATCGCCCCGTCGCCTGCGGCCGGTACAAAGACCGCAAGTGCGCCCCCGGTGGCAGTTCTTGAAAATAGTTCTAAAGTCCCGCTGATCCAGGCCGATACAGGTGCGTCCTTTTGCCTGGAGTCTGTCATGTCGACCGCGGTTGTTCGCCTCCGGTCCCTGCGCACCCACTTCGATGGGCTGCGCTCGGCGTTTCCCGGCCTGTTGCGCTGGCTGCAGCCGCACCGGCTCAGCGTGGCCGACAAGCTGAAGGCCACCTTGTGGGTCTGCGGCCTGGGCCTGGTCGCCATCGCCGGCGTCTACGCCTGGACCGGCCACACCAGCGCACAGGCGGCCCGCTCCCAGGCCAGCTACCAGCACGGCAGCGATCTGGCCGCGGCGCTGGCCACCCGCGTGGCCGAAGCACGGCGCCTGCAGACACAGTATGCGCGCAGTTTCGATGATGCCGACCGCAGCCAGCTGCTGGCCACCCAGCAGGAGCTGAAGCAGGATCTGCAGGCGCTGCGCGCGATGCCGATGGATGCCGGCCGGCGCAAGGCGCTGCAGTCCCTGGCCGAGGCGGTCGACGGCTTCTCGCAGGGCATCGCCGCGCTGTTCGAGCGCGTGGATGAGATGGGCCGCGGCGACGCGGGCCTGGCCGTGCAGCTGCAGCAGGCCGCCGACACGCTGCAGGCGAACGTGACCGCGCTGCAGCGCCCGGCGCTGGAACTGCATGTGCAGAAGATGCGTCGGCAGGAGGCGTTGCTGCTGCTCGATGGCGATTCCACCCATGCCGACCGCGCCAGCGAAGAAAAACTGCCCTTCGACCTGGCCCTGGCCGGCTTGCCGGCCGAGGCGCAGGAAAGCCTGCGCACCGACATGGATGCCTACCAGGCCGCGCTGCTGGGCTACACCGCCGCCCGCGTCGGCCTGGATGTGGAAGCCCAGTCGCTGCTGGATACCGCCGCCAGCGTGGCGCCTGCACTGGCCGCCTTCCAGAAGGCCCAGGTGCAGGCGCTGGCCCAGGCGCAGGCACGCCAGCAGGCCGGTGCACGCACCATGAGCGTGCTGTTCGCCGCCACGCTCGTGCTGGTGGCCGGTGTGCTGATCACCAGCCTGGTGCTGGTGCTGCGCGCGGTACGCCGTCCGATCCAGGACACCCTGCGTTTCGCCAGCGACATTGCCGATGATCGCCTCGACACCACCCTGCGCGTGCACAACGCCAACGATGAGATCGGCCAGCTGGCGCAGCGCCTGATCGACATGCAGCAGCGACTGCGCGCGCGCATCGAGGAGGAACGCGCGGTGGCCCGTGGCAACACCCGCGTGCGCCAGGCGCTGGACAGCGCACAGACCGGGCTGATGGTGATCGATGCGGAAGGGCAGGTGGCCTACGCCAATCCCGCCCTGCTGCAGCTGCTGGGCATGCCGGCCGACGCACTGGTTGGCAGCGATGCAGTGCGCCTGCACCCGGCGATGACCAGCCTGTCCGGCGTGCGCCGCCGCGAGGAACGCGAGATCAATCACCTCGGCGTGCGCTACCAGCTGATCGCCAACGCGATCGTCGATGAAGGCCATTTCCTCGGCGTGGCGGTGGAATGGCGCAGCCGCGCACTGGAAACCCTGCTGGAAACCGAAGTGGCCGCGCTGGTCGACGCGGCCGCACACGGCGAACTGCAGGGTCGCATCGCGCTGGAAGGCAAGCAGGGCTTCGTGCGTACGCTGTCCACCAGCATCAACCACCTGCTGGCGACCTTCGAAACCAATCTGGGCGACCTGCAGGCGCTGCTGGCGGCACTGGCCCGCGGCGACCTGAGCGTGCGCATGGAGGGTGACCTGCAGGGCGTGTTCGCGCGCATGCGCGACGATGCCAACGCCACCGTCGGCCAGCTCGGCCGTATCGTCACCCGCATCCAGCAGGCCACGTCGCGGCTGGATGTGGGCGTGGGCGAGATCGTCGCCGGCCACCATGACCTCTCGCAGCGTACCGAACAGCAGGCGGCCAACCTGGAAGAGACCGCCGCATCGATGCACGAACTGACCGACACCGTCGGCCGCAACGCCGATGCCGCCGGCCGTGCCGATGCGCTGGTGCAGGGCGCGGCGGCGGTGGCCGCGCGTGGTGGCCAAGCCGTGGGCCAGGTAGTGGCCACCATGCACGGCATCAGCGAAGCCTCGCGCCGCATCGGCGACATCACCCAGCTGATCGACGGCATCGCCTTCCAGACCAACATCCTGGCGCTGAACGCCGCCGTGGAAGCCGCGCGTGCCGGCGAGCAGGGCCGCAGCTTCGCCGTGGTGGCCTCCGAAGTGCGCTTGCTGGCCCAGCGTAGTGCCGAGGCGGCCAAGCAGATCAAGGGGCTGATCGAGGATTCGGTCACCCGCGTCGGCCAGGGCAATGTGCAGGCCGAGCAGGCCGGTACCACCATGGGCGAGATCGTCGGCAGCGTGCAGCAGTTGGCGGAACTGCTCACCGCCATCCGCAGTGCATCGCAGGACCAGCACGCCGGCATCGCCCAGGTGAACCAGACCATCGTGCAGATGGAGTCGAGCACCCAGCGCAATGCAAGCCTGGTGGAGGAAGCCGGCGCATCGACCGCGCACATGCAGGCCCAGGTGCAGGCCTTGGCCGAAGCGGTGTCGGCGTTCCGCCTGCAGCCGGAGCGGCGCCCGCGCGTTGCCGCGTGATGGCGCGCCGGTAATGCCGGCCGCTGGCCGGCATTACCAGACGCGGATCAATACACGTCGCGGCGGTAGCGACCGTTCTCCAGCAGCGTCTCCACTTCGTCATCGCCCAGTGCGGCACGCAGGACCTGGTCAACACCCTCGGCCATGCCCTGCAGCGAACCGCACACGTGGATGACCGCGCCGCGCGCCAGCCACGCCTGCAGTTCCGCCGCAGCGGCCTGCAGGCGGTGCTGCACGTAGCCACCACCGTCGGCATCACGCGAGAACGCGAGGTCCACGCGGGCCAGATGGCCCTCGGCCTGCCACTGCGCGATCTCCTCGGCGAACAACTGGTCGTGCGCGCGCTGGCGTTCGCCGAACAGCAGCCAATGGCCATGCTGGTCGTGCTGCGTGGCTTCGCGCAGCAGGCTGCGCAGGCCGGCGATGCCGGTGCCGTTGCCGACCAGCACCATCGGCGCACCGTCCTGGCGATGGAAGCCCGGGTTGCGGTGAACGCGCGCGGCGATGCGGCTGCCCAGCGGCGCATGCAGCGACAGCCAGCCCGAGCCCAGGCCGGCGCGGCCCGCAGCGTCGTGCACCAGGCGCACCACCAGGTCCACTGCACCATCGGCGGCGCACGAGGCAATCGAATACTCGCGCCCCGGCAGCTCCGGCAGCCCGGCCAGCCACAGCGCGGCGTCCTGTACCGGCAGCGCGGCCCCTTCGTCGGGCAGCACGCGTTCGCCTGCCAGTTCCAGCAGCGTGCGGGTGGTGCCGTCGAGCAGCAGCGGCTGCAGCGGGTCCAGCCCGTACGCCTGCAGCACCGCTGCGGCGTGCTGCGCGCTGTTGCGCGGTGCGATGTGCAGAATGTCGCCGGCCTGCCAGGTCGTGCCGGCCGGCGGCGCCAGACGGATATTCCAGATCGCGCCACCCAGGCTGCCCGGGTTCAGTTCTTCGCGTGCGAGCAGCTGCCAGTCGTGCATCTGCGTGGCCGGCGGCAGCACGCTGTCATCGGTGACGATGCCGGTCAGCGCGCCCAGCTCGCGTTGCCACTGACGCAGTGCCACCAACGACGCGGCGTCCACGTCGATGCGCGGGAACAGGGGCTGCGCACCGTTGCCGGCCAGCCACGTGTCGACCGCGGCGCCGAACGCGCAGTAATGCGGGTACTGCCGATCGCCCAGCGCCAGTACGCCGTGGCGCAGGCCCGAAAGATCCACGCGCTGGGACAGCAGCTGGCGTGCGGCACGACGGGCGTTGTCCGGCGGCTCGCCATCGCCAAAGGTGCTGAGCACGAACAGGACCTGCGGGCTGTCCTGCAGCAACGCAGCCGTTACCCGCGCCAGTGGCAGCACCTGTACCGGGTGGCCGGCGGCCTGCAGCTGCGCTGCCGCACGCCAGGCCAGCTGTTCGGCCAAGCCGCTCTGGCTGGCATGGATCACCCGCCACGGCGTGCCTTCGCCGCCGCTTTCCTGCGCCGCAGGCAGGGTCTGCCGCAGCGCACGTGCCGCGCGCCGGCTGCGCCGGCGGTCCAGGTACAGCATCCAGCCGGTGATGAAGAACAGGCACATGGCCAGGCTACTGAGCATCACCACCACGCGGCCGGGCAGGCCGAAGTAGCTTCCCGAATGCAGCGCGAACACGCTGGTGGCCAGCTTGCCGCCGGTGCCCTGGCGCTCGTAGGGGCGTGCATCGAGCAGCGCGCCGCTGGCCGGGTCCAGCTGCAGCAGGTCATGCGCGCGGTCGTGGTGGCCGCCGCGCAGGGCCGGGTCGCCGGACATCACCCGCACGTTCAGCACCTGGCCCGGTTTTTCCGGCAGGCGCAGGTCGATGTAACCGCTGCGCACGCCGGGCTGCGCATACAGCGTGTCCTCGACATGCTGCAGGTCGAGCACGGCATCGGGCGCGACCTTGTGCTTGGCCGGCGGGGTCACGCCCAGCACCGAATTGGCTGCACTGCGGTACCAGTCGAACGACCACCACAGGCCGGTCAGCGCACTCATCAGGTAGATCAGCAGCACCCAGGTACCGATCACCGAGTGCAGGCTCCACAGGAAGCCGCGGCCGCTGCGCTTCCATTCCACTGCCAGCCAGCTGCGCCAGTGCCACCAGCGGCGCGGCCAGCGCAGGTACAGGCCGGACAGGGCGAAGAACAGCAGGGCGATGGCACAGCTGCCGACCACGACCTTGCCGCGTTCACCGGCCGCGAGGTGCCGGTGCAGGTCTTCGACGAAATCGAAGAACGCCTGGCCACGCAGGTGGCTGAAGCGTTCGCCGTTGTAGGGGTTGAAGTAGACCCAGTGATCCTTGCCGCCGGCGAAGCGCGCCACCGAGGGGCGCTGGCCGGTGGCGTCCACGCGCAGGCGTTGCAGCGGGCGCTCGCTGCCGGCCTGCAGCAGCGGCACCAGTTCGCTCAGCGCGAGCGGCTGCTGGCCGTCGTCGTGGTGTTCGGCGATGGCGGCGAAGCCAGGGTTGGCGGCACGCAGCAGCTCGTCCTCGAAGGACAGCGTGGCGCCGCTGAGGCCCATGATGGCCAGGATCGTGCCGGCCGTGATGCCCAGCAGCCAGTGCAGTTGGAACAGGACGTTCTTGAACATCGGGGAGAGAGGCCGTCGAGGCTGCCGCCCGCATCCTGCGCAACAGCAAATGAGAATTAATCCCGTAATTCTCCGGGGCCGGACTGGCTGCGGTCAAGGAGGGTTTTGTTGCAGGGCTTGCAGCCCTCCACCCGCAGACGCAACGGCCAGAGCCGGAGCGACAGCAGAAGCGGGTTTCCTGTGGGATGGCGGGGTGGGTCCGGTTGAGGGGGACGCTGCAAGTACGTCCATGTAAGCTCGGTCGCCGCATCCATGCCGCTCACACCCCCTCAACCGGACCCACCCCGCCTTCGACAGTTTTCTGCGATTTGTCGGAACGGCGTTCTGCTCTGGTGGGTGCCGACCGTTGGTCGGCACTGGGTCGGATCCCGTTGCTGCGCAACGGGCTCTGACCCCAATTCGGAAATTCGATTTCTGAGAGATTTCATCCACGCATGGCGTGGATCTACTGGCCGGGCTCTGACCCCAGATGAAATTCGATATCCGATAGATGTGCCGACCAACGGTCGGCACCCACCATCAGCAGCAGGTTCCAACAGCCGCGTGAACCTGTCGAAGGCGGGGCACTGTGGGTTTACGGCGTCCCCGCAAACCCACAGTGCCCCGCCATCCCACGGAATGCCGCTCTTGCTTCGGCTTCTGCAGGTGCAGGGCTGCAAGCCCTGCAAAACACCCTCACTCCACCCAGCCTGCAATCTCACCGTGCTCGAACGGTCCCAGCTTCGCCTTCACCATCCGCCCCTGCGCATCGAACAGCACGCTGTACGGCAGCAGCCCCTGCGCATTGCCCAGCTGCACGCTGGCATCGCGCGGGCCCGGGGTGTCGAGCACGATCGGGTAATCCACCGGCACCCGCTGCAGGAAATCCGCCACGCCCTCCGGCGTATCCAGTGCCAGGCCCAGCACCTGCACGCCACGCTCGCCCTGCGCTTCGGCAAAGCGGGCCAGCTCGGGCATCTCCTCGATGCAGGGCCCACACCAGCTGGCCCACACGTTCACCAGCAGCGGCCGGCCGCTGAATCGCTGGCGGATATCCAGCGGTTGCCCGTCCACACCAGGCAGCACCAGCGCCGGCAGGGCATCACCGGCGCGCAGGGCAGGAATCGGGGGTTCCACATCAGCAGGAGGCGTTGAAACCACCGGCGCAGGCGCCGGGGTCAACCGATGCCCGGCCCACAGGCCGAGGCCGGCGGCCAGCACCGCTGTCCACAGCAGTGCGGGCCGCTGCCAACTCATCGGGCGGTGCGCAGCAGCGCTTCTTCCACCAGGGCCTGGGTCAGCAGGGTCGGCAGCACGGTAGGCGGTGCGCCCGGGCCGTACACCACGTACAGCGGCACGCCCACGGCCTTGTGCTCATCCAGGAACGCGGTGATCTGCGGGTCGACGTTGGTGTAGTCGCCGCGCATGTACACCGCGTTGGTGCGCTTGAGCAGTTCCTTGAACTCCGGGCGCGACAGCACCGCGCGTTCGTTGGCCTTGCAGCTCACGCACCAGTCGGCGGTCATGTTCACGAACACCACGCGGTTGTCCGCGCGCAGCCGGTCCAGCATCTGCGGCGAATAGTCCACCACGTTGTCGCTGGCCGCCTGCGCGGCACGTGCCGGCGGTTGCAGCTGGGTCACGCCCCACACCGGGCCCAGCGCGGCCAAGGCCAGCAGCACGCCCAGCAGGCTGGCGCCGCGCTTGCTGCGCCAGCGGCTGGTTTCGAACAGCCACAGGCCGGCGGTCAGCAGCAGCAGGCCGCCCAGGGCCAGCGCCATGCCATCCACGCCACGCTGCTTGCCCAGCACCCACAGCAGCCACAGCGCGGCCGCATACATCGGGAAGGCCAGCACGTGCTTCAGCGTTTCCATCCACGGGCCCGGCTTGGGCAGGCGGCGGGCCAGCGCCGGCACGAAGCCGATCAGCAGGAACGGCAGGGCCAGGCCCAGGCCGAGGAACAGGAACACCAGCATCGCCGCGATCGGCGGGGCCACGAAGGCATAGGCCACGGCCGGGCCGAAGAACGGGCCGACGCAGGCGCTGCCGACCACGCAGGCCAGCACGCCGGTGAAGAAATCACCGGCCGGGCCGCTGCGGCGGGCCAGCGACTGGCCGAAGTTGCCGATGCCACCGCCCATGGTGAACACACCGGACAGACTCAGGCCGACGGCGAACATGATGTAGGCCAGTGCGGCCACCACGCCCGGGTGCTGCAGCTGGAAGCCGATGCCCACCGCATTGCCGAGCATGCGCAGGCCAACCATCAACGCACCGATCACCGCGAACGCCACCAGCACGCCCAGCGTGTACCACAGGGCATGGCTGCGGGCGCGCTCGGCGCTCTCGCCGCTCTGCGCCAGGCTCAGCACCTTCAGCGACAGGATCGGCAGCACGCAGGGCATCAGGTTCAGGACCAGGCCACCGCCCAGCGCCAGCAGCAGCACCCACAGCAGCGAGCTGTCGGTCTTCGGCACGCTGCCCGGCGGCTTGGTGCGCTTGGCGTTGTCCTGCTGCGCATCGGCAGCGAAGGCATCGCCTCCTGCGGCGCTGTCACCGGCGGCGCCCGCGGCATCGTTGGGCACGGTCGGCAGCAGGCGGCGCGGCGTGCCGCCGGCGTCTTCGCGCGGGGTGTCGCTGGCGGCGGCCGGTGCAGCAGCGGTGTCAGCGGCGGCAGTCAGCTTGCCGGCGGGAATGGACAGCTTCACCCGGCGGGTCATCGGCGGGTAGCAGATGCCATCGGTCTGGCAGCCCTGGAAGGTCACCACCAGGGTGCTGTCCACGGCCTCGGTGCGGGTGCGGCGCAGCGGCAGCGGCACTTCCACCTGGTTGAAGTACACCGAGACATCACCGAAGTGCTCGTCGCGGTGCGCCTGTGCGGCAGGCCAGCGCGGCTTGTCGGCCAGCACGCCGGTGCTGCCTTCCAGCTTCAGCGAGGTGCGGTCGCGGTACAGGTAGTAGCCCGGCGCCGGGGTAAAGCGCAGCAGCAGGGTATTGCCGTCGCTGGCGATGGCATCGAAGCCGAACGCCTGTTCCGACGGCAGCGGCAGCGCCTGGGTGTTGCTGGCGCCCGGCAGGCGCAGGCCGCCGTTGCTGCCGGCACCGGCCAGCGGGTTGTTGAAGGGGGTGACGCCGGTGACGCGCGCGGTGGGCACCGCGGCCTTGCCGCCCGCGCCGGGCAGGGTCACCTGCACCACGCGCTTCTGCGGCGGGTAGCACACGCCGGCATCGGCGCAGCCCTGGTAGCGCACTTCCAGGCTGATGGTGCTGGCCGCATCGGTCGGCGCGCCGGGCAGGGTGGCCTGCAGGCGCTCGCGGTAGGTTTCCACCTCGCCGAAGAAATCGTCGTGGTGCTTGTTGCCCGCCGGCATCTGCAGCGCACCGGCATTGAAGGCCGGGTCGGCCTTGACGCTGGTGCGGTGGCGATACAGGTAATAGCCGGGGGCGATCTTGAACTGCAGCTGGATCTGGCCACGTTCGGGCGCACTGGCGGTCAGCGCGAACGCCTGGTCGACCGGCAGCAGGTCCTTCTCATCCAGCGCGAAGGCCGGCAGGGCCAGCCACAGCAGGGCGCACAGCGCGGCGCCACGAGCAAACAACTTCATCAATCGGTGTCCTCCCGGGTCTGCGCCCGGATCCAGTCCAGATACGCCGGCAGGCCGGCCCGGGTTTCGACCGCGATGCACTCCGGGAGTTCATACGGATGCAGTTCGACGATGCGGGCGATCGCGTCATCGACGCGGCTCGCCGTGGTCTTCACCAGCAACTGCAGTTCGGTGTCGGTAATGACATCGCCCTGCCAGCGGTAGGTCGACTGTGCCCCCTCCAGCCGGGTGACGCACGCAGCCAGGCGCTCGCTGACCAGCGCGTGCGCGATGCGCTCGGCACTGGCCCGGTCCGGGCAGGTGGTCAACAGCAGCAGGACGGGATCGACGGTCGACATGACCGCCGAGTATAGGGCCGCCGCCGGGTCAGGACCCGGCGGCGGCGTGGACCGCTGCGTTGCGCGGTCAGTTGGCCAGCTGGCAGGTGGCCGGCTTGGCGGAGGTGAACAGGGCCGGGGTGGCCCATTCCGGGTGGTCGATGAACGGGTTGCGGTTGCCCTGGAAGGAGTAGATCACGTCATTTCGCGCACGCTCGGCATCGTCCGGCGGATCGGACAGGTGCCAGTCGATCAGGGTCGACAGCAGGCCCATGTAGGCCGGCGAGCTGCTGGTCTTGACGATCTTGCTGCGGTCGTCGGTCAGTTCCAGGTCCGGTTCGGACTGGCCGGTGGCCGCATCCTTGCCGCCCTCATAACGGATGGCCATGTACATCACCGCACGCGCCATGTCGCCCTTGCGCTTGCCCCACACCTCGAAGGTGCCGGTGTTGCCGTCGGGGGTACGCACCCAGTTCGAATTGCCCGGGTAGCCGCCGCTGCCGCCGCCCTGGCCGTTGTTGGCCTCGGTGGCGCGCTCGCCGCAATTGGCATCGCACTTGCCGAACGGCTTGTTGCCGCGGTCGGCATTCCACTGTGCATCGGTCAGGTACAGCATGTGGGTGTCGGTGTACGGGGCGTACGGCAGGCCCTTGTCGCCGGTGGTGCTGGCAAAGCCCAGCGAATTCGGCCAGGTGTGCTCGCGGTTGTAGGTCAGGCCGCTGCCCGTGCCCGCACGGCTGCTCACCTTGGTGTAGCTGTGGTTGCGGTAGGCGTCGAGGATCTTGCCGCTGTTGTTCGGATCTTCGTCGGCGATTTCCAGGATGGTCCAGGTGCTGGTGCCCGAGCCGCTGTACGGGTAAGCGGTGTGGCCCTTGATGGTCTCGTGCAGCGAGCAGCGCAGCTGGCTCGGGCTGGAGGTGTTCACCTTGGAGTAGTAGCCCGCCGGAGTGCCCGGGTTGCCGGGATTGCCGGGGTCCGGATTGCCCGGGTCCGGGTTGCCGGTGGTGCTGGCCACAGTGAAGGCGATGCGGCTGTCAGCGGCCGGGCGTGCGCCCTGGCTGTCGGTGATGCGCGAGGCGCGGATGTCGAAGCGGCAGGCCTCACCGGCCACCAGGGCGGTGTTGGTCGACAGCTTCACGGTCTTGCCGCTGGTCGGCCAGGTCAGCGGCACGCTGCCGGACTTGCCGCAGCTCAGGGCGAAGGCGCCGCTGGCCAGGCTGACCGTTTCGCTGAACACCACTTCCAGATCGGCCGCGGCCGGGAAGGTGCTGCTGCCCTGTGCCGGGGTGGTGGTGGTCACCGACGGCGGGGTGTTCGGGCCGCCCGGGGTGCCGCCACCGCCGTTGAAGGTCTGGTTGTTGTTGCAGCGGCCGAAGGTCTCACCGGCCGACTCGGCCCAGGTGAAGTGGGCGTACTGGCTGCCGCTGCCGGTCAGCTGCAGCGAGGTGCCCGGGGCGGTGCTGTTGGTTTCGGCAACCGGAATGTTCTGGCTGGTCATGCCGGCGGCGGGGCCACCGGAGGCGGTGATGGCGCCCTCGTAGCTGAGGAACTGGACCACCTTGCCGCTGGCGTCGACCAGGGCGATGCCGTCGTTGGGGCCGTTCTGCAGGCCGTTGGTCGGGTAGGTGACCACGGCGATCGTCGCGCTGCCGCAGCCGGCGGCGCTGCCAGCCGGGACCGGCTTGTTGTCGTAGACCACGGCGGCCGAGGCGTTGGCGCCGTTGTACAGGTACAGGCGGTAGCCGGACAGGTCCTCGCCGGCGGTGGCGACCACTTCGATGGCTTCGCCGACGTCACCGGCCGGGGTGCTGTCGTCGTAGTGCAGTTCGTTGATGAAGACCTCGGCCTGGGCCGGCGCGGCGACCAGCGCCAGCAGGCAGGCGGCGGCGAGCGGGGACAGCAATCGCATCGACTACTCCTTGTGATTGGGAATGCCGGGCGAGCCTAAGGCCGAACGCGTGACACTTTGTCGTAACTGAACGTCAGATATCTGACACTGCGACGTGGGTCACCAAAAATACGGGAGCCTGTCGGCCCGGCCGTCTGTCCCCCGCCGCAGCGCACCGTGGAAAAATTTTCCGTGGCGGGGCTTGAAAGGCCCGGGGGCAGCTCCATCTCTGTCCTGCTCCCGACCTGTCGGGCTTTTTCACGCGCAATGCTGGCAGTCACCTGGGGTGAGTGCTAACATCGCCGGACTTTTTTAGACCAATCAACAACTTAAGAGGTCCCTATGAACATCAAGCCGCTGCACGACCGCGTTGTGGTCAAGCCGATCGAAGCTGACGAAATCTCCGCCGGTGGCATCGTCATTCCGGATTCGGCCAAGGAAAAGTCGACCAAGGGTGAAGTCGTCGCCGTCGGCCCGGGCAAGGCCCTGGACAACGGCACCGTGCGCGCTCCGTCGCTGAAGGTTGGCGACAAGGTCATCTACGGCCAGTACGCCGGCAGCTCGTACAAGAGCGAAGGCGTCGAGTACAAGGTCCTGCGCGAAGACGACGTGCTCGCCATCATCGGCTGAGCCTCGGCGCGACCTGCTTTCCTGTAACACATTCCTTTTCGTCGCCGGGCCCGGCCCGGCGCAAACATCGAGGTAATCGCAATGGCTGCCAAGGATATTCGTTTCGGTGAAGACGCCCGTTCGCGCATGGTGCGCGGCGTCAACGTTCTCGCCAATGCCGTCAAGGCCACCCTGGGCCCGAAGGGCCGCAACGTGGTGCTGGAAAAGAGCTTCGGCGCTCCGACCATCACCAAGGACGGCGTCTCCGTCGCCAAGGAAATCGAACTGGCTGACAAGTTCGAGAACATGGGCGCGCAGATGGTGAAGGAAGTTGCTTCCCGCACCAACGACGACGCTGGCGACGGCACCACCACCGCCACCGTGCTGGCCCAGGCCCTGATCCGCGAAGGCGCCAAGGCTGTGGCCGCCGGCATGAATCCGATGGACCTGAAGCGTGGTATCGACAAGGCCGTCGTGGCCGCCGTTGCCGAGCTGAAGAACATCTCCAAGCCGACCGCCGACGACAAGGCGATCGCCCAGGTCGGTACCATCTCGGCCAACTCGGACGAGTCGATCGGCCAGATCATCGCTGACGCGATGAAGGAAGTCGGCAAGGAAGGCGTGATCACCGTTGAAGAAGGCTCTGGCCTGGACAACGAGCTGGACGTGGTCAAGGGCATGCAGTTCGACCGCGGCTACCTGTCCCCGTACTTCATCAACAACCAGCAGTCGCAGACCGCTGACCTGGATGACCCGTTCATCCTGTTGCACGACAAGAAGATCTCCAATGTCCGTGACCTGCTGCCGGTGCTGGAAGGCGTCGCCAAGGCCGGCAAGCCGCTGCTGATCGTTGCCGAAGAAGTCGAAGGCGAAGCGCTGGCTACCCTGGTGGTCAACACCATCCGTGGCATCGTCAAGGTCGTGGCCGTCAAGGCTCCGGGCTTCGGCGACCGTCGCAAGGCGATGCTGGAAGACATGGCCGTGCTGACCGGCGGCACCGTGATCTCCGAAGAAGTTGGCCTGTCGCTGGAAAAGGCCACCATCAAGGACCTCGGCCGCGCCAAGAAGGTGCAGGTTTCCAAGGAAAACACCACCATCATCGATGGCGTGGGTGACAAGGCTGCCGTTGACGCACGCGTCGGCCAGATCAAGACCCAGATCCAGGACACCTCCTCCGATTACGATCGCGAGAAGCTGCAGGAACGCGTGGCCAAGCTGGCCGGCGGCGTTGCCGTGATCAAGGTCGGCGCTTCGACCGAAATCGAAATGAAGGAAAAGAAGGATCGCGTCGACGACGCCCTGCACGCTACCCGTGCAGCCGTTGAAGAAGGCGTGGTCCCGGGCGGCGGTGTTGCCCTGGTCCGTGCGGTCACCTCGCTGGCTGGCCTGAAGGGCGCCAACGAAGACCAGAACCACGGCATCCAGATCGCCCTGCGTGCGATGGAAGCCCCGCTGCGCGAAATCGTGGCCAACGCCGGTGAAGAGCCGTCGGTCATCATCAACAAGGTCAAGGAAGGCACCGGCAGCTTCGGCTACAACGCCGCTACCGGCGAGTTCGGCGACATGCTGCAGTTCGGCATCCTGGACCCGACCAAGGTGACCCGTTCGGCGCTGCAGAACGCTGCCTCGATCGCTGGCCTGATGATCACCACCGAAGCCATGGTTGCCGAAGCTCCGAAGAAGGACGAGCCGGCCATGGGTGGCGCCGGTGGCATGGGCGGCATGGGCGGCATGGGCGGCATGGACTTCTAAGTCCACGCGTTCCCGACGTAATGAAAAACCCCGCCGGAAGGCGGGGTTTTTTTGTTGGTCTGGATCGCGATGCCCTCGGGTAGATCCACGCCATGCGTGGATGAACCGCGCGGCATCAACCGCGCAACGCGCGCCGATCCAGCCAGACCTTGGCGATGAAGAAGGTGGGCACACCGCCATACAGCACGCCCTTCACCCAGGGCAGCCCCAACTGGTAGGCAATCAACCCACCTGCGGCCATGCCGACCAGGCCGATGGCCACCGCCCTGCGCTGGCGCTGCAGCTGCTGCATCTCCTCCTGCTGGCGCGCGGCGATCTCGTCACGCCAGTCGTCCGGCTGCATCACGGCGCTGGCAATGGCGTCTGCTTGCGAAGGGGTCATGCGAGGGTCCAGTAAGACGGGTGACTGGCTCTTATACTGCGCCGGCCGCCAAGGCGGCGTAAACCCCGGCCCGGCGCATGCTGCAGGCTGCCTTGCCGCCGCAATGTGCCGGCACTAGCCTGCCGCCATGCCTACCTCGTTCCTCGTCGTTGACGACTTTCTTTCCGCCGCCGATGCCCATGGCCTGCGCCGCGCCGGCCTGGGCCTGGACTACCCCGAGGAGGACGGCGCATTCCCTGGCCGCAATTCGCTGCAGCGCCTGGAAA
This sequence comes from Stenotrophomonas sp. SAU14A_NAIMI4_5, assembly GCF_003086795.1. NCBI lineage: Bacteria > Pseudomonadati > Pseudomonadota > Gammaproteobacteria > Lysobacterales > Lysobacteraceae > Stenotrophomonas > Stenotrophomonas sp. SAU14A_NAIMI4_5. The sequence goes on along the minus strand of NZ_CP026003.1, from coordinate 4,014,796 downwards.
TGCAGGGTCTTGCCGGCGCAGCGTCCAGCCTGTTGAACGAGCCTCTGCGGCCGGTACAGCCGCTGCAGTCGCAAGGCAAGTTCCGCCTCACCCTGGCCAATGACGTGGGCCGTGCCCGCGTGCATACCGATCATTCGCACTGGTCGGGCATCCTCTACCTCAGCGCCCCGGAGCACTGCCAGGGGGGACCGAATTCTTCCGCCACCGCCGCACCAACACCGACCGCCTGGCGCTGAACCCGGCCGAGCTGGCGGCACTGGGTTATGCCGATGGTACGGCAATGCACCGCGACATCATCGAGCGCGACAGCAACGACGACAGTGCGTGGGAACGGACCATGACCATTCCCATGCGCTTCAACCGCCTGGTGCTGCTGCGTCCGTGGTTCTGGCACACCGCCGGCCCGGCGTCCGGTGACCGCCCGGAGAACGGGCGGCTGGTCTACCTGATGTTCTTCGAAAGCGTCGCCTGATCGGACAGCACCCCCGCGCCTATCGCTGCAGGCAGATGCGCTCGGCGCCCGCGCTGATATCCACCTGGCCACCCTGCATCACATCCGCCCCCAGGATCAAAGCCGGGCGCTGCTCCAGCCCGATTGCCCGGAACACCGGCAGCTCGCTGATGCGGACCTCCACCGCCGGGTGCTGCCAACCGACGCTGGCCAGTACGGGCAGGGTGTACAGCCACGTCGGTGTCGGCTTGCCACCCAGCCCCTCGCTGCCCTTGCTGCGCGCGCGCACGCGCGTATCGCTGCCATCGGTGCGCAGGCCCAACGCACGCGCCGCTGCATCGTTGAGAATGGTCTGCGCCGCACCGGTATCGACCACACCGATGGCCTCCACGCCTTCGCTACCCAAGCGCAGGTTGACGAAGCCGAAGCCCTTCAGCACGCCGGCGCGATCGGGCAGGGCGTTGCCCTGGCAATAGGGTGCCGTGGTCGGCAGCGTCTGCGCAGGCCACAGCATCAGGCGCCCATGGGCGAAATCCCAGCGGGTATCGAAACGCGCCGTGATGTCCTGGCCGATGATGCCGTGCAACGGTTCGCTCCCTGCCGACGACAGGCTGGCCAGGTCGGCCTGCAGTGCGGTCACCTGCAGCTGCAGGCTGCCCAGCGCCATCGCCACGCTGCGCGTGCTGCGCAACGCCAACCCGCCGGCGCTGGCACCCTGCGCGTCGTGGTGGCGTGCGTTCGGGTCCTGCAGCTGGAAGCGCCGCACCACGTCCGTATCCAGCAGCGTCGCGCTGGCCGCACTGTCCACCACCAGCTGCAAGGGCTTATCCCCTCCCTCCAGCGTGCCCAACACAGTGGGATGACTGGCCTGCATCGTCATCGGCAGGCTGTGCAGGGCAGCGGGTTCGGCGGCCGCAGGCAGCGACGCGAGCAGCAGGGGCAGCAGGGACAGGCGCATCGGTGTACTCCTCGGGAAAGAAAGGCCATTTCACCGCAGCTGCGTATCGCCGGTTTGTGCCGGTTGATACCGGGCCGATACACAGCGCCGTCATACTGGCGGCATGAATGCTACTGCCACCCTCATCGTTGTGGATGACGATGCCAGCATCCGCGATGCCATCGCCGACCACCTGTTGCTGCACGGCTACCGCGTGCGCGTGGCCGCCGATGCTGCTGGCCTGGACGTGCTGCTGCAGGCGGAACGTCCCGACGCCATCATCCTGGACTGGATGATGCCCGGTGAAGACGGCCTGTCGGTGTGCCGCCGCCTGCAGTCGCGCGCCATCCCCATCCTGATGCTGTCGGCCATGGGCAGCGCACCGGACCGTGTGATCGGTCTGGAAATGGGCGCGGATGACTATCTGGCCAAACCCTTCGACCCGCGCGAGCTGCTGGCCCGCGTGCGCGCGCTGCTGCGCCGGCAGGACAAGCTGCGCGCACAGACACCGATGGAGTTGCGCTTCGACGGCTGGCGCCTGTTGCCGGAACAGCGTCGCCTGTATGCACCCGAGGGCACCGAGGTAGCGCTCAGTCGGGGTGAGTTCGCATTGCTGCAGGCCCTGGCCGAACGCGCGGGCCGCGTGCTGGACCGCGAGCAGTTGATGCAGCTCACTCGTGGCGATGACAGCGAGAGCGTGGACCGCGCCGTGGATCTGGCCATCAGCCGCCTGCGCCGCAGGCTGGCCCAGGCCGCTCCCGGCGGCGATGGCCTGGTACAGACCCTGCGCGGCGAGGGCTATCGCTTTGGCCCAGCGGTGCAGCGCCTGTGAGCGCGCGTTGCAGCACACTGCGCTGGAGCACCGCGCGTTGGATTGCGATGCTGGCGGTCAGCAGCCTGGTGCTGGCCACGGCCGTCAGCATGGCGGTGGTGGGCTGGCTGCCGCGCCCGGCGGCACCGCAGATGCGACTCGACCAGGCCATGCAGGTACTGCGCGGCGAGCGCCCGGCTGACAGCATGGGGCTGCGCCTGGACGTGCGCGCGCAGCCGCCGGAAGGCACAAGCCATGCGCGCTTGCAGCAGCTGGTGGCCGATGCCCTGCATCATCCCGCCCAGCAGGTGCGGTTGGTCTGGGCAGGCAACAGCAAGCCACCGGATATCCACGTCATCGCCTCGGGTGAGGAGCAGGCCAGTGCCAGCGATACGGCCGCTTTGAAAGCTGCGCAGCGGGTGCTCGCCAGCCTGCCGTGGCCACCGTTCGAACTGGCCGTGCAGCAGCCTGATGGGCGCTGGCGGGTGGTCAGCAGTGCCTACAGCGATCTGGCTGCCTGGCGAAGGCAGGTGCTGCTGGCCTTGCTGGGCGGCATGGTGCTGCTGGCGCCGCTGGCTGCATGGGCGGCGGTGCGTCTGGGCCGACCGCTGCGCCGCCTGGCCGATGCCAGCGCCCATCTCGATCTGCATGCCCAGACGCCGCTGCCCGACGACGGCCCACGCGAAGTGCAGATGCTTGCTGTAGCCCTGGATGCGGGCCGTACCCGCCTGCGCGAACAGGCGCGGCAGATGACGAGAATGTTGGCCGCAGTGGCGCACGATCTGCGCACGCCGCTCACCGGCCTGCGCCTGCGCGCCGACTTCGCGCCGCCCGCACAGGCCGCACGCATGGTGGCCGACATCGAGCGCATGAACGCGATGATCGAGCAGGTACTCGATTACGCACGCGGCGAACTGCAGCCGCCGCAGCTGCGGCCGATGGACCTGGCGCCGATGCTGGAAGACTGCGTGCAGGCGGCGCGACTTCGTGGCACCGAGGTGGACGCTGAACTGCCTGTCGCTCTGCATTGGCAGGCCGATGCTCTGCTGCTGCGCCGCGCGCTGGAGAACCTGATCGACAATGCCAGGCGCTACGCGGGTGCAGTGGAGCTGCGTGCGGCGCAAAGAAACGGACTGCTGCAGCTGGACATTCTGGATCGCGGCCCTGGCATTCCCGCAGAAGACCGCGAGCGCCTGTTGCAGCCTTTCCAGCGCAGTGAAAGCTCGCGCAGCCGCGCCACCGGCGGCACCGGCCTCGGCCTCGCCGTGGCCGCCAATGCCGCACGCAGCCATGGTGGCCAGCTGCAGCTTCTGGAGCGCGAAGGCGGCGGCCTGATCGCCCGCCTGCAGCTGCCCCGGGCCCGATAGATCCACGCCACGCGTGGATGGGGCATACAGCACAAGCTTGCAGTTCCATTCTATGAGGATATGATTAGCCGCCTAACCATATCGGTGGCTGCAATGCTGGAAGCAAAACACACCGCCCTCGTCGACGAGGCCACCCGCCGCGGCCATGCCAACCTGGCGCAGCTGCGCCTGTGCTTCCAGCTGCTTTCCCTGTCCGCCGCCATCGACCGCGACTGTGCCACCCGGCTTGCACCGCACGGCCTCAGCGAAGGCCGTTTCATCGTGCTGTTCCTGCTGCAGGGCGCCGGCGGCACGCTGCCGCCGCACGAGCTGGCCGAACGCGCAGGTGTGACCCGCGCCACCATCAGTGGCCTGCTGGACGGCCTGCAGCGCGAGGGCCTGCTGCAGCGCAGGCACGATGCCGAAGACGGCCGCCGCCTGCAGATCGTGCTGACCGCACGCGGCAAGCGCCTGGCCGAGGAACTGTTCAACCAGCATACGCAGTGGATCGGTGGGCTGTTCAATGGCCTGGATGCGGGCGAGCAAGCCCAGCTCTCGAAGCTGCTGACCAAGGTCTGGCAGCACACCGACAGCGGCCGGGACGCGACGCCGTGAGCCAGCCCATCAGCGCGGCGCGGCAGCACGAACTCGGCACCGGCCTGGCCGCCAGCACGCATCTGGCCGAGTGCCTTGCCGTGGACTTCGCAACGTTGCTGCAGACGGCTGCGGCGCTGCCAGATGCCGCCGTGCAGCGCATGCGCGATGCCGCCAGCAAGGGCATCACCCAGCGCATGGCCCTGGCGGCAACGCTGCTGCGCGAAGCGGGGCAGGGCGATGTCACTCACTGGCAGTCGCATCCCTCCGACACCGTGCGCGGTTGGGCCTGTTACCTCATCGGCAGTGATGCCACGTTGGGGCTCAGCGAAAAGCTGCAGGCGATACAGCCACTGGCTGACGACCAACACTTCGGCGTGCGTGAGTGGGCCTGGCTGGCGGTACGCGCCGACCTCGTAGCCGCACCGCTGCAGGCGCTGACGCTGCTGCTGCCGTGGGTGGATGAAGCCTCACCGTACCTGCGCCGTTTCGCCTGCGAAGCCCTGCGCCCACGGGGTGTGTGGGCCACGCACATCACCGTGTTCAAGCAACAGCCGCAACACGCACTGCCGCTGCTGGATGCCCTGGCCAACGATCGCGAGCGATACGTGCAGGATTCGGTGGGCAACTGGCTCAACGATGCCAGCAAGACCCAACCGGCGTGGGTGCGTGCTGTCTGCGCACGCTGGCAACGCGAACACAGCAGCGCAGCCAACGCCTATATCTGCAAACGCGCTCAACGCTCGCTCCGGTAGTGCCGGCCGCTGGCCGGCAACCCCACCACACGGGTAGCGCCGGGCCATGCCCGGCGGACGCATGAACCCCAACACCCCAAGGAAGGCCCCAATGCTCCACATCCTCATCGAGCACTACACCGCCACTCCCGCCTGGGCCGCACTCCCGCCCGAGCAACGCAACGCCTTCTTCGCGCGCATCGGCGCCGGCATGCAGCAGTTCGACCCGGCCCGCATCACGCCGTTGGCGATGGGCCGCGTCGCGCGCGATGTGCCGCATTCCAGCACCGAACAGTTCTACGCGGTCTGGCAGTGCGCCAGCCGCACCGATGCCGATGCACTGCTGGCCGCCATCAGCGCGACGGGCTGGCATGACTACTTCACCACCACCAACACCGTGGGCGCCGTGGACGCCATGCCGCAGCACCTGCACGATCTGGCAAACCACGAGTAGATCCACGCCATGCGTGGATGAACCCCCACGCCACCCGGTAGCGCCGGGCCATGCCCGGCGGCTCCCAGTATTCGGCCAATGTCTGGCTACCGCGGTCGCACCCGCTCCGCGGCATGCGTACCCAGTTCCAGACAGGCCATCATCAGACCTTCCATCACGCGCGGGCCGACATCATGTTCCGGCCCGCCGTTCTGGCGGCTGCGCTCGGCGGCCAGCATCACCTCATGCACGATGCGCAGGCCGGCCAGGGCGCAGTCACCATCGGCCAGCTGGATGCGTCGGCCGATCGGCAGGTTCGGTTCGGGCCAGGGATGGCCATCGCTGCCGCAGCCCGCGCCGATGCGCTGCAGGTTGGCGATGAAAGCGTGGGGGTCAGAGGCGGCGTCATCGGCGTTGGCCGGGTCGTTAAGGCCGCTACCAGGGAAGGGGACGTGCTTTGCGTTCATGGCATGTGCTCCGTACAGCGAAGACGGCAGCGCCACCGGAATAGGTGGCGGACGGTACGTGGCTGGAAACCGGAAGGTTTGGGCAAACCGGCGGGTCCAAGGACCCCCACGCACCGCCCGCCATGGAAAGCGAACGGTTTGTCAGCCGGCGCCGCACAGAGCGGCGCCGGCTGACAAGCGACTACCCAAACCTCACGGGTTTCCAGGCCCGGCCACCCTTTTTCGGTGGCAATCCATCTAGTGCACATGCCTGCGCGTAACACCAAGGGCATCCGCGACAGCCATGAAAGCGCGGCGCAGTATTGCATACGCCAGAGGCCATGAAATCAGCCGTTTCACCCACATTTTTCTGGCGTTGTACTTCGCGGGAAAGAAGTCCCAGGTGCATCACGCCGCACGCTGTCGATCGGCTCAATCGCGACAGCTTAATCGTAGATCGGGTAGCGGGCGGTCCCTGGCTGGAAACCCGGCGGGGTAAAGAAGCCGGAAGAAGCTCGTGCCAGCGACATCAAGGTGGCACGGGCCCAGGGAGCAACAGGATCGACTGCACAGGAAGGACGGCCACACTGACGGATTTCCGTATTCAAACGAACAATTCAATTGTCAGCATTTTCCCTTCATGTACTCCTCGCGAGTTTCGCAGCGGCGCCGAATAATTTTCTGCTGTCTGCGCAGTCGTCCTCGACCATAGCGATCGACCCGTGTGCGCGCAACGTCTGCCGGGACTGAACTCGTAGGCAGGCGCGTTCTGCAGCTCAGGCCGTCCAGCAGCAGCGGCAATCACGCCACGGCACATGCGCCTGTCACCAATACGCGGTAAACATGACGGCTGCCCATGTCCACCCGCAGGGAAGTCGATCATGCAGAGCAAGCTCCAGGTCACGCTGTACGGAACCCTTGGCGACAGCCCGGCACTGCAGTTGCCCGGGCTGGAAGGGCCGTCGGTCGCCATCCTGGAATCGACGCTGCGGCAGCTCGTCTCCGATCTCTACACCGCCCGCTCCCTGCTCAACCCCGAGCAGCTGGACGAGGCACAGAAGGAACTGGACCGCGTGGTGGAGCGCTGGGTGGACATCCATGAAGGCCTGCTGCTGGATGTGGAAGTACACGGCAAGCGCTGAGGCGAGCCCCGCCTGAACCGCATCCCCAGTTGCGGATGAAACATTTTGCACTGCGCAAAAGCTGTGCTATCAATACACCCCATGAACGCAGCCCACGCCAACTTTTATTGGTATTACTTTCCGAAGCCCACGGCGGAGGAAGGACTGCGCTCACCCTGAAGAAACCTTCAGACGCATTCCCGAAAGCCGCCAGCGAACCTGGCGGCTTTTTTCATGTCGCCACGCTGCGGACTCCCACATTCCGTAGAGACCAGCCCCATGCCCCCGCACACCGACGACCTTCGTATCCGCACCATCGAACCGCTGACACCGCCTGCCCAGCTGCTGGCGATGCTGCCCTGTGACGATGAAGCCTCCGACACCGTCAGCGCCTCGCGCGCGGCCCTGCACGAGATCCTGCATGGCCGTGACGACCGCCTGGCCGTGGTGGTGGGCCCGTGCTCGATCCACGATCCGCACGCCGCCATCGAATACGCCCAGCGCCTGAAGCCCCTGCGCGATGCGCTGGCCGGCGAACTGGAAATCGTCATGCGCGTGTACTTCGAAAAGCCGCGCACCACGGTGGGCTGGAAGGGGCTGATCAACGACCCGGACCTGGATGGCAGCTTCAAGATCGACAAGGGCCTGCGCATTGCCCGCGGCCTGCTGCGCGACATCAACAAGCTGGGCCTGCCGGCCGGCGTCGAGTTCCTCGATGTGATCTCGCCGCAGTACATTGCCGATCTGGTCGCCTGGGGCGCCATTGGCGCGCGCACCACCGAAAGCCAGGTGCACCGCGAACTGGCCTCGGGCCTTTCCTGCCCGGTCGGCTTCAAGAACGGCACCGACGGCAACGTCAAGATCGCGGCCGATGCAGTGGGCGCAGCGTCCAATCCGCACCACTTCCTGTCGGTCACCAAGCAGGGCGGCACCGCCATCGTGTCGACCACCGGCAACCCGGATTGCCATGTGATCCTGCGTGGCGGCAAGCAGCCGAACTACGATGCGGCCAGCGTCGGCGAGGCCTGCCAGGCACTGGCCAAGGCCAAGCTGCCGACGCGCCTGATGATCGATGCCAGCCACGCCAACAGCCTCAAGAACCCCGAAAACCAGCCGAAAGTGATCGAGGACATCGCCACCCAGCTGGAAGACGGCGAACAGCGCATCGTCGGCGTGATGGTGGAAAGCCATCTGGTCGGCGGCCGCCAGGAACTGGTGGAAGGCCAGCCGCTGGTCTACGGCCAGAGCATCACCGATGGCTGCATTGATTGGGACACCACCGTGGACGTGCTGGAGCGCCTGGCCGCTGCCGTGCGCGCCCGTCGTGAAGTAAAGGTGTCTGAAGCCGCTTGATCGCGGCACGTGTGTGGATGGCGGCCAGCGCCTGCGGGGGTGCGGCCGCGATCAGGGTCGGTCGGAGTTGGAGGCCGACCCGTCCGCACCGGCGATGCGCCTGGCGCTGCGTAAGTGCGACAGCGCCAGGTACATCGCCGGGGTGGTGACACCGGTTCTCTGGTAGATCCACGCCACGCGTGGATATGAGCCACAATCCGGCATCCTGTCCCTTCGGCTGCCGCCATGAATGAACTGCTCATCCCTGACGCTGCACAACGCGACGAATCGTCCGTCGAGATGATCCGTGTGTGGATCGCCGAACGCGGGCTGCATGCTTCGTTGAAGGTGGGGCTGTATGAGGATCGTCCCGACATCCAGGAAGAACGTGCCTGGGGCCGGATCCTCGCCGATGTTGCCCAGCACGTGGCCGATGCGCTGGTGACCAGCCAGGGCATGGACCGGGACGCTGCCATCGCGGCCATCAAAGCGGCATTCAACGAGGAGCTGCAGGCGCCATCCAGCGGCCGGTCCGGCGGGTTCGTCGTGCGCCACTGACCGTAGATCCACGCCATGCGTGGATGAACCGCCCGCAATCACCGCTTCGCCCGAATCCTCGCCAACGCCAGATACATCGCCGGCGTCGTGTACAGCGTCAGCCACTGGCTGACCAGCAACCCGCCCACAATCGCGATGCCCAGCGGCTGCCGCAGCTCCCAGCCCTCGCCATTGGCCAGCATCAGCGGCAGCGTGCCCAGCAGCGCCGCCAGCGAGGTCATCAGGATCGGCCGCAGGCGAAGCCGTGCTGCGTCCATCACCGCGTCGTGCGCGCTCAGTCCACGCCGCTCGCCGGCCAGGGCGAAGTCCACCAGCAGGATGGTGTTCTTCATCACCACGCCCACCAGCAGGAACAAGCCAAGCAGCGCGATCAGGTTCAGTTCGTTGCCGAACACCCACAGCGCCAGCAGCGCGCCGATGCCGGCCGAGGGCAGGGTGGACAGGATCACCAGCGGCTGCAGGAAGCTCTCGTACAGGATGCCCAGCACCAGGTAGACCGCCAGCGTGGCGCCCAGCACCAGCCACAGCTGTCGCGCGCGCAGGCTGTCCAGGCCGCCGGCTTCGCCGGACAACTTGGCCTGCACGGTGCGTGGCAGCATCAGCTTCGCCATCGCGGCGTTGATCGCCTGCGTGGCCTGTTCCAGGCCCACGCCCGGCGCCAGCGAGAACTGGATCCAGATCGAGGCGAACTGTTCGCTGTGGTAGATGCGGTCCGGCGCCATGCCGTAGCGCCAGCTGGCGCTGGTCGACAGCGGAATGCGCTGGCCGCTGCCGTCCACGACCTGCAGCCGCGCCAGCGTGCCCGGGTCCTGGGTGTGCTTCGGGTCCAGCTCCATCACCACGCGGTACTGGTTGAGGCTGTCGTACAGGGTGGCGACCTGGCGCTGGCTGAAGGAGTTGTTGAGCATGTTGGCCACGGTCTTCAGGTCCACGCCATGGCGCGCGGCGGCCTCGCGGTCGATGTCCAGCACCACCTGGCGCATGCCGGCTTCGCCCTGTGCTTCCACGTCCACCAGCTCGGGCAGGGCGCGCAGCGCAGCGCCGACCTTCGGGGCCCACTCGCGCAGTGGCGCCATGTCCGCCGACAGCAGCTGGAATTCGTACTGGCCGCTGCTGCCGCCGCCTTCCAGGCGGATGTCCTGGTCCACCCACAGGTACAGGTTGCCGCCGGGCAGTTTGGGCAAGCGCGCGCGCAGGCGATCGATCACCTCCTGGCTGGACACTTTGCGCTCGGCCAGCGGCTTCATCTTGATCATGATGAAGGCGTTGTTGACCCCGTTGCTGCCGCCGATATAGCCGATGATGTCCTCGATGGCCGGGTCGGACAGCAGCAGCTTGCGGTAGGCATCGATCTTCGGCTGCATGGCCTGGAACGAGAGGCCATCGTCGCCGCGGGCGAAGCCGCGCAGCTGTGCGGTGTCCTGCTTGGGCACCACGCCCTTGGGCACCTGCTGGAACAGCCAGGCGTTGAGCGCGATGACCGCCACGAACGCCAGCAGCGGCCAGCGCAGCCGGCGCAGGCAGGCCTGCAGCGTGCGCAGGTAGGCAGTGCGCACGCGCTCGAACAGCGCGTTGCTGCCATGCTGCCAGCGCGAGGCGTGCTGCGCGTCATCGACGAACAGGCGCGCGCACAACATCGGCACCAGGCTGAGCGCAACGACCACCGACACGCTCATCGCCGCCACCAGGGTCAGCGAGAATTCGCGGAACAGGCGCTCGACGAAATCATCCAGGAACAGGATGGAGACGAACACCACGGCCAGCGCCACGTTCATCGACAGCAGGGTCGCGCCCACTTCGGCTGCGCCGCGCACGGCGGCCTGCCAGCGGTCGGCGCCCAGTTCGCGATGGCGGGCGATGTTTTCCAGCACCACGATGGCATCGTCCACCACCAGCACGGCGGCCACGATCAGCGCCATCAGCGAAAGCGTGTTGAGCGAGAAGCCCATCAACGCCACCAGCGCCAGCGTGCCGAACAGCACCACCGGGATGGCCACGCTGGGCACCAGCGCCGCGCGCCAGTGGCCAAGGAAGCCAAGCACCACCAGCACCACCAGGGCGATGGCCAGCACCAGGGTCAGTTCGGCTTCGTGCAGGGTGGCGCGGATGACCGGCGAGCGGTCCATCACCAGGCGCATGTCCACGCTGGGTGGCAGCAGCGCATGCAGCTGCGGCAGCTGCGCCTGGATGGCATCGACGGTGGCGATGATGTTCGCGCCGGGCTGGCGGCTGACGATCAGCAGCACCGCCGGGCGTTCGTTGTGGAAGCCGCTGGCGTAGCGGTCTTCCACGCCATCGGCCACCACCGCCACATCGCCCAGGCGCAGCGTGCGGTCGTCGCTCACCTTCAGCGCCAGCTCGCGGTATTGCGCGGCCTGGCGCAGCTGCAGCGGCGCTTCCAGCTGCCATTGCTGGCGCTCATCGCCCACCGCACCCAGCGGGCGCACGGCGTTGGCGCGGCTGATGACCTGGGCCACGTCTTCCAGTGCCAGGCCGGCGTGGTTCAGCGCATTCGGGTCCAGCGACACGCGCACGGCAGGCAGCGCACTGCCGCCCACCTGCACTTCGCCCACGCCCGGCACCTGCGACAGCTTCTGCGCCAGCACGGTGGAGGCCAGGTCGTACAGCTGGCCCGGTGGCAGCGTGTCCGAGGTCAGCGCCAGCGCCAGGATCGGCGCCTGCGAGGGGTTCACCTTGCGGTACTGCGGCATGCCCGGCATGCCGCTGGGCAGCTGCCCGCGTGCGAGATTGATCGCCGCCTGCACTTCGCGCGCGGCCTCGTCGATATCGCGGCCGAGCACGAACTTCAGCTCCACCGAGGTCTGGCCCTGGGTGCTGGCCGAATCGATGCGCGAGATGCCGGGCAGGCTGCCGAGGGCGCGTTCCAGTGGCGTGGCCACGGTGGCGGCCATCGATTCGGGCGAGGCACCGGGCAGGCTGGCGCTCACTTCGATGGCCGGGTAATCGACCTGCGGCAACGGCGCCACCGGCAGCAGGCGCAGCGCCAGCAGGCCGGCCAGCACCAGCGCCACCGCCAGCAGGATCGTCGCCACCGGTCGCTGCACGCAGGCCTGGGCCAGGCGTGCGATGGGGCTCATGCGCGCGCCTCTTCAGGCGTGGCGAGGGCGGCCGAGCGCCGGCGCTGCAGGCGGTCGAAGGCCAGGTAGATCACCGGCGTGGTGAACAGGGTCAGCACCTGGCTGACCAGCAGGCCACCGACCATCACCCAGCCCAGCGGCTGCCGCAGTTCCGCGCCCGAACCACTGGCCAGCATCAGCGGCACCGCGCCGAACAACGCGGCCAGCGTGGTCATCAGGATCGGACGGAAGCGCAGCAGCGCCGCCTGGTGGATCGCCTCACGCGGGGTCATGCCACGCGTGCGCTGCGCGTCCAGCGCGAAGTCGATCATCATGATCGCGTTCTTCTTCACCAGGCCGATCAGCAGCACGATGCCGATCACCGCGATCAGGTCGAGGCTGCGCCCGCTCACCCACAGCGCGGCCAGCGCACCCACGGTGGCCGAGGGCAGGGTGGAGAGGATGGTGATCGGGTGCACGAAGCTCTCGTAGAGCACGCCCAGCACGATGTACATCACCACCACTGCGGCCAGGATCAGCCACAGCGTGGACGACAGCGAACTGCTGAACGCCGCCGCCGCACCTTGCAGCCGCAGTTCGATGCTTTCGGGCAGGGCGATCTGCGTGCGCGCCGCTTCCACGGCGGCGGTGGCTTCGCCCAGCGAGGCCCCCGGTGCCAGGTTGAACGACAGCGTGGCCGCCGGGAACTGGCCGACATGGTTGCGCAGCAGGGCCGCCGGCCCGAGTTCCACCCGCGCCACCGCGCCCAGCGGCACGGTCTGGCCATCGCTGTTGCGCACGCGCAGGCCGCTGATGGCATCGGGCCCGGGCTGGCGCGACGGATCGGCTTCCAGCACCACGCGGTACTGGCTGGCCTGGGTGAAGATGGTGGAGATCTGACGCTGCCCGTAGGCGTCGTACAGCGCATCGGCCACGGCTTCCACGCTCACGTTCAGGCGCGCCGCCGCATCGCGGTCGATGTTCACCCGTGCCTGCCGGCCCTGCATCTGCAGGTCGCTGGCCACATCGCGCAGTGCCGGCTGCTGGCGCAGCGCCTGCAGCAGCTTCGGTGTCCAGGTTTCCAGCGTCTGCTGTTCCGGCGTGGTCAGGGTGAACTGGTACTGGTTGCGGCTGATGCGGTCTTCGATGCCCAGCTCCTGCACTGGCTGCAGGTACAGGGTGATGCCGGGAATCTTCGACACACGCTGCTGCAGCCGTTCCATCACCACGGCGGCGCCGTCGCGGTCGCCATGCGGCTTCAGTTCGATCAGCAGGCGGCCGGTGTTGAGCGTGGCGTTGTTGCCGTCCACGCCGATATAGGACGACACGCTGGCCACCGCCTCGTCGGCTTCGATGGCCGCCGCCAGCGCCTGCTGGCGCTCGTGCATGGCCTGGAACGAGATCGCCTGCGGGGCCTCGCTGATGCCCTGCACCAGGCCGGCATCCTGCACCGGGAAGAAGCCCTTGGGCACGGCGAAGTACAGCGCCACGGTCAGCGCCAGCGTGGCGACGGTGGCCAGCAGCATCAGCGGCTGGCGCTGCAGCACCCACTGCAGCTGGCGGTCGTAGACGGCGATGATGCGGTCGAAGACATCTTGTTTCGGGGTCAGATCCCCTTGGGGCTCTGACCCCTTCGCATGCGGCTTGAGGAAGCGCGCACACAGCATCGGCGTAAGAGTGAGCGACACCAGCAGCGAGATACCGATCGCCACCGCCAGCGTCACCGCGAACTCATGGAACAGCGCGCCCACCAGGTCGGCCATGAACAGCAGCGGGATCAGCACCGCGATCAGCGAAACAGTCAGCGAGACCAGGGTGAAGCCGATCTCGGCCGCGCCCTTCAGCGCCGCCTCGCGCGGGCTCTCGCCTTCTTCCAGGTGGCGGGCGATGTTCTCCAGCATCACGATGGCATCGTCCACCACGAAGCCGGTGGCGATGGTCAGCGCCATCAGCGTGAGGTTGTTGAGCGAGTAGCCGGCCAGCAGCATCACCGCGAACGTGCCGATCAGCGACAGCGGCACCGCCACGCTGGGAATGAGCGTGGCCGGCAGGTTGCGCAGGAACACCCAGGTGACCAGCACCACCAGACCGATGGCCAGCACCAGTTCCTTCTGCACGCCGCGCACGGAGGCGCGGATCGATTCGGTGCGGTCGCTCAGCACGTTCATCTGCACGCCGGCCGGCAGCGTGGCCTGCAGCTGCGGCAGCAGCGTGCGCACCTGCTCGACCACGGCGATCACGTTCGCGCCGGGCTGGCGCTGGATGTTCACCAGCACCGCCGGCGTGGTGCCGCTCCAGGCGGCCAGCTGGCGGTTCTCGGCGCCATCGGTGATGGTGGCCACGTCGCCCAGGCGCAGCGGCGCGCCTTCGCGCCAGGCCAGCACCAGGGCGCGGTACTCATCGACGCTGCGCATCTGGTCGTTGGCATCGAGCATCACCGCGCGGATCGGGCCATCGAAACTGCCCTTGGGCAGGTTGACGTTGGCTGCAGCGATCGCGGTGCGGATGTGGTCCATGCCCAAGCCGTTGGCCGCCAGCGCAGCCGGGTTCACCTGGATGCGCACCGCAGGCCGCTGGCCACCGGCCAGGCTGACCAGGCCGACGCCGGGCAGCTGCGCCAGGCGCTGGGCGATGCGCGTATCCACCAGGTCGTGCACCCGCGGCAGCGCCAGCGCCTGCGAGGTCACCGCCAGGGTGAGGATGGGCGTGTCGGCCGGGTTGACCTTGCGGTACACCGGCGGCACCGGCAGATCGCCGGGCAGGAAGCTGCCGGCGGCGTTGATGGCCGCCTGCACGTCCTGCTCGGCCACGCCCAGAGTCACATCCAGGCCGAACTGCAGGGTGATGACCGAGGCGCCGCCGGAACTGGTGGACGACAGCTGCTTCAGGCCGGGAATCTGCCCGAGCTGGCGTTCCAGCGGCGCGGTGATGGTGCGCGTGGTCAGTTCCGGGCTGGCGCCCGGGTACAGCGTAGTGATCTGGATGATCGGGTAATCGACCTGTGGCAGCGCCGCCACCGGCAGCAGGCGGTAGGCCAGCACGCCCGACAGCAGCAGCGCCACCATCAGCAGGGTGGTGGCGACCGGGCGCAGGATGAACGGGCGCGACAGGTTCATGCGCCGGCCTTGGCCGCCTTCGCTGCAGCAGCGGGCTGTTCGGCCACGATCTCCACGGCGGTACCGTCTTCCAGGCCATCGATGCCTTCGATCACCACCTGGTCGCCGGCCTGCAGGCCGGAGCGCACGGCCACGCGGCCCTCATCGGCCGGGCCCAGCACCACGGTGCGGCGCTGCGCCTTGTTGTCCTTGTCGACGATGTGCACGTAGTTGCCCTGGCTGCCGAACTGCACGGCGGCATCGGGAATCAGCAGCGCCGGCTGTTCGCCCAGCTGCAGGCGCACGTTGACGAACTGGTTGGGGAACAGCGCCAGGCCCGCGTTGTCGAACTGCGCGCGCAGTTTCAGCGTGCCGGTGGCGGTGTCGATGCGGTTGTCGACGCTGGACAGCGTGCCCTGCGCCAGCGCCTTGCTTTCACTGCGGTCCCAGGCTTCCACCGGCAGGCCGGCCTGGGCCTGCACGGCATCCAGCAGGGCCGGCAGTTCAGGTTCGGGCACGGTGAACAGCACGCTGATTGGCGCGGTCTGCGCCAGCGTCACCAGACCCTCGGTATCGCTGGCATGCACCAGGTTGCCGACATCGAGGCGGCGCAGGCCGACGCGGCCGCTGACCGGCGCGGTGATGCGGGTGTACTGCAGCTGCAGGCGCGCTTCGTCCACCGAGGCCTGGTCGCTGATGCGGCGGCCCTGCAGCTGCCGCACCTTGCTCTGCTGGTCGCTCAGCTCCTGCCCGGACACGTAGTTCTGCTTCTGCAGTTCGCGGTAGCGCTGCAGCTGGCGCTCGGCATTCTCGAGTTCCGCCAGGTTCTGCTGCTGGGTGCCCTGCGCCTGCGCCAGCTTCACTTCATACGGGCGCGGGTCGATCTGCGCGAGCAGGTCGCCGGCCTTCACCTGCTGGCCTTCCTGGAAGTGCAGGCGCAGCAGCTCGCCATCGACGCGGCTGCGCACCACCACGCTGTGCAGCGGGGTGACGGTGCCGACGGCCTTCAGGCGCAGCTGCAGCGGTTCGGCACTGGCACGGGCCACGCGCACCGGCACGGTCTTGCCCGGGCCTGCGGCCGCGGTTGCCTCGGCGCGCGGCCATGCCCACCAGGCCACCAGGCCGGCCACGATGATGACGACGGGAATCGCCCACCAGCGGCGGGAACGGGGCGGGGTGCTACGGGACGGCTCAACAGCGGACATGGGGCATCCTGCGCCCTGCGCACGCGCAGGGACATGTACGCCCGTTCGCGCATCACGCGCAGCGGGCAACGGGGGAGGGGAGTGTCTGGCGGGACCGCGACGCGGTGTGGCTGGATGCCGTCGCGCGGGCGACGGGGCGTCAATGGTAGCCAATCAGCCCGGCGATTGCCGCATGACCAAGGTCATGCCTGACCGCTCTTGTAGGGTCGAGCCATGCTCGACTGCTTCTGCCAGGAACAGTCGAGCATGGCTCGACTCTACAAAGAGCGATCAATGCACTTCGTCGTGGTACACGAACTTGGGCATTTCCCAGCGGTAATGGATCGCCAGCAGGCGCAGCGCGAAGCCACCGCCCAGGCAGCACAGGATCGCCGTGGCATCGGCCACACCCCAGCGCAGCAGCAACAGATATACCGCGCCGGTCAGCAGCGAGATGATCGCGTACAGCTCCTTCTGGAAGATCAGCGGCACCTCGTTGCAGAGGATGTCGCGCAGCACGCCGCCGAAGGCACCGGTGAGCATGCCGGCGATCAGCACGATGGGCATGGCATGGCCGGCCTCGCGTGCGATCGAGCAGCCGATCAGGGTGAAGGCGATCAGGCCCAGGCCATCGAGCACCAGGAAGGTGCGGCGGAAATGGTGCATCCAGCGCGCCACCCAGGTGGCGATCAGCGCCGCGCACACGGTGAAGCCCAGGTACTCGGGGTGCTTCACCCAGCCCAGCGGGTAATGGCCGAGCAGGATGTCGCGCAGCGAACCGCCGCCGAGGGCGGTGACGCAGGCGATCATGACCACGCCGAACAGGTCCATGCGGCGGCGGCCGGCGGACAGCGCACCGGTCATGGCTTCGGCGGAAATGGCAACGAGATAGATGATGGACAGCAGCATGGGACAGGCTCCGGGCGCGGTGGGGCCGGCCATGCGCGTATACCGCCACTGCCTGCGCAATGACGGGATGACGATGACCGGTGCCGCTCCCGCTGTCCTTTTGCCTGAGAGTTCAGCGGGATGAACCGCGTGCCCCTTCGGCGGATCGTGCCGGGCGAGCCCGGTGACCTCTCTCCAGCTCGGCGAGTCGAATGCATGGTTGGTGGGATTCCAGCCCACCGGCCTGAGCGATCATGGGAGCCTGCGCCTTCGGCGGGCGCCAGCGCGGCGCCTCTCTCCTGCATTCGGAGGGCAGTATATCCGCTGCAGTGCAGCACGCCATAATCGGTGCATGGCCCGCCCCTCCGTCCCCTGGTTCCTGTACCTGCTCGAATGCCGTGACGGCAGCTACTACGCCGGCATCAGCACCGACGTGGCGGCCCGTTTCGCTGCCCACCAGGCCGGCAAGGGCGCCCGCTACACCCGGGCCCGGCCGCCGCTGCGCATCCTCGCCGTGCGCGAGTACCCGGACCGCTCGGCTGCGTCCCGCGCCGAATGGCAGCTCAAGCAGCAGCCGCGCGAACGCAAGCTGGCCTGGCTGCAGGCCCCGGCCGAGGCCGTCCTGTAGATCCACGCCACGCGTGGATGGGGGACGCCGCCCATGCCATGATCGCCCCGCCCCCCGTGCTGGAGCACCCGGATGTCCACGCTTGCCCTGTTGTTTGCGCTCTCCGCATCAACCAGCCCGCCCGCCGACCCGGCCACCGTCGCGGCCATCGAGGCCACCTGTCATGACTATGTCGATGGCCAGCTGGAAGCCGACCCGCAGCGCGTCGTGCGGTCCCTGCATCCGGACCTGGCCAAACGCGCGGTGCTGGGCGATACGCCTGACGAGCGTCTGGGCCTGCGCCGGATGTCGAAGGACGAACTGGTGGCACTGACGAAGCAGGGAGCGTTGAAGACGCGGAAGGCGCAATGGGACCGCCGCTGCACGGTGCTGGACGTGACCGGCAATGCCGCCTCGGTGCGGCTGGAAACGCCGTGGTTCGTCGACTACTTCCACATGGGCCGTTTCGACCAGCGCTGGGTCATCGTCAACGCGCTGTGGTACCCGAAACCGAAGGCGCCGTAGAGCGATGCGTGCTGCCGGCAAAGCATGGATCTCCGTCGCCGTATTGGTCGCCGCCATCGCGCTGCTGCCCGGCCTGCTCTACCTGCTCGGGCTGGCCTGGGTGGATGGTTGGCCGCAGCCGGCAGACCGTGCGCCCAGCGGCGTGGCGGCATGCAGCGGTGAACCGCGCGCGGGCTACCAGCGCATGAACCCCTGGGGCGTCGTCGTGCAGCTCTTCGACCAGGATGCGGGGAAAGCGAACGTGCCCGTGGGCGAGCAGGAGGCCTACTGGGTTGCCCGCCGCCACCTGATGCGGCAGCCGCGCCACGGCATGCTGCGCTGGCAGTTGAGCAGCACGGCGCTCACGATCTGGATCACCCGGCATTGGAGTGCTGGGCAGATTGCCGACACCGCGAGGAAAGAAGACTTCTGCCACGTGTGGCCGCGCCCGCCGGGCCCCGGCGGCCCGGTGAACCGGTAGATCCACGCCATGCGAGGAGGATGTTGGGAGGCGGGGTCAGAGCCCTTTCCTGTGGAAAGGGATCCGACCCCTTCATGCCCGGGGCCAGATCCCTTTCCGCAGGAAAGGGCTCTGACCCCAGCGTAGTGCAGGCCATTACCTCGGCCGGCGATCTTCCTGGTCATCACCGAAAATGATGCGCGCGCTGCGCTGGTAGCTCCAGTACGCCACCGCCCAGTTCAGCAGCACCACCACGCGGTTGCGGAAACCGATCAGGAAGAACACGTGCGCGGCCAGCCAGAACCACCAGGCCAGCACGCCGGACAGCTGCAGCCTGCCCAGGTGCACGATGGCGGCCATGCGGCCGATGGTGGCCAGGTTGCCGTAGTCGGCGTACTTGAACGGCCCCGGTGTCGGCTTGCCATGCAGGCGCGCGCGGATGACATCGGCCACGTACTTGCCCATCTGCTTGGCGGCGGGTGCCACGCCGGGCACCGGCTTGCCGTTGGCCTGGTTCACTGCAGCCAGGTCACCAGCGACGAACAGTTCGGGGTGCCCGGGCAGGGTCAGGTCGGGCTGCACCTGCACGCGGCCGGCGCGGTCCAGTGGTACGTCCAGCGTGCGCGCCAGCGGCGAGGCGGCCACGCCGGCGGCCCAGACCACGGTGCGTGCGGGCACGAACTGTTCGCCCAGCTTGAAGCCGAGGCTGTCGATGTCGCTCACCGGGGTGCCGGTCAGCACTTCCACGCCCAGCTTCTCCAGCTGCCGGCGTGCCTTCAGCGACAGCACCTCGGGGAACGAAGACAGCACGCGCGGGCCGGCCTCGACCAGGCGCACCTTGGCGCTGGCCGGATCGATGTGGCGGAACTCGTTACGCAGGGTGTGGCGGGCGATCTCGGCCAGGGTGCCAGCCAGTTCGACGCCGGTGGGGCCGCCGCCGACCACCGCGAAGCTGAGCCATGCGGCCTTCTTCGCCGGGTCCGGTTCGGCCTCGGCGCGCTCGAATGCCAGCAGCAGTTTGCGGCGCAGGGCGATGGCATCGTCCAGCGTTTTCAGGCCCGGCGCATCGGCGGCCCACTGGTCGTTGCCGAAGTAGGCGTGGGTGGCGCCGGTGGCCAGCAGCAGGCTGTCGTAGCCCAGGGTGCTGCCGTCGGCCAGCTGCACCTGGCGGGTGGCCTTGTCGATGGCGACGACCTCGCCCAGGCGTACTTCCACGTTGCGCTGGTGGCCAAGGATGTGGCGCAGCGGCGCGGCGATGTCGGGGGCGGACAGGCCGGCGGTGGCGACCTGGTACAGCAGGGGTTGGAACAGGTGGTGGTTGCGGCGGTCGAGCAGGGTGATCCTGATCTTTTCGCGGGCCAGGGCCCGGGTGGCCCAGAGGCCCGCAAAACCGCCGCCGATGATGACCAGGTGGGGGACTGGTTCGCGGCTCATCGACGTACTCCAGAGGGGGATGGATGTCGCCCTGCATCATCGCACGTCACATGGCTGCCAGTGGCCATGGGTGATACTCCGCTCAGCCTGCAGCCCACCGAGGAAACCATGTCCGAACCGGAAAAGCGCATCGCCCTGCTGATCGACGCCGACAATGCGCCGGCCTCGAAGATCGACGAAGTCCTGGCCGAGGTCGCCCGCTACGGCGTGGCCAACGTGCGCCGTGCCTACGGCAACTGGAAAAGCCCGCGCCTGAAGGGCTGGGAATCGGTGCTGCACGAGTACGCCATCCGCCCGATCCAGCAGTTCGCCTACAGCAAGGGCAAGAACGCCTCGGACATGGCCATGGTCATCGATGCGATGGACCTGCTGTACGCGCGCAACCTCGATGGGTTCGCCATCGTCTCCAGCGATGCCGACTTCACCCCGATGGTGATGCGCCTGCTGACCGATGGGGTGAAGGTGTATGGCTTCGGCGAGAAGAAGACGCCCGAGCCCTTCGTCAACGCCTGCTCCAAGTTCACCTACCTGGAAGCCCTGGGCCAGACCCACGCCAGCGTGCCCGACGTCGAGGCCGAGGCCGGGCAGGCGCCCAGCGGGCAGGTGGCCAGTGATGAAGTGCGCCCGCGCAAGAACAGCGCGGAACTGCGCAATGACACGCGCCTGGTGAAGATGCTGCGGCGTGCGGTGTCTGCCGCCGAGGGCGAGGATGGCTGGTCACACCTGGGCCCGGTCGGCAGCCAGATCGGCAACCAGGCCTCGTTCGACCCGCGCAACTATGGCTACGGCAAGCTCAGCGACCTGCTGGCGGCCATCGGCCTGTTCGAGCTGAAGAAGGACGGCAAATCGTCCTACGTGCGCGCGCTGCCGAAGAAGAACCGGTAGCGCCGGCCGCTGGCCGGCACATCGACGCCGCGGTTCAGATCACCCGCGCATCCGAACCCGCATAACCGTCGGCAAACCCGGCGGCGAAATCCTCGACGCCGTTGAAGGCCAGCAGCAACAGCCCGGCGCACAGCAGCTGGTTGCGGCTGGAACGGCGGTAGCCCAGCACCAGCATCACCAGCCCTGCTGCCAGCAGAACGTAGTTCAACGCATCCCATGCAGTCACGTCGTCTCTCCCTGTGGATGGGCGTATCGTAGCGTTTCCGCGCCACCGTGGCGCACCGCTGCAGGCAGGGAAATCCGCAATGTTGAAGATCTGGGGCCGCCGCAATTCCAGCAATGTCCGCAAGGTGCTGTGGTGCGCCGAAGAAATCGGGCTGCCGTACGAATCCATCGAAGTGGGTGGCAGCCATGGCGGCACGCAGTCGGCCGAATACGTGGCGATGAATCCCAACAGCCTGGTGCCGGTGATCGAAGACCACGGCCTGCCGCTGTGGGAATCGAACACCATCGTGCGCTACCTGAGCGCGCGCTATTCGCTGGGCACGCTGTACGCCGAAGATGCGATGGAACGTGCGCAGGCCGAGAAGTGGATGGACTGGAGCACCTCGCGGATGGCTGCGCTGTACTCCGAACTGATCTGGGGCATCATGCGCACCGCGCCGGCCGACCGCGATGAAGCGCGCATCAACGCCGCCATCGTGCGCGCCGGTGATTACCTGAAGATGGCCGATGAGACCCTGGGCAGGCAGCCGTGGCTGTCGGGCGAGAAGTTCGCGATGGGCGACATCCCGCTGGGTTCGTTGATCTATGCCTGGTTCGAACTGCCGATCCAGCGCCCCGACCTGCCGAACCTGGCCGACTGGTATGCCCGCCTGCGCGAGCGCCCGGCGTACCAGCGCGGCGTGATGTCACCGCTGACGTAAGCGGTGGCGACCGGGGTCGGAGCCCACCCTTGGGGTGGGATCCGACCCCGATAGCCAAGGGGTCGGATCCCTCTCGCAGAGAGGGCTCTGACCCCATGGCAGGCCTCAATACAGATCCGTCGGATCCACATCCAGCGACCAGCGCACCTTGCGCGCCTCCGGCAGCGCGTACAGCTGCGGCACCAGCTGGGCCAGCACGCCATGCAGCGGCGGCCGCTGCAGCGCGGACAGCAGCAGCTGCGTGCGCTGGTAACCGGCGCGACGCGGCATCGGCGCCGGCATCGGCCCATAGGCCTCCACCACGTTCTGCTCGCCCAGCAGCTGCCGCGCCGCCAGCAGGAAGGCGTTCGCATGTTCAAGCTGCTGCGCTTCGGCACGCATCAGCGCCAGGTGTGCGAACGGCGGGAAGCCGGCGGCCTGGCGCTGGTTCAATTCGGCCTGTGCGAACGGGTGGTAGCCACCGCTCACCAGGGTTTCCAGCAACGGGTGCCCCGGGTGGTGGGTCTGCAGCCAGACCTCGCCAGGATCGCGCGCGCGACCAGCGCGGCCGGCCACCTGGATCAGCTGCTGGGCCAGCTTCTCGCTGGCGCGGAAGTCGGCCGAGAACAGGCCTTCGTCGATGCCCACCACCACCACCAGGGTCAACTTGGGCAGGTCGTGGCCCTTGGCCAGGATCTGCGTGCCGACCAGGATGCCGGGCTGGTCGCCCAGCTTCGCCAGCTGCTGTTCCAGCGCATCGCGGCGCGAGGTGGTGCCGCGGTCGATGCGCACCACCGGATAATCGGCAAAGGCGCTGACCAGGTGCTCTTCCAGGCGCTCGGTGCCGATGCCCTGCGGCTGCAGCGCGAGGCTGCCGCAGGCCGGGCAGGCCAGGGGCGCCGGCTGCCGCGCACCGCAGTGGTGGCACTGCAGGCGACGGCCGCCGCCATGTACGGTCATCGGCGCATCGCAGCGCTGGCATGGCGCGGTCCAGCCGCAGTCGTGGCACAGCAGTACCGGCGCGTAGCCACGGCGGTTCTTGAACACCAGCACCTGCTGGCCACGCTGCAGGTGTTCGCCGATACCGGCCAGCACATCGGCGGACAGGCCATCGTGCAGCGGCCGCTTGCGCACATCGAGGATGCGCACGCGTGGCGGCCGCGCATCACCGGCGCGCTGCTTCAGGCGCAGGTGGGTGTAGCGGCCGGCATAGGCGTTGTGCAGGGTTTCCAGCGACGGTGTGGCGCTGCCCAGCAGCACCGGGATGCCCAGCGCCTTGGCCCGCACCAGGGCGAAATCGCGGGCGTGGTAGCGGATGCCGTCCTGCTGCTTGTAGCTGCCGTCATGTTCCTCGTCGACGATCAGCAGGCCGGCCTGCGGCAGTGGGGTGAACACCGCCGACCGGGTGCCGACGATCACCCTCGCTTCGCCGCGCGAGGCCCCGGCCCAGACGCGCGCGCGTTCGTTGTCGTTCAAGCCCGAATGCAGCGCATGCACCGCGATGCCGAGGCGGCCACGGAAGCGCGCCAGGGTCTGCGGGGTCAGGCCGATTTCCGGCACCAGCACCAGCGCCTGTTTCCCCTGCGCCAGGCAGTGGATGATGGCCTGCAGGTAGACCTCGGTCTTGCCGCTGCCGGTCACCCCGTCCAGCAGGAAGGCATGGAAGCCGTCGGCAGCGGTGATCGCGGCCACGGCCTCGGCCTGTTCCGGGTTGAGGGTGGGGCCGGGCAGGGGCTGCGCATGCTGCGGCGCCACGCTCAGGGCCACGCGCTCGGCCAGCTCGCGCTTGGCCAGGCTGCGTGCGGCGGTGCGCCAGTCCTCCATGCGCGCGCCCAGCACGTCTTCGTCGACCACGGCCTCGCCCAGCAGTTCGGCCAGTTGCCGCGGGCGGGTGCCGGCGCGCAGCTTTTCGCGCTGGGCCTGGCCGGCGGCGGTCAGCTGCCAGCCCCAGTGGTGGGTGTCGGGCAGGGCCTCGCCGTGCCGCAGCGGGCCGGGCAGGGCGGTGTTCACCACTTCGCCCAACGGTGAATGGGTGTAGCGGGCCAGCCACTGCAGGCTCTGCCACAGCTCGCCCTGCAGCAGCGGCTGCGGATCGCACCAGGTCAGCGCCTGGCGCAGGCCCTGGCCGTCGTCCACCTGGCCGTGGCCGGCCACCATCCCCACCAGCTCGCGGTTGCCGAACGGGACCTTCAGGCGGCAACCGACCGGCACGGCCGGGCCCGGACCTTCCGGGGGCAGGTAGTCGAACAGGCGCGGCAGCGGGACGGGCAGGGCGACCTGCAGGGTCGGGATGGGGGCGAGCATCGGGGCAGTGTAACGGGCGGGGCGGGGGCCGATGGCAGAGGCGATCACGTCGCCCGCGCCTGCCGCGCAATCATAAATGTCACCTAAATATCGGTGGCTATTAGAGATTCAGTCTTATCCACATCTTCTGTGGATAACGTTGTGCGTTACCGGTCGACGGGGGCGTCTGAGGCCGATGGCGACGGCTTTACACTCGGGTTGGTCAAAAAATAGCCATACTTAAAACATCAATAAAATCAATGATTTGATTGTGAAACATTGCTGAAACAAGGTGAATCCGCGGCTTCACGACGATTCGGCCGGGGACCGCATTGATGCTGTGCACAACCTGCAGCACGAAGTGCCCGTGGGCGCAAGTCCTGCCGGCCGCCGATGGGCTGCCGCTATCATGCCCGCAGACCTTTGGAGTAACCGATGACGGCTGTGCCCGCCCCTGTTTCCTCGACCGCGGCCGGCGCGCTGTCGGCGTTCCTGCGTGGCGTCGAACGCCGCGCGCTGGTGGTTGCCGAGCTGCAGTGCGGTGACCCCGCCCGCGCCGAGCAGACCCTGGTCGCGGTGATGCGCGCTTTCTCCGCCGTGGCCAGCGACCTGCCGATGGCGCAGTGGCCGACCCGTTTCTGGACCCTGCTGGGCCAGCGCCAGGCGCTGCGCGAGCCGGCTGCCGGGCAGTGGCCGCCGTCGCTGGCCGCCTTGGGCGACATGCCGCCGCTGCCGCGCCTGGCCCTGCTGCTGCGGGTCGGTGGCAGCCTGGATGAAGGCATTGCCACCCGTGTGCTGGATATCGATGAAGACGGCTACCAGCAGCTGCTGGCCGCCGCCTGCCCGCGCGACGCCCACGGCCAGCCCGACGCCGCGGCGTGGCGCGGCCTGGCCGAGCAGGTGCAGCTGCGCATCCGCGATCTGCCGGCCAAGCGCCTGCAGCAGCTGCAGCAGCCTTCGGCACCGGCCGCGAACAACCAGCCCCCTACGGCCAGCTGGCGCACGCCGGAGCGCGACGAGCGCAGCGCGCCCAAGCGCCGCCGCCCCAACACCGGTGCGCCGCGCTGGCGCGGCCCGGTCATCCTGCTGGTGACGGTGGCAGTACTGCTGGCGGCCGCCCTGGGCTGGCGCTACTGGCAGCACCACGCGACGGCCAGCGATGCGCCGCTGCCGGAAGGCGTGGTCGCCGAGTCCGGCCCGGTCACGGTTGAATCCCTGCCGGCCAGCGAGGTGCAGCCGACCGCTGCCGCCGATGGCCACGCGGCCGAGGACGCCGCCATGCTGGCCGACCGCGACTATCCGCTGGCCGCTGACGCCGACCTGTATGCGTGGAGCGCCGCGGGCGGCCCGCTGCCGGTGGATGAATCCGAACCCAAGCCGACCCGCCCCGAGCCGGTCGGTGCCGCGCTGGAAACCGCTGCTGCCGATGAATAAATTCCTGCTTGCCAGCGTGCTGCTGGCCCTGCCGTTGTCGCTGGCCGCCGCGCCGCCCTCGCTGGAAGTACCGCTGCCGCCGGCAGCGCCCGGTGCAACGCCGGCGCCGGTGGCCGATACGGGTTCGCCCGCTGCCTTTGCCCAGCTCAGCCCGGAGCAGCAGCGCCAGCGTCGCGCCGACTATGCGTCGTTGAAGGCGTTGCCGGAGGGCGAGCGCGAGCGCATCCGCCAGGCGGCCGCCCGCTTTGCCGCGCTGCCGGCCGAACAGCAGCAGCGCCTGCGCGAGCAGTTCCAGGCCCAGGACCAGTCCTTCCGCGATGGCTGGCGGCTGGGGCCGCAGCTGGGCATGCAGTTCCCCAAGCTGCACGGCCTGTTCGGCCTGGTGCCGCCGGAGCAGCGCGAGGCCGCACTGGCCGCGCTGCGCCAACTCAGCCCCGCGCAGTTGACGCAATTGACGCTGGTGGCCCAGCGCACCCCGCCGCAGGAACGCGATGCCGTGCGCAGCGCCTTCCTCGCCGTGCCAGCCGCCGAACGCGACGCCTGGCTCAAGCGCCAGGCCGGCCAGTAGAGTCGACCGTTGGTCGACTTCCGCGCACAGCGCGGTGAATTTCCGAGGGTGTACGTGAAGAGCAGTCGACCAACGGTCGACGCTACCCAGCGGGCGGTACCGTTTGGCCGTAAAATAGCCGGCCGCAACCCGGTGCCTGTGCCCTTCGCGCGCAACCGTAGTTGGCGTCCTGTACTTCCATGTCTACCGCAACCTCCACGCCGCGCTTCCGCAAGGAAGTGGGCGCGACCGGTCTGCTCGCCCTGCCGTTGGTGCTGGGCCATGTATCCACCGGTCTGATCTCCTTCGTCGACAACGTCATTGCCGGCCACCACGCCACCGCCACCCTGGCCGCGGTGACCATCGGTACGGCCCTGCTGTGGCTGCCGATGCTGATCCCGATCGGCACGCTCATCTCGCTCACCGCCTCGGTGTCGCAGCTGCACGGCGCCGGCCGCGAGCGCGAGATCGGCCCGCTGTTCCGCCAGGCGCTGTGGCTGGCGTTGGGCCTGGGCCTGATCATGTTCACCTTCCTCACCGTGGTGCCGCCGCTGCTGCCGGCCTTCGGCATCGCCCCGGACATCGTGCCGGGGGCCACCGCTTTCCTGCATGCGGTGCGCTGGGGTGGTCCGGCGCTGACCCTGTACTTCTGCATGCGCTACCTCAGCGAGGGCATGCACTGGACGCTGCCGACCATGCTGCTCGGCTTCGGTGGCCTGCTGGTGCTGGCGCCGATGGGCTACGTGCTGGCCAACGGCAAGCTCGGCTTCCCGGAAATGGGCGCCGAAGGCCTGGGCATCGCCTCGGCGGTGATGATGTGGCTGCAGGCCATCGCCTTCGCCACCTACCTGTGGTTCACCAAGCGCTTCGCCCACCTGCAGCTGTTCTCGCACTTCGAGGGCCCGCGCCCGGCGGCGATCTGGGACCTGCTGCGCACCGGCCTGCCGATCGGCATCACCGTGCTGATGGAGGGCGGCCTGTTCATTGTCACCGCGCTGCTGATCGGCCGCCTCGGTGCCAACGAAGCAGCTGCGCACCAGATCGCGATCAACGTGGCGCAGCTGTGCTTCATGATCCCGATGGGCGTGGCCGAGGCCACCACCGTGCGCGTGGGCCATGCGGTCGGCCGCGGCGATGGCTTCGGCGTGCGCCGCGCGGCGTGGGCCGGCTACGCGATCATCATGGGCACGCAGACGTTGTCCGCGGCGGTGCTGCTGTTCGGCCACGACGCCATCGTCGGCGTCTATACCAATGACCTCGCGGTGGCCGGCCTCGCCTCGACCCTGCTGCTGTACGCGGCCACGTTCCAGTTCCCCGATGGCATCCAGGTGCTGTCGGCCGGCGCGCTGCGCGGGCTGAAGGACACGCGCGTGCCGATGTTCATCGCCATGTTCGCGTACTGGGGCCTGGGCATGCCGCTCGGTGCCGGGCTCGGCCTGGGCCTGGGCATGGGCCCGCAGGGCATGTGGATCGGCCTGATCGTCGGCCTGACCGCCGCCGCCATCCTGATGGGCTGGCGCCTGCGTCGCAGCAGCCTGCGCATCGGTCAATCGGCCCTGGAATGACCGTCGTGCCCGTCACGCCAGACCGTGACGGGCGAACCCCTGACTTGTGTCCGATGCCGCCTTACACGGCACCGGCTATGCTGTTACCACGGCAAGAAGCCATCCGGAGCGCTCCATGAACCAACCCGTGCCCCCGCTGCCCCCGGCGCATCGCAATCCCATCGCCGGTTTCTTCATCGGGCTGTGGGACGTGATGAATTTCACCCGCAGGCTGATCCTCAACCTGGTGTTCTTCGGCCTGCTGCTGTTCGTGGTGGTGATGTTCATCGTCGCTGCGGGCATGAGTGCCGGCGCCAGCAAATCCCTGCAGGACCGCACCACGCTGGTCATCGCGCCGGAAGGCCGTCTGGTCGAGCAGTACAGCGCTGATCCGGTCAGCCGCGCGCTGGCCAAGGCGGTCGGCGACAACGGTGCCGAGGAAGTGCAGCTGCGCGACCTGCTGCGCGTGATCGAATCGGCCAAGGCCGACAAGAAGATCGAACGCGTGGTGCTGGAACTGGACAAGCTGCAGCCGTCCGGCTTCGCCTCGCTGCGTGAAGTGGCCGGTGCGCTGCAGGACCTGCGCGCCTCGGGCAAGCAGATCGTGGCCTTCAGCCAGAGCATGGGCCAGTCGCAGTATCTGCTGGCCGCGCAGGCCGACGAGGTCTACCTGGACCCGATGGGGTCGGTGGTGCTCGAGGGCCTGGGCCGTTACCGCCAGTACTTCCGCACCGGCCTGCAGGACAAGCTGGGCGTGGACGTGCACCTGTTCAAGGTGGGCGAGTACAAGTCCGCCGCCGAACCGTACGTGCTGGATGCGGCCTCGCCGGCGTCCAAGGAAGCCGACCTGTTCTGGATGAACGACGTGTGGCAGCGCTACCTGGGTGACATCGCCAAGGCGCGCCGCCTCGATCCGGCACAGCTGGCTGCGGGCATCGATACGCTGCCCGAAGGCGTGGCCGCGGCCGGTGGTGACCTGGCCAAGTTCGCCCTGCAGCAGAAGCTGGTGACCGCGCTGAAGACCCGCGAGGAATTCGAGGATCTGATGATCGAGCGCGGCGTGGCCGACGAAGACGCTGATGGCGGCTTCCGCAACATCGATTTCGCCTCGTACATGGGCCAGCTCGACGCGCGCCGCAACCCGGTGGACAACCGTCCGCAGGTGGCCGTGGTGGTGGCCTCCGGTGAGATCAGCGGCGGCGACCTGCCGGCCGGTCGCATCGGTGGCGAGTCGACTTCGGCCCTGCTGCGCGCCGCGCGCGACGACGACCAGGTCAAGGCCGTGGTCCTGCGCGTGGATTCGCCGGGCGGTGAAGTGTTCGCCTCCGAGCAGATCCGCCGCGAAGTGGTGGCCCTGCAGGCCGCCGGCAAGCCGGTGGTGGTGTCGATGGGCGACCTGGCCGCCTCCGGTGGTTACTGGATCAGCATGAACGCCGATCGCATCTATGCCGATCCGTCGACCATCACCGGTTCGATCGGCATCTTCGGCATGATCCCCAACTTCAGCCGCGCGCTGGACAAGTTCGGCGTGCACACCGATGGCGTGGGCACGACCCGCTTCGCCGGTGCCTTCGATGTCACCCGCCCGATGGACCCGGCCGTGGGCCAGGTCATCCAGTCGGTGATCAACAAGGGCTATGCCGACTTCACCGGTCGCGTGGCCGAGGCCCGCAAGAAGCCGGTCGAAGCCATCGACGAAGTGGCCCGTGGCCGCGTCTGGAGCGGTGCGCAGGCCAAGGAGCGCGGTCTGGTCGACGCCTTCGGCGGCATGAAGGACGCCGTGGCCGACGCCGCCAGCCGTGCCAAGCTGGGCAATGACGAGAAGTACCGCGTGCGCTACATCGAGAAGCCCGCCACCCCGTTCGCGCAGTTCATCAGTGGGTTCGCCGGCAGCCATGCCGGTGCCTGGATGCTGGCCGATTCGGGCGTGGCGCGGATGATGCTGGCGCGCACGATGCCTGAAGTGGACACCCAGCTGCGCTTCGTCGAGAACGCCGCGCGCGAGAAGGGCAACGGTGCACCGGTGAAGGCACTGGCGTACTGCTTCTGCGGGTTCTGACCGGCATTTGCTGGTAATGAAAACGCCCGGCTCCGGCCGGGCGTTTTTTTTATTGGTAGCGCCGGGCCATGCCCGGCGGATTCTGGAGGCCGCGCTCCGCGCTCGCCGGGCATGGCCCGGCGCTACCTCTCATCCGCTACTGCGTTGCTTCAGCCTCGGCCTTGCGCTCGCGCTCGGCACCGGCGTCCACGGTCTTCTTCACGTCCTTGGCGCGGTCCAGCGGCTGGTTGATGGCCTTGGCCAGCGCCTGCGGCTGCGGCGGCTTCTCGGGGTTGGGCGGGGCGGGCTTCTGGCAACCGGCCAGCAGTGCGACCGACAGGCAGACGGGAATCAGCAGACGCATCGTGGTGCTCCGGGGCGGGTGATGCGGCAGTGTCGCACTGTCGGCAACGCCCTGCTGTGACGCGTATCCTTGCGGCATCGAAATACAGCGGGCGCGGCCCCGGAGAACTCATGACCCAGCAACGGTGGCGCCTGGACGGGCAGACGGCCCTGATCACCGGTGCCAGCGCCGGCATCGGCCTGGCGATCGCACACGAACTGGCCGGTTTCGGCGCCGACCTGATGATCGTCGGCCGCGATATCGACATGCTGGAAACCGCGCGCGACGAACTGCTGGACGTGCATCCGCAGATGCAGGTGCATGCGCTGGCCGCCGATGTCTCCGATGACGAAGACCGCCGGCAGATCCTGGACTGGGTGGAGGACCACAGCGACGGCCCGCACATCCTGGTCAACAACGCCGGCGGCAACGTCACCAAGGCGGCGACCGAGTATTCCGAGGACGAGTGGCGCCAGATCTTCGAGACCAACCTGTTCTCGGCCTTCGAGCTGTCGCGCTACGCGCATCCGCTGCTGGCCAGGCACGCCTCCTCGTCCATCGTCAACGTCGGCAGCGTTTCGGGCCTGACCCATGTGCGCAGCGGCGTGGTGTACGGCATGACCAAGGCGGCGATGCACCAGATGACCCGCAACCTGGCAGTGGAATGGGCCGAGGACGGCATCCGGGTGAACGCGGTGGCGCCGTGGTACATCCGCACCCGGCGCACGTCCGGCCCGTTGTCCGATGCCGACTACTACGAAGAAGTGATCGCACGTACGCCGATGCGCCGCATCGGCGAGCCGGAAGAAGTGGCCGCAGCGGTGGGCTTCCTGTGCCTGCCGGCGTCGAGCTACGTTACCGGTGAGTGCATCGCGGTCGACGGCGGCTTCCTGCGGTACGGGTTCTGACCCTGACCCGGGGTCGGATCCCTTTCCGCAGGAAAGGGCTCTGATCCCATCAACGCCGGGCGGCAGCGCCTACTCCGGCACCCGGCAATCACTCGCAGCCAGCACCGCCTGCAGGCGCTCGCGTTCGGCACGGGCGGCATCGCGGTTTTCCTCCGAGGCAAAGCGCTCGCGACCGCGGGCATTGCGGAAGCGCTGTTGCCAGCTGCCACAGCGCTGCGCCTCGGCCACTTCGCTGCAACGGTCGCTGACCACTTCGCAGCTGGCCGCATTGACCGGCGTGGCACCGCCCAGGCCGCTGACGTTCATCAGCTCGCAGCGGCCCGGTGCGGCTTCGTACTCGTGCAGGTACTGGCCGCCCTGTGAGTCCTGGCACTGGAAGATCGGCGGCAGCGGCGGCTTGGGCGGCGCGTTCTCATCGACCGCGGCATCACCGGGGCGGGGCAGCAGGGCGCTGTCGAGGATGGCATCGCCGCCCTCGCGCTCGACCATATAGGCCTCGCTGATGATGCGTTCCTGGCCCGCGCGCGGCGGTGTGGGAGCGACGGGCGCTGCAGGCGCGGGGTCGGCGGCGACCGGCGCTGGCGTGGGAGCGGCCGCGGGGGCTGCAGCCGGCGTCGACGGCGCGGAGCCGGGCAGCTTCACGATCTCCTGCTTCATGCCGGCCGAACAGGGCATGCGCTGCACGGTGGGAACATCGCTGCTGCCGGTGCAGCGGTAGATCACCATCTCCTCGGCCGCGGCAGCGCCGGGCAGCAGGCACAGCGCCAGCCAGATCAGTTTCTTCATGCCAGCAGCCTACAGCAGCGGCCGCCGCCTGGTAGATGCCAACCTTGGTTGACGCTGGCCAACAACGGCGCCCACCAAGGTGGGCATCTACCAAAGCAGGAGCAGAGCGCCCACCAAGGTGGGCATCCACCAAAGCGCAGCGCTCAGCCGCCGCTGCAGTCCTGCGACAGGCGTGCGTCGATGCCGCGCTGCTCGTTGCTGATCGCGGTGCGTTCGCTCTGCAGCGCGCTGTTGTAGCGGCGGTCCAGCTCCCAGCGGCGGTCGCGCAGGCGCGAGCAGACTTCGCGCGGCGGCAGCAGGCTGCAGGCGTCGCGCACCAGCACGTTGCCGCCGGGCACGTTGACCCCGTAGCCGAGCGGCGGCCGGTGCACCGGGATGCCGCCGGCCCCCGGCGGAGGCCCGATGCCGATGGCGCCGCCTCCCGGGCCCGGTCCCGGCGGACGCGGGCGCGGTCCGCCATGGGGGCCCGGTCCGTACCAGACCGTGGTCCATACCGGCACCCAGCGCGGATTACCCTCGTTGTTGTCGCTGGTATAGCGGCTGCCGTCGTCGCGCACGCACTCGTACATCGGCTGCGGCGGCTGGATGTAGACGTGGCGGACCTCGCGCACGCCCATGTCCGGCGTCGCTGCGGGCGTCGGCGGCGGGGTATCGGTGCTGACCGTACGCGGCGGCGGGTCGCGCGGGCGCTGCAGGTCGCGTACTTCCTGACGGCCGCTGCTGCAGGGCTTGTCCTGCAGCGCAACGGCGCCGTTGCTGCCAACGCAGCGGTAGACCCGCACGTCATCGGCAGCGAAAGCCACCACGGGCATCGACAGAGCCAGGCAGAGGGCAGGGCGCAGCAGGTTCATGGCTGCAGCCTGCGCG
Source organism: Stenotrophomonas sp. SAU14A_NAIMI4_5 (assembly GCF_003086795.1). Classification (NCBI taxonomy): domain Bacteria; kingdom Pseudomonadati; phylum Pseudomonadota; class Gammaproteobacteria; order Lysobacterales; family Lysobacteraceae; genus Stenotrophomonas; species Stenotrophomonas sp. SAU14A_NAIMI4_5. The sequence continues at coordinate 3,982,244 of NZ_CP026003.1, read as the reverse complement.
AATTGCCGCGGCACTGCAATCGGCGCATCAGGAGCGCAGGATGCTGCCGCTGAGCGCGTCGCGGATGGGCGTCGGCTGGGCCAGGCCGCCGGTCTGGCCATCGAGGATGCCGTCGAGCAGTCGCAGCAGACGCGGGTCCAGTTCTTCGCGACTGCGCGCCGGCGGTTCACCGGCCAGGTTGGCGCTGGTGGACACCAGCGGACCGCCCCAAGCGCGGCACAGCGCCGCCACCAGCGGGTGGGCGCTGATGCGCACGGCGATGCCGCTGTGTTCACCGGTCACCCACGGGCGCGCACGGGGGCCGGCCGGCAGGATCCAGGTGTTGGCGCCGGGCCAGCTGGCCAGCACCGCGCGCTGGCGGGCGTCGGGCAGCGCGTCCAGCCGTACCCAGCCTTCCAGCTGCGGCAGGTCGGCGGCGACCAGGATCATGCCCTTCTCGACCGGGCGCTGCTTCAGGCGCAGGACCATGTGCACCGCCGCCTCATGGGCAGGGTCGCAGCCCAGGCCCCAGACAGCTTCGGTCGGGTAGGCGATCACGCCCCCCGCGCGCAGCGTGGCCACAGCAGTATCGAGGGTGAGTTCTTTCATGGGGAAGGCCGGCCCGACGTGGGGCTTCATTATCCCCCCGTGGCGTGCAGAACGGGTGGTGGGTGCCGACGGTGCGGTGGGTGCGGACCGTTGGTCCGCACATCCCGGCCTGTTGAAGCGGTGGGTGCGGACCGTTGGTCCGCACATCCCGGCAGATCATCCGCGCATGGCGTGGATCTACTTCTTGGCTGCGGCCTTCTTTACGGCCTTTTTCACTGCCTTCTTCGCCGCCTTCTTGGCCGGCGCCTTCTTCGCAGCGGCCTTCTTCGGCGCGGCTTCCTTCTTCACCGCCGCCTTCTTGGCCGGGGCCTTCTTCGCGGCGGCCTTCTTGGCGCCAAAGCCCTTGCGCACCGGCTTGCCGGTTTCTTCCATCAGCTGCTGCACTTCGGCCAGGGTCAGCGATGCCGGCTCGCGATCCTTGGGGATCTTGCCGTTCATCTTGCCGTCGCTGATGTACGGGCCGAATCGGCCGTTCAGCACCTGGATGTCGCTGCCCTCGAACTCCTTGATGATCCGGTTGCGCGCGATCTCTTCCTTCTCTTCGATCAGGAACACGGCGCGGGCCAGGTCGATGGTGTACGGGTCGTCTTCCTTCTTCAGCGAGGCATAGGTGCTGCCGCGCTTGGCGAACGGGCCGAAACGACCGATGCCGACGCTGACGTCCTCATCCTTGTCCTGGCCCAGTGCGCGCGGCATCAGGAACAGTTCCAACGCGTCTTCCAGGGAGATGGTGTGCATCGACTGGCCGGGGCGCAGCGAAGCGAACTTCGGCTTCTCCTCGGCGTCCTCGGCGGTGCTGCCGATGGCCGCGTACGGCCCGAAACGGCCCAGGCGCACGCTGACCGGCTTGCCGGTCTTGGGGTCGGTACCCAGTTCGCGGGCACCGCTGGCCTCGGCGCGGTCGACCGATTCCTTCTTGTCTTCCACCAGCTCCTTGAACGGTTCCCAGAAGCGGGCCATCAGCGGGATCCACTCTTCCTCGCCGCGCGAGACGGCATCGAGCTCGTCTTCCAGCTTGGCGGTGAAGTCGTAGTCCACGTACTGGGTGAAGTGGCTGGACAGGAACTTGGACACCGCACGGCCGACGTCGGACGGACGGAAGCTGCGGCCTTCCATTTCCACGTACTTGCGGAACAGCAGGGTCTGGATGATCGAGGCGTAGGTCGAGGGACGGCCGATGCCGTACTCTTCCAGCGCCTTCACCAGCGCCGCTTCGGTGAAGCGCGGCGGCGGCTGGGTGAAATGCTGTTCGGCCAGGATGCGTTCCAGCGGAATGCGGTCGCCAGGCTTCATCGCCGGCAGCTTGCGGCCTTCGTCCTCGTCCTCGGCGCTCTTGTTGTCCTTGCCTTCCTCGTACACGGCCAGGAAGCCGGGCACGACGACGGTGGTGCCGCTGGCGCGGAACACGTGTTCGCTGCCGGCCGACAGGTCGACGCTGACGGTGTTGAGCGTGGCCGGAATCATCTGGCAGGCGACGGCGCGCTTCCAGATCAGCTCGTACAGGCGGCGCTCGTCGTCGGTGAGGAAGCGCGACACCTGGGCCGGGGTCCGCAGGGCCGAGGTCGGGCGCACGGCTTCGTGGGCTTCCTGGGCGTTCTTGGACTTGGTCTGGTAGGTGTTGGGCTGGTCCGGCAGCGAGGCGATGCCGTAGTCACGGGCGATCACGTCGCGGATCTCGGCCAGCGCGTCCTGCGACAGGTTCACCGAGTCGGTACGCATGTACGAGATCAGGCCGACGGTGCCTTCGTCGCCGATGTTCACGCCTTCATACAGCTTCTGCGCCACCTGCATGGTCTTGCGGGTGGTGAAGCCGAGCTTGCGCGAGGCTTCCTGCTGCAGGGTGGAGGTGGTGAACGGCGGCGCCGGGCGGCGCTTGCGCTCCTTGCTGGCCACGTCGGTGACGTGCAGCGAGCCCTGCGCGGCCTGCTGGATGCGCAGGCGGGCGGCCTCGGCGGTGTCGCCGTCGGTGACGGTGAACTGCTCGAACTTCTGCCCGTCCAGCTTGATCAGCTTGGCGTTGAAATGCTGGCTGGGGTGCGCGCACTCGGCAGCGATGGACCAGTATTCGCGGGCGATGAAGGCTTCGATCTCTTCCTCGCGCTCGACGATCATGCGCAGCGCCGGGCTCTGCACGCGGCCGGCGGACAGGCCGCGCTGCACCTTGCGCCACAGCACCGGCGACAGGTTGAAACCGACCAGGTAGTCCAGCGCGCGTCGCGCCTGCTGGGCGTCCACCAGGTCGCTGGCGATGGCGCGCGGCTGGTTGATGGCTTCCTTGATGGCGCGCGGGGTGATCTCGGTGAAGACCACGCGCTGCATCGGCTTGTCCTTGACCAGCCCACGCTCCTTCAGGATCTCGGCGATATGCCAGCTGATCGCTTCACCCTCGCGATCCGGGTCGGTCGCCAGCAGGATGTCGTCGGCGCCCTTGGCGGCCTTGGCGATGGCATCGACGTGCTTCTCGTTCTTGTCGATGACGTCGTAATGCATGGCGAACCCGTTGTCCGGGTCGACCGCGCCTTCCTTCGGGATCAGGTCGCGCACATGCCCATACGAGGCCAGGACGGTGTAATCCTTGCCGAGGTATTTGTTGATCGTCTTGGCCTTGGCCGGCGATTCGACGATGAGCAGGTGCTTGGGCATGTCGGGAAAGGTCTGTGGGCGGACCGGGGGAAGGGGCCGCTAGGGTGGAGCAAACGGCCGCATTAGTGAAGCGGCCACGGGCAAATCCATAAACTGAACGCCCGGTAGTGTGCCGGGCGTTCAGGTTTCCTTATTAGAGGAATCACGCCCGGAGGGCCCCTGTCAAGGGGCGGGGCGTGATGACGGCCGCCTGCCGGCGCCGTCGGCCAGGCTCAGCTGGCCATGTTGGCGATCACGCCCACTGCGATGATCGAGATGATCACGCCGCCCAGGACCATCAGGCCGCCGATGACCAGCATCACGACGGTGACCGTGCCCAGCTCGCGCCGCTGCAGGTGCGGCTGGTCGGTGAAGGCCCAGCGGTCGACCACGACGGTGTCGCAGACCATGTCGTGCAGGGCCTGCTTGCGGTCGGTGAACGCCGCCATCAGGTAGCCGATGCACAGGATGATGCTGCTCAGGATCGTGGCGAAGTAACGACCGATGCTGCGGCCCAGGGTCAGGCGCTCACCGTTGCCGCGCACGACCTTGATGCCGACGGCCATCTTGCCCGGCGTGGCGCCGCCGGCCGAGGCGTGGAACCAGGCGTAGTACACCATCGAGATGGCCAGGCCGGCCAGGCCGCTGACCAGCTGCGCGGCCACGCCCGTGGCCGTATCGCCACCGCCTGCCGCGCCCATGCCGAGGCCGATGCCCACGCCGAGGACCATGCCGATGATCCAGCTGGGGATCAGCAGGATGAAATAGTCGATCAGGTAGGCCGCGAAGCGCTTCCAGAAGCCGGCATAGACCACCTCGCCGCCCTGCACGGCCTGGCTGTAGTCGCCGCTGGCCGCGCCCGGGGCGCTGTAGGGCGAGCTGCTGAGTGCGCCGGTGCCCGGCAGGGGGGCGGTGCCGTTGTCGATGGCGGCATAGTCGCCGCGCAGGTCGAAGCCGCCCGCGGCGCTGCTGTCGCTGGCCTCGGCCAGGGTCTGCAGGCCCAGTTCGTCCACGACCTGGCGCAGGGCGGCCCACTGGCCCATGCCCTCGCGCCACACCAGCGTGTCCAGGGTCAGCTGCCCGCGCTGGAAGCGCTGGCGGATCTCGGTGACCGGGAACGGTCCCTGGCGTTGCTGTCCTTCGGCGAAATACCACTCAGTCATTGCGTTCCCCTGTTGGGTCATCCTTGGATTTCAGGCTGCCTGCGCGGCCGGCGGCTCAGCCGCGGCACTGCACGGGCAGGTATTTGTTGTCGCTTTCGCCGGTGCATTCCCAGCGGCCGCTGTCGCGGTCGTATTCCTGCCACAGCAGGTCGCCGTCGATCGCCTTGCCGGGGACGGCCAGGGTGGCTTCGATACCGCAATGGCCGTTGTTGAAGCGGCCGATGTGCACGGCAGACAGCCCCTGGCTGGCGAAACTGCCTGCTTCGGGGAAGCCGGCGTCGTTGGCGCCCGGGCAGCGGCCCTGGTCGTCGGCGAAGCGCTGGACCTGTTCCTTCAGCGGCTGCAGGGCGGTAATCGCGCCGGCGACCTTGGACTTGATCACGTAGTCGTTGTAGGCGGGCAGGGCGATCGCGGCCAGGATGGCCAGGATCGGCACCAGGACCAGCAGGGCGACGCCGCCGATGATGGCGGTCAGCGCGCAGCCGGACAGGCCCTTCTTCGGCGGCGGCAACGCGGTGCTGGCGCTGGCGTGGTAAGGCGCTTCCGGCGGCAGGATGGGCGGTTGCGGGGCCGCCGGCGGTGGCGGCGCGCTGGCCGGTGCATCGACGGCCGGCACGATCAGCCCCAGTTCGTCGACCACGCTGCGCAGGGGCTGCCATTGCGGCAGCCCGTCGCGCCAGACCAGGGTGTCCAGGGTGATTTCGTTGCTGCGGAAAAGCTCGATCAACTGCTCCGCCGGCAACGGGCCTTGCTGGCGGTTGCCTTGGGCGTGAAACCACTCACTCACGGGGACGCTCCTGAATGCGCTTGGTCCCCAAGTGTACGATCAGTGAAGGGGTTCTGGCTCGTCCATGAACATCTGCGTTTCCATCCAGGCATACGCTGCCTCGGCGCCGGGCTGGTTGAACAGCACCATCAGCACGACCCACTTCAGGTCGTCCAGGTCCAGTTCGTCCTGGTCCAGGGCCATGGCACGGTCCAGCACCAGCTCGCGCTGGTCGGCATCGAGGATGCCGTGCTGTTCCAGATAGAGCAGGAAACCGCGGCATTCCACGTCCAGCTTGTCCAGCTCGGGGCCGTGGAAAATGCGCACGGGACCGTCGACCCGGGCCTGCGCCACGCTCGGCCGCTGGGCAGCCAGCGCATCGAGCCAGTCGAAGGCCTTGTTGATCTCGGTAGGGCTGAAACCGGCCTGGATCAGGCCATTCTGCAGCGAGTCGCGGTCACGGATCAGGTCCGCATCTTCGCTGAAATAGTGTTCAAACAGGTACAACAGTACGTCAAGAATGCTCTCTTTCATTGCCCCTCGGCCTGCGTCGCGCGACGCTGTGGAGGTGAAGAAACTAGGGAGTTCGACAGTAGCGGCCGTGTACGCACACCACGATTCCCGCCAGTTCCATGGCCAGCAGCATGGAGGACACCTCAGGCGCCGTCAATCCACAACGCGTGATCAATGAATCCATACCGCTTGGGTTGTGGTCCAGTGCCCGCCACAAGCTCTGGTAGTCAGGGTCGTTCGCCC